>JBCEBZ010000366.1:5563-13593 GCA_039206675.1 Rhodococcus sp. (in: high G+C Gram-positive bacteria) | reverse complement strand
AGCACAACTTGCCGGTATCGATGCACTTCCGTGGAGGCGCGACCCAGCCCCTCGGGTGGACCTCCACCGGACCGCTGCAGTACTTCGTGGAGTACCACTCCCAGATCGCACCGATGGCCTACGCCGCCCACATGGCCAGCTGGATCTGCAACGGCGTCCTCGACCGCCATCCGCAGCTGCAGTTCCTGTTCGTTGAAGGCGGGTTCCTGTGGTACCGGCCGATCATCGACCGCTTGGCACGTCACTGGGGCAAGACCGGCGGGGAGCTCGCGGCCCGCAAATCGCCGTATGACTATGTGCGCGACAACTTCCGATGGGCATCGCAACCGATCGAGGAAGCCACCAACCCCAAGCACATCGCCGATCTGTTCGAGGAAGCCAACGCCCGCGAGCTGCTGATGTTCTCCAGCGACTACCCGCACTACGACTACGACCCGCCAAGCAAGGCGCTGCCGCGCGGCTTGACCCCCGAGACCAAGAAACGGATTCTGGCTGAAAATGCGCGCCAAGTGTACAACCTGCCCACGTCCCGGCCCGCAGATCGATTCGACCAGGCGGCGGTGACCCAGTGATCATCGACACCGCTGTCCATCCCGTCCTACCGGCCGACGAGTTCAACGACGCCATCGGCGGTCCGTGGAATCTGCTCGCGCTGCCTCCCCTGATCGGTGACCGCTACGCCGCTCCGTTCGATCAGCTGGCGATGCCGATCGAGAAGGCCTCGAACCCCGCGGCCATGGCCGACCAGTTGTTCAATGACGCCGGCGCCGACTACGCGATCCTGTCACCGACCACGCGTGGATACTGGCCCAACCCTCAGCAGGCGAACGCGGTAGCGCGTGCGGCCAACACGCTGCTGTATGAGAACTGGCTCACCGCACCGGAATCCGAGGGGCGGTTCCTTGGCTCGATCCGGCTGCCGCTCAACGACACCGAAGTCGCCCTGCGTGAGATCGACCGTTGGGCGGACGACGACCGGTTCGTCCAGATCGTAGTCCCCGCGCGGGCGCTGGCCACCTACGGTGAGCAGCGATACTTCCCGATCTGGAAGGCGGCCGCCGAGCGCGGCCTCGTGGTCTTCATCCATGACGATCTCGGTACGCTGATCGAACCGCCGCCTTCACAGGTCGGCTTCCCCAGCTTCTACGCCGAGACTCACGCCATCCGGCCGTTGTCGTCGATCGTGCACCTGACCAGCTTCATCATCGCCGGTGTCTTCGAACGACTCCCCGACCTGCGCGTCGTGTTCGGCGACGTCAGTGTGCACGCCGCCCGGTCGTTCGTTGTGCGCACAGACAAGGACTGGCAGTCCGACCGCGTCGAAGTCCCGTGGGTCAGCAAGATGCCCACGCTGTACCTCGAAGAGCACGTCCGCTTCGTCACCCAGCCCGATGACGAGATCTCGCCGCACAGCCACCGCTCGGCCGGCACCATCGGCGCCGACAATTCCTCACTGGTGGTCTATGGCAGCCGCACCCCGTATTGGGACGACGTCAAGGCCGAGAACGTCTACACCTCCTGGCCGGACGCGGACCGCAACCGGTGCCTGTCGGACAACGCGGCGCAGTTCTATCCCCGTCTGCAAGCTCGACTCGCCGCTGGCGTGAGCTGACCATCCTCTGAACACAAGGACAACAACATGCGGTACATAGTCGGCGCAGTCGCCGATCTTCCCCCGGGCTCCTCGACGGTCGTCTACCCAGACAAGGTCAAGAGCGGAATCGGCGTATTCAACGTCGACGGGGAGTTCTACGCCTTGAAGAACACCTGCCCCCACATGGGAGGCCCACTGTGCAAGGGAACTGTCCGGGGTACCTCGACAGCTGAAGTGACGCCGAACCAGGCGCCTGAGGTCAAATGGGTCCGCGACGGTGAAATCATCTCGTGCCCGTGGCATCACTGGGAGTTCGAGATCAAGAGCGGAAGAACGATCTTCGCTTCCAAGCAGCGGGTACGCCCGTACCCCGTGTCCATCGAGCCGGCCGAGGTGATGGAGCGACTGAAAGCCGGTGTGGAAACGGTCCCGGTCGCGGTCGAAGACGCCTCGGTCGTTCTCGACATCTGACGTGCGACGACGGCGCCGTACCTGCACCGTCCCGCGTCAGTCGCTGTGGTCGATGATGCGCTGCACCAGTGCCAGGCCTCGCCGCAGGTCACGACGCTCGTCCTCACTGAGTTCCTGAAGGATGACGATGCTCAACCAGTCCTCCCGCACCGCGAAGATCTCGTCGAGGGTCGCGACCCCTTCGGGGGTCAGCTCGAGCAGTACCTGCCGACGATCGGTCGGATGCGCTTTGCGGCGAACCAGACCTGCCTCCTCGAGCGCACGGACAGTGTTGGACATCGACTGGGGACGGACCCGCTCCGCGGCCGCGAGGTCATTGGTGCTCAGCGCACCTTCGCGCTGCAGGTGCCCGAGCACGGTGAGCTGCGCCAACGGCGGGCCCGACTCCACCCGGATGCGCCGGGCGCCCCGCGACAGGGTTTCGCGCAGTTCAAACGCAAGCGCCGCAGCTGAATCGCGGGATTTGTCCATGGCCGAACACTCTAGCCGCCGAGAGAGTGACCGAGCCACCGCCACCCCACTGCCCCCGCAGAATCGAAAGACGCCAGCACACACGTTGGCGAGCCCGACCCATCATCAAAGGAGTGTTGATGTCTGACAACGACCACCATCTGGTCATCGGGCGCATCGATCTACTGGCCAACGGCGTCCGCCGGCTCACGCTCACCCACCCCGATGGCGAGGAGCTGCCGCCCTGGACGCCCGGCGCTCACATCGACCTCCATTTCAACTCTGGCGGAACCGATTTCACCCGGCAGTACTCGTTATGCGGCCAGACCGCCGACTCCCGGCACTGGCAAGTCGCGGTCCTGCATGTTCCCGACGGACGGGGAGGGTCTGCGTACATCCACGACAACCTCTGCGAGGGTGGCACGCTGCGAGTAAGCAGACCACGCAACAACTTTCCGCTCGCTCCCGCATCGCACTACTTGTTCGTCGCCGGCGGCATCGGCATCACCCCTATGCTGCCGATGATCGCCGAAGCCGAGGCCGCGGGGGCGGACTGGCGACTGATCTACTGTGGCCGCTCAGCTGACACGATGGCATTTCTCGACGACGTCAGCGGTTTCGGCGCCGACCGGGTCGTCATCCAGCCCAGTGACACGCACGGAAGGGCCGATCTCGCCGACCTGATCGCACACACCGACCCGTCAACCCACGTCTACTGTTGCGGACCGGAGTCGATGCTGGATGCGATCGAGAGCAGTTGCGCGGACTGGCCCTCCGGCCAGGTCCACATGGAACGCTTCTCCAAGCGTGAGGACACCCTCCACCAATCGGGTAGTGCGTTCGAGGTGGAGTTCGCGCGGTCGGGCATTGCGGCCACTGTTCCCGCCGACCGATCCATCCTCGAGATCGCGGAAGATGCCGGCATCGACGTGGAATCTTCGTGTCAGGAAGGTGTGTGCGGCTCGTGCGAGACAGCGGTACTCGCAGGAACCCCCGATCACCGCGACGAAGTGCTCACCGAGGACGAGCGCGCCGCCGGCAAGACCATGATGATCTGCGTATCCCGAGCCTGCTCGGGTCGACTCGTCCTCGATGTCTGACGATCACCCGACCTCGGGCGAACCCCACTGGTCACTGCCGGGCCCGAACTGGTCAACCCCAAACCCCGAACGACCGAGAAATGAGGAGAACGCGATGACAACGATCGCATCCACAGAGCACCAAACGTCGACCACCGACCGGCCCCGTCATCAGCGGATTCTGCAGGAAAAGGGTCCGGCCGCCGGACGCATCTCGGGCATCAACCACTTGGTGCTGTTCACCACCGACATGGACCAGGGAGTGCGCTTCTACCGGGATCTGCTCGGCTTCCGCGTGGTGCGGACCGTCCGGTTCGAGTCCTCCGCCACCGGCCTGCGCACCGCAGCGCACCACTCCACCGGCTCGGCCGTCGCGACCGAGGGCGAGCCGTCGTCGGTCGCGGTCACCATGAACCTGCGCCAGGTCTTCTTCGAAATGGGAAATGGCGAGCTCTTCTCCCTGTACGAGACACCCGAGGTCAGCCGGAGACCCCACGCTCCGGTCAGCTCCGTTCTGTGGCCGGCCGCCGGGAAAGAGCGTTGCAGCCAGCCCACTGAACCGCAGAAGATGGACCACCTCTCCTTCGACGTGCCCACCCACGAGGACGTCGAATGGTTCAGAGAACATCTTCTCGTTAACGGGGTCCCGGTCTCCGACGTGACCGAGCGGCGCGGGGTCGACAACACACACCGCTTCATCACCTCGATCTACTTCTTCGATCCCAGCGGAAACCCCCTGGAAATCTCTTCGTTCCACGCTTCGGACAAGGCATGGCGCTCCTACGACTTCTCCGACTGGTTCATGGACGAAGCGCCGGTCGCCTCCCTGATCGAAGACGGAGCCGACGACGCCACCCTCACCCCTCGATGGGTTACCTCGGCAGACCAGTGAGCGGAGCGGTGGTGAACTACGACGAAGTCGACGACTGGAGCGGCCAACCTTGGTCACAGGACGTCACCGGCGTCGCCGTCGACTCCCACGACCGGGTGTATCTCCTGCAACGCGGGCCCGTCGCGGTCACAGTGCTCGACCCCGACGGCGCAGTGGTGGACCGTTGGCGCAACGAGTGGTTCTCCGATCGACCACATCTGATCTCGATCGGTCGCGACGACCTGGTCCGCATCGCAGACGACGGTGGCCACAAAGTCTTCACATTCGACCTCGATGGACGGCTACTCGGCTCCATCGGCGACGGCGCCCCCTCCCGTACCGGGTTCGACCAGAGCACCCACCCCCGGCTCGAGGACGCACTCAGCCAGATGGGCGGAGGTCTCCCGTTCAACCGGCCCACCAAGTTCGTGTCATCGCCCTGGGGTGACCTCTACGTCAGCGACGGCTACCGCAACTGCCGTGTCCACCGCTTCTCCGCGGACGGACAGCTCCTCAGCTCCTGGGGCGGTCCTGGAGCGGAGCCCGGTCGTTTCGTCATCCCACACAGCCTCACGACGGATCACGATGGCCGAATCTTGGTGTGCGACCGCGAGAACGACCGCATTCAGGTATTCACCGCCGACGGCGAACTGCTCGACGTGTGGGACAACGTGCAACGACCGACCGACGTAGCCGTCGACCCGCGCGGGTTCCTCTACGTCACCGAGCTACCCCGCGGCCCGCTGGACCTCGAGTCCTGGCGGCTCGGTCGAGCGGCCACTACGTTGCCCGGACGAGTATCGGTCTGGTCTCCGGAAGGAGCGCTCGTGGGACGAATCGAACCACCCGAGTGCGAGTTCGCCGCCCCCCATGCGATCGCGGTCGACTCCAGCGGCGCCGTCTACGTGTCCGAGGTGCCCGAGTCGTTCGCAACCAGCACCGGACGGGCACAACGTGCCCACCGATGCCTGCGGAAGTTCCAGCCGCGCCACACACCGACCAAGCCGACCGGTGCCACCGCACGACACCACGAGTACCTGCCTGACGCGGTGGGTGCACAACCGAGGAGAGAGACATGAAGACTGAGATCGTCGGAACCGGCGACTCGATCCTGACCCGCAATCTGACCGCGGTCCAGCATCCGGGATTCACCGAACTGGTCAACCTCATCCGAGGTGCCGATGTCTCGTTCACCAACCTCGAGAACGTGTTCCCCGGCCCCCGCCGCAGCCCCGCGACCACCTATCACGGCACCCACCTCGGGGTCCGGCAGGACCTGCTCGACGAGTTCACCTGGATGGGGTTCGACGTCTACGGGATGGCCAACAACCATGCGACCGACTACGGCACCGCGGGCTTGGTCGACTCGATGAATGAGCTACACCGTCGCAACATGCCGTTCGCCGGAGTCGGCCATACCCTGCGAGAAGCACGGCGCCCGGTCTATTTCCAAACCGGTGCGGCACGTGTGGCTCTCATCGCAGCCGGTTCGAGCAATGCGCGCCTCGCGGCGGCAGCCGACCCCGGCGAGGCCGATGACGGTCGCCCCGGACTTGCACCGATCCGACTCCAGCGGACCCACCACGTCGAACAGGGAAAGTTCGAGGCGCTGCGCCAACTGCTGTCCGAGACCGGCGTCAACGTCACCCCCTCGGGCACCACTGCCCCGGGGGTGTTCCTGCCCTATCCCGATCGCAACATGTGGGACGGCCCGCCTGCAGGTGGGTTCGCGCTCGAGGGAATCCATTTCGCACCCGCAGAGACATCGCGGATCGATTTTTCGGTGTTGCAGCGCGACGCCGACGCGTTGGTGGCAGCAGTCGACGAGGCCAAGCGACAGGCCGACCTGGTGCTCGTGGCGCTGCATTGTCATGAAGGAGCCGGTGGCACGTGGAATACCGACACTCCCGCGGACTTCTTACGGCCACTGGCGCACTCGCTCATCGATGCCGGCGCGCACGCCATCTTGGGTAGTGGCCCCCACATGCTGCGCGGGATCGAGCTCTACCACGGCAAGCCGATCTGCTACTCACTGGGAAATTTCATTTTCACACTCGAGACGCTCGATGCGCTGCCGATCGAGGTCTACGAACAGGCCGGCCTCCCCAAGGACTCCACCGTCGCCGACTTCTACGACCGCATCACCGGTTATGCGACCAGAAAGGAGTTCTGGGAGACGATCGTGCCCCGCTTCCAGTTCGAAAACGGCGAACTGGTCGCGTCCGAGCTCGTACCCGTGACACTGGGCTACGGCCAATCACGTGGTCAGCGAGGATGTCCGGTCATCGCCTCGGAGAACGACGGCCGCGACATCCTCGAACGCCTGACCACGCTGTCGAATGATCTGGGCACATCCATCGAGACCACCTCATCCGACAATGGTGTTGTGGGCCGCATCAAGCTCTGACACCACATCGAACTTGTCGACACACAGGAATCACCGGACTGGGTGTGCGGAGACAGTCAGCATCATCGGAGGCTAGGTAAGTATGACCACACGGGTTCTCGCGACGGGGAATTCCATTCTCACGCGCCGGCTCTCCCCTACCGACCGGGCCGAGTTCACCGCGGTCATCGATTTCGTTCGCGGGGCGGACGTCTCGTTCACCAACCTGGAGGCGGTTTTTCCGGGTGCGGATCGCCGACCTGCCACCACCTTCCACGGAACCCACCTCGGTGTCGACCCCGCCCTGCTCGACGAATTCAAGGGGATGGGGTTCGACATCTATGGCATGGCCAACAATCACGCCACGGACTACGGCCCTGACGGCCTATCCGCCTCTATCCACGAACTCGCTCGTCGTGAGATGGTCTTCGCCGGTGTCGGGAATACCCTCAGGCAGGCGCTGCAACCGGCGTACTTCTCCACTTCGAACGGGCGCGTAGCTCTGATCTCGGCCGGGTCGAGCAATGCCCGACTGTCCATGGCTGCCGACCCAGGGGCAGGTGATGCCGGACGCCCCGGGATCGCTCCGCTTCGCACTCAGAAGACTCACTACCTCGAGTTCGAGAAGTTCGCGATCGTCCGAGAAGCCCTCGCCGAGGCCGGTGTCGATGTGAATGCGTCCGGTACCACTGCTCCGGGGATCTCACTGCCGTACCCGGACATGAATGTCTACGATCGCCCGCCCTTCGACGGTTTCGCAGTCGAAGGTGTGCATTTTGCGGCCGACAAGGAATCGTCGGTGCACACGGCGGTACTGGATCGCGATGTTGCGGCGTTGGTCGAGTCGGTTCAGGAGGCCCGCCGTCAAGCTGATCTGGTGTTTGTGGCGCTCCACTGCCACGAAGGCACCAGTGGCCGCTGGAACAGTGACACCCCGGCGGAGTTCCTCCGTCCGCTCGCGCACACTCTGATCGACTCCGGCGCCAACGCGATCCTGGGATCCGGGCCTCCCGTGTTGCGTGGTGTGGAACTCTATCGCAATCGGCCGATCTGCTATTCGCTGGGCAACTTCATCTTCACTCTGGAGACCGTCGAGTCGTTCCCTCTCGAGGTCTATGAGCAGCAGCAGATGCCGCCAAAATCCTCCCCTGCCGACCTCTACGATCGCCTCACCGGGTA
>JBCEBZ010000366.1:0-5553 GCA_039206675.1 Rhodococcus sp. (in: high G+C Gram-positive bacteria) | reverse complement strand
ACTTCGATGAATCCGGAAACCTCGCAGGATCCGAATTGATCCCTCTGACATTAGGATTCGGACTCGATCGCTCGCAACGCGGCTGCCCGGTAGTTGCCGACGACACGGACTCCACCATCATCCTGGAGCGACTCGACCAGCTGTCACGACCCTTCGACACCTGGATCGAGATGGCGAAGGACGACTCCGGAAACCATGTTGGACAGCTTCGTTCCCTTTGACTACGGAGCGGCGACTCCTCCGCAACCAAGTCCGGGCAGTCGCGGGATCGCGAGCACGGGCTGCCGCCCAGGAAACAACAGATCGAGGGCCCGACCAGTCTCCGGCCTGAGGACGGGCAGGGTCCCAACGCTGGATCCAACCGACCACCCGCAGCGCCTGCTGAGCCGGCGCACTCACCTTCACGAATACACGGAAGACAGGACCATGACTGCAGCATCTGATCTCCTCACATCGGTGCCCACCACATTGTGGATCGGCAACAAGCAGTTCCCCGCATCAACGGATGCGACCTTCGACGTGCACAACCCGGCGACGGGCGAGGTCCTCGCGAGCGTCGCCGATGCCACCGCGGCAGACGGAGCCGTCGCGCTCGACGTCGCAGCCGCCGCCCAGGAAGGGTGGGCCGCGACGCCGGCCCGGGAGCGATCGGAGATCCTGCGTCGCGCGTGGGAGATCGTGATCGAACGCCGGGACGAATTCGCGTTGCTGATGACCCTGGAAATGGGGAAACCGCTCGCCGAGAGCCAGGGTGAGGTCAACTACGGCGCCGAGTTCCTCCGCTGGTTCTCCGAGGAAGCGGTCCGCATCAACGGCCGCTACACCGAATCCCCATCCGGGACCGGGCGAATCCTGGTCACCAAGGAACCTGTCGGCCCCACCCTGGCGATCACTCCGTGGAACTTCCCTCTTGCGATGGGGACTCGAAAGATCGCACCCGCATTCGCCGCCGGCTGCACCATGATCGTCAAACCGGCGGCCGAGACACCACTGACGATGCTGCTGCTGGCCGAGGTGTTCCGAGACACCGGACTGCCGGACGGTGTGCTGTCGGTGCTTCCGACCGCGCACTCTGCAGACCTGACCACCCCGCTGCTCGCCGATCCACGTCTGCGCAAGCTCACCTTCACCGGATCGACAGGTGTCGGGAAACACCTGCTCAAGCTTGCGGCGGACGGAGTTCTGCGCACATCGATGGAGCTCGGCGGTAACGCTCCGTTCGTCGTCTTCGACGACGCGGACATCGACGCTGCAGTCGACGGGGCAATGGCGGCGAAGATGCGCAACACCGGCGAAGCCTGCACCGCCGCCAATCGCATCTATGTCGACAACACGGTCCGCGCCGAATTCAGCGAGAAGCTCACCGCCCGGATGGCGGCACTGACCATCGGCCCCGGCGACACTGAGGGTACCCAGGTCGGGCCGCTGGTCAGCGAGAAACAACGCCGTTCCGTCGCCGCCCTCGTCACCGACGCGGTCGACAAGGGCGCCGACATCGCGACCGGCGGCGACAGTTCCGGAGAGGTCGGCTACTTCTACCAGCCGACCGTACTGACCGGGGTCACCGCCGACGCGCGCATCCTCGCCGAAGAGGTGTTCGGTCCGGTCGCTGCGATCGTCGGCTTCGACGGCGACGGCGCGGGCATCGCCGCCGCCAATGACACTGAATACGGTCTCGCCGCCTACCTTTACACCCAGAGCCTGGACCGCGCACTCCGGGTGTCGAAGGCGATCGAATCCGGCATGGTCGGCGTCAACCGCGGCATCATTTCCGATGTCGCCGCGCCGTTCGGTGGCGTCAAGGAATCCGGGCTCGGCCGCGAAAGCGGCAGCGAAGGCATCGAGGAATACCTCGAAACCAAGTACATCGCCCTGCCCTGACCATCGACGACAAGTCATTGTCACACGGCCGGATTCGACACCGGCGCGCCGCGCACGCGGCACCCTCGGCCAACCTATCCACGACGAAGGACAGACCCTTGGCAAGTCAGACCCCCACACTCGTGTCCGACAGGACGGCGCTGCTGCTCATGGACTTCCAGAAGCCGCTACTGGCGGCGCTGCCCGAGCCGGACCGCATCCTCGGCGGCGCCCAGCGCGCCCAGCGTGCCGCCCAGGCCGCGGGCATCCGAGAGATACGCGTCCGCGTCGCCTTCACACCCGAGGACTACGCGGCAGTGTCCTCCCACAACAAGGCTTTCGCGTCGGTGGCCGAAACCCGCGCTCTGGCGGCTGCTGAGCCGGACAACGACGTTCACCCCCTGCTCCGCTCGAACGCAGGCACGCCAACGGTCACCAAAACCCGCGTCGGCGCCTTCAGCACCACCTCACTCGACTCGCTCCTGCGGGATCAGGGTATCGACACCTTGATCCTCGCCGGCATCTTCACCAGCGGCGTGGTTCTGTCCACCGTGCGTGACGCCGCCGACCGCGACTATCGCCTGCTGGTCCTCAGTGATGTCTGTGACGACCCCGACACCACGCTCCACCACACCCTGATGACGTCGGTCCTACCGATGCAGGCCGACATCCTCGACGTCGCCGCCTTCGAAATCGCCGCCCGCACGGCCTGAGCCCGCCGCGCACGTGGCGGAGGCAACGGCGCTCCACGCGCTGCGCTGCAGACGCATTCCGGCGCCGGGAGCCACGCAAGGAGACCATGACCACCCCACTCACTCAGTCTGCATCCCAGGTTCGCCCTCCTCGCGTGTGGCAGGTGCAGGTCGCCGCCGGACTCGGCGGGTTCCTGGCGAGCGTCAACACTTCCGCCATTAACGTCGCGCTGCCCAGCATCAGCCGGCACTTCGACGCATCGGCCTCCGGCGCATCCTGGACGCTGCTGTCGTACATGCTCGTGACCACGGTGCTGGTGTTCGTCTTCGGGCGCGTTGCCGACATGATCGACCGCCGCCGCCTGTATCTGGCGGGCATCGCCGTACTGACCACGGCAAGTTTGCTGTGCGCCCTGGCGCCCAGCATCCAGTGGCTGATCGTCTTCCGCTGCCTGCAGGCCGTCGGCGCCGCCGCACTGCTGTGCAACATCACCGCACTGATCACCGACGCCTTCCCCGCCCACCGCCTTGCCACTGCCCTCGGCATCAACACCACCATCGCCGCCCTCGCCCAGGTCATCGGCCCGGCCCTCGGCGGCGCTCTGACCTCTGGCCTCGGCTGGCGCGCGGTGTTCTGGTTCAACGTCCCCATTGGTCTGATAGCCCTGAGGTGGGCCCGACTCCGCCTTCGCTCCAACCCCGCGCGGTCCGAAACGGAGCCCTTCGACTACCTGGGTGCTGCTGTGTCCGTTCTCGCCCTCGGCGGCCTCATCCTGGCCCTGTCCGAAGGCGGAGCCCGGGGCTGGACCAGAGTCCCCGTACTCATTGGACTCAGCCTGTTCGCCGTCTTCACCCCCGTCTTCCTGATCGTCCAGGCCCGCCGCCGGCATCCGCTGCTGGACCTCGCCCTCTTCGCCGGCCGGACCCGGTCGATGGCCTACCTCGCGCTCTTGCTCATGACGATGGCGTACTTCGCGGTCGTGTTGCTGATGTCGCTCTACCTTCAGGCCGCCTCAGACATGCCTCCTTACCAGGCTGGAATTCACGTCCTGTACGTCGCTGTGGCGATGGCCGCGACAGCCCCCGTAGCCGGCAGGCTTCTCGATCACTGCAGTGCGCGAGCACTCTCGAGCACCGGGCTGGTTGTGACGGCAGCGGGGCTGTTCGCACTCTCCGCGCTCATCAAGCCCTCCATGAACAGTGCCGCCCTCGCCGCATGCCTGCTTGCCGTCGGCGCCGGCGTGGGACTGTTCACGACGCCCAACACCAAAGCCATCATGGGATCGGTCTCCACACACCGGCGCGGCATAGCCAACGGCGTGCGCCAGACCGCCCAGAACGCAGGCTACGCACTCAGCACCGCGCTGGCGTTGGCCATTGTGACCAGCGGCCTGCCCGGCCCCACCAAGCAGGCGGCCTACGCAGGCTCCGTCTCCAGCCTCACACCACCAACCATGGACGCTCTCACCACCGGCTACCGATGGGCCCTGCTGACCCTCGCGATCACCTGCCTGTTGGCCCTCCTCGCCTCCCTCAGCCGAGGCCCCGACACCGCATCATGACGGTCGGCGTACCGCAGCAGGTGTCACCGCGCGAGGGGCCATCGTAGGCACCGCCGTCTCGCATACCAGGAACAGAAACGACCGTCAGATCTCGCCGGCGGGAGGCTCAGAAGCCCGGAAGGTAAGGACCCTCGAGTGAGCACGATATTCGACTGCACTGACGTTCAGAGCCGGTCCGCCGGCATCCGCGCCGCGGTCGACGACGCCAAGGCAGGACGCCTGGTGGTGCTGCCCACCGACACGGTGTACGGGATCGGCTGCAACGCCTTCGACGCCGATGCCGTGAGATCACTGTTGGCAGCGAAGAACCGCGGTCCCGACATGCCGGTGCCGGTGCAGGTGGACTCGTGGCACCGGGTCGACGATCTCGTGTCGTCCGTGCCTGAGACGGCACGCAAGCTGATGGAGGCGTTCTGGCCCGGCCCCCTGAGCGTGGTGTTGAAACAGGCCCCAACTATCGCGTGGGATCTCGGGAACACCGGTGACACGGTGCTGCTGCGGATGCCGCAGCACCCGGTGGCGATCGAACTGCTACGTGAGGCCGGGCCGATGGCGGTGTCCAGTGCCAACGTATCCGGACAACCGCCGGCCACCACTGCCGACGAGGCGCGGGCACAACTCGGCGAGTCGGTGTCGGTGTATCTCGACGGTGGCCCGGCCACCACCGGAATGGCCTCCACGATTGTCGATTTCACCGGTCCCGGTCCTCGCATCCTGCGTGAGGGGCCGGTCACCGCAGCCGTTGTCGCCGACGTCCTCGACATCGACCCCGCAGTAATCATCGTCCCTCGGTGACCCAAGGCAGTCGGAGTCGACTGCCTGCCGTCGATGCGAACCCACGAAATGTAGATCACCAGACGAGACGGCCCCAACAGGTCCGTTGGCCGTAGTTCAGTCACATTTCTCGAAATTCGTTCAATAATAGTGCAGTCGAACGTACATGGCGTGTCGCACCAGGTCGTTCGCTGTCGGCATCTCGGTGGGGCAGCCAGGGCGTGCGGATCCCGGAACGTCACATGGTCGAGTGTGCGGAAGCCGAGTCGTGGAGCGACCGCATTGTGCATCGGACTTCTGTATAGCCCCGTTGCGGTCCTGGGTGCGGGCGATCGGATCGTGCTCGCGCCGCTCACCATCGAGTCGGAGGGAACCACCGTCGTCAGCGGTGGAGCGGTCGCGCACCTCTTCGCGGCGCGCCCGCGATCAATCTGATCGGCACCGGGTGGAGTGGGCGCCGCCTGCTGCCCGGGTGCGGGGCCTTCGATCACCTCGATCATCGAGGCTCTCGTCGAGCGCCGTCGCCAGAACCGGTGGTCCGAGCCGTGGGCTGCCGCGGTGCAGGAGCCATTTTTACACGCCCATCCATAAAACGAACACCTCGACCGTGTTTTGGTCTCCTGGCGGCCGGAGCTGCCGCGCGATTTTCGACGAGCCGGCGCGGA
>JBCEBZ010000365.1:0-13598 GCA_039206675.1 Rhodococcus sp. (in: high G+C Gram-positive bacteria) | reverse complement strand
GAACAGCACCGAGGACCATCCGGCGGCGATCACGTCGTCGAGCAGTTCGCGGTCGGGGCAGTGGTCGAGGTGCAGCGCGACCGGCACTCGGCTCTCGCGAGTGGCGGTCGTGAACATCGCTGTCACGAGTCCGACCCCGAACGAGACCGCGGTGCGGGACGAGATCTGCACGATCATCGGCGCCGCCGCAGTTTCCGCCGCGGCGACAACGGCGCGCATGCTCACGTCATCGAAGACATTGACAGCCGGCACCGCGTAGCCCTTGTCGCGGGCATGCCGCACCAGAGCCGCTGTTGAAATGAGCATCCTTGCTCCCTACTAGTTGGCCGGTCCGCAGACGGCGGACCACATCACGTCGCGCGCCGACTATGGCGCTGTACACAACCGCGGAGTGCGGTCGACTCTATCGGTCTGCAACACGCTAGACAAGACTAATTTTGTTGCGAGACAATATAATTCCCTGTTCTTTGGTTCTGAGAATCAAGCATGGGCGGCGTCGCCTGAAGCGGTCGCCGACACCGCGCAACGATCACGTCCTCCCGCGTGCACATCGTGGAGATCTTGATCGAACGCGGTGATTGCGGCCAGCCCATACACCCTCTCAGGAGAGGCGATTCCTTTCCGCAGGCGGTCCAGCTGGGACATCACAGCCCCTCGGAGTCGGTGCCGATACTCCCCGAGATCGATCGAGAACGCGGCAGCAATATTCTCCGGCGCAGGTCCTCCGAGAGGCTCCCAGAGAAGCGCGAAATCGAGGATGTCGTCGTCTTTCTGCCTATTCCACATCTTTTCCCCGTCTTTCCTGCCGAAGCTCGTCGCAATTTTCTCGGGATTCTGTCGGACCGCCTGCCGGGAGTTCGGGGTCCACATCCGGCGCGGCCCGTCGATTTCTAGACGCTTTCGCCGTTGCCGCCACTCGCGGGAATGGGATTTGTAACCCTCCTGGGGGTTGAGTCCTCGGGATCGTGCACCGAAACGAGCAGGGGGTAGTCAACAGGCTTGCGCTACAACAACAGTCCGCCCAGTCCGCAGGTTTCCGTGAACGCGACAACGCACGTGGTTCGGGTCGGAACGGAGCTCATGTGCCGAGGCGATACACGGTTGCGAAACTGCGAATTTCTTCTTCGGTGCATTCTGTTTGAGGAATCACCTGCCACAGGTGCTCGACGAATCGGCGCCAGGTCATCCCGAAGTGCACGAGGATGTCCTCTTCGGTGGCGCCGCCGTAGGGTGCCCAAGTTCTGGCGAAATCGATCAGGAAATCGGCCTCGGTGGCACGAAAGCGGCGCTGACGATGGGCTTTGGCCCATCCCGCGCTGCGCCTCAGATCCAATCGGGAAGTACCACGGGAGGTCACGGCAGTCACGTCCATCTACTCGGCCCCGCTCAGGACGTCGGAGGTCCGCGATACCGGTTCCCGGTGTGGGGTCGCGGGCGGAGAGGATCCGATGGAGGAGGACCACCTGTGGCGGCGAGAGCGGAACCGGGCGAAGCCGATGACCGCCGCGGCGAGGAGGACCTGCGCGGCAGCCAGGAGGGTGGTGACCTGGAACAGGTCGTGGATGTATCCACCAGGCATGACGGAATGGACCGGCTGGGAGCCGCCACCGTGGTGATGTCCGGCGGCCGGCGCGGGGATGGAGTCGGCGCTACTACTCATCGCCATCATCAGCATCAGATGCGCGGTGAGCATCGCAGCGGCAAGAGCTGCGGCGATCGACCACGCTCTGAGCGTGGGCCGGGTCCACAGGTGTCGGGCGCACCCGACGCAGCCGCAGACCAGGCCGGCCATGATCAGGGTGAGCAGCGGCGCCATCGCGAGGTGGGAAGGCAGGACCGGGATGTGCGCGATGGCGCAGACACCGACCAACGTGGCGGCGCACTTGCCCAGTGCAGTGCCAGTAACGAGGCGGGACTGGAACTCGGGTGATGCTGTACTCACCGTGGTCTCCAATGGTTGAACGGGCGAAGGTGGACGGTCAGGTCCCCGCCTGCCGCCACAGGCCACGAACGACGATCGTCGCGGGGTGCGGCCTGTGACGGCAGGGGGTCAGCCGAGGCGGGTGGTGTGGGTGCCGAAGGCGCGCAGGTGATAGGTCAGCGGATCGGTCGCAACATTCTGGGTGGCCAGAACGTGTCCGAGCGCGATCACGTGGTCACCACCGTCGATGAGGTCGGCGACTTCGCATGCCAGCCAACCCAGCACTCCCCCGAGGCGGGGAACTTGGTGGTCTTCGTCCCAAGAGATCCCGGCGAATCGATCGTCGCTCCGGCTGGCGAAGGCACCCGCGTGAGCGGACTGGTCGGCGGCAAGGATGTTCAGACCGAATCGGCCGGTCTTGCGGATGATGGTCAGTAGGCGAGACTCGGCGTTGAGTGAGACCAGTACCATCGGCGGGTCCATCGACAGCGAGGCGAATGCGCTCACTGTAGACCCGTGGGGTCGGTGATCGTCCATGGCGGTGACGACCGATACGGGGGTGCAGACATTGGCCATCAGTTCTCGGAACGTGGTGGCCAGCGCCGGATTGTCGGTTTCGGGGGTAAGCGCGGTGGACATTTCTGCCTCCGGGTGCATAGGTGGTGGGTGATCGTGCAGCGGTCAGATGGAATCGGTGTTCAGGCGCAGGGTCTTGAATGCGGCCCCTGCGGGGTCGAGGACTACGCCCCATCCGCCGAAGCAGAAGGTGTTTCCCTGCGTGGCGATGGTGCCGCCGTGTCGTTCTGCAGCAACCACGGCGGAGGTGTCATCGTTGACGGCGAACCAGGGCAGCACATGCGCGGGCACATGTGCACGCTCGTCGGCCGTCAGTTCGTTGATGCCGATCAGCGCGGCACCGTGTTCGTCGCGGTAGACCGAGAGGTTGTCCTCGTGGTGCGTGCGAGTGCGCTGGAGCACTGAATCCCAAAAGCTCTGACCTGTAGTGATATCGGTGGTCATGATGTCGGCAAGGACGAGTCGGCCGAGTTCGGAGGTTGCTGGTGCTCCGGACCCTTCCGGCAGGGAGGCGAATCCGAAAACGGCACCGAAGCAGTCCTGAGCGACCGCGGCTCGTGCACCGTCGATCGTCAGGGCGGCTGCGGGGTCGAGTACCTTGCCGCCGTTGAGCTCGGTGCGTCGCAGACTCTCATCGAAGTCGTTGGTGGTGATGTACGACGTCCAGCCGGAAACTTCCGGGCTGCCGGATGAGACGCGCAAGCCGGCGACAGGGGCGCCGTCGAGAGTGAACAGTCCGCGATCGCCCTCCAACGTCAGATCCCACCCGAGGACCGCTCGGTAGAATTCGGCCAGTCCGGTGCTGTCATGGACGTTGAGTTCCTGCCACACGGTCTGGCCGGGAATGTGATCGGGCATGGCGTCTTCCTTCGCATATGAGTAGAGCGGGTGGGGGGCGAGCTCAATGGCAGCCGTGGTCTCGCGTGCGCGAGTCCACACAGTGGCTGCTGGTGGAGCGCGGCAGATCGAGCGTCGGGTTACGGTCGAAGAATCCCTCGGCCTTGAGTGTGAATCCGACATAGTCGACCGGCATTACGGGCCAATCCTCGAGACGCGGCGCGTGCGATACACCGAAGGTGTGCCACAGCACGACATCGGTGTCGACCAGGTCGCGGTCCTGTGCGACGTAGGCGGGGATGCCGGCACCACCGCTGTGCTGGTTCGGGTGATCTCCGGCCGGATACCGTTCGGCCGGGTCGTACCGCGTGACCCACAGGTGTTTGGTGGCGAAGGCGGCCCGCTTGCTGATCGACGCGTTCTCGTCGGCGAGCAGTGTCGGTGACGGTGTGGGGATGAGCTTGAACGCGGTGGGTTCGCCCATGTAGTTGCGGCGTTCGCTGCTCGTGATACGCCAGGCCCGGGCCCGGTTGGCGTCGGCGAGCCGACCCGAGGAGCTTTCCTTGTCGATCGGGGTGGTGGTGAGGGTGAACGCGTTTCCACGGGGGTTCTTCGGGCCCATCGGTACCCGGCTGAACTCGACCTCCTCGACGGAGTTTGCGGTGCCATCGACCGTCATGTCGAGGCGGGCGCAGAACAGGTGCTGATGGAACGGGGCCCCGAGGCCGGGCGCAATCTCGGAGGCATGGCCGACGTTGTCGTCGCGCATACCGGACGTGAACACGATCCCTGTGGCTTTGCCCTCCAGCGCGATGGTGCCGTCGAGGTAGAAGTACCAGTAGAAGCCGTAGTCGTAGTTGCCGACGGTGACGAAGAACGAGACGACAAGCCGCCGGGAACGTCGAGTTTCGGCGAAATCGACGGTCGCGTCGGTGTGCTTCCACAGCACCCCGTAGTCCTCTTCGTGCATGCACACCGCATTGCGGACCTCTATCGGGTTCGCGTCGTCGTCGGCAAGGACGGCGTCGAAATAGCGGATCTCGCCGAGACAGTCACACCCCAGCTCCAGAGAGTTGACCAACCGCCCGAAGCTGTACTCGCCGACGTCGAAGTAGGTTTGCCAGAACCGGGTCGGGCTGGGGTCGGCGTAGGGAACAACCATCTCGGCGATCGAGGCCCGGTACATGAGCGGCCGATACTCTTGACCGTCGCGCAGCTCGACCTGATGCAGGACCAGTCCCTCGCGCGGGTCGAAGGAGATCCGGAATCGCCAATTCTCCCAGGAGACGATCTGTCCGTCGACGGAGAAGCCGGGGCCTTCGGGTTGGGTGATTTCCAGTGGCCGCAGACTCGTGCGGGCCGGGCCGACGTGCTCGTCGTCGAAGTTGCCGTGCTGCTGGGGAATAGGGACGACGCCGGTGTCGACGATCTCGACCACTTCCTGGGTGATCAGATCGACATAGGCGACCAGCCCGTCGACGGGGTGCGCCCACGGGCTGTCCTGAGGGCCGTACCGCAGAAACGCCAGTGCCCGCGACAGCCGCCGCCCGGCCTCGCCGGGAATCTCGAAGGAGCCGGCCGACAACGGCGCTACCAGGCAGCTGTCGATGAGCTCTTCGCTCAGCTCCCGCCGGCGCATCGCCTCACGCCAGCCGGCGTCGGCCTTGACGACATGTTCGACGAGTTCATATTCACCCAGGTAGAACGGCGGCTGAGCGTAGGGTGCTGCGTCGGTCGTCATGTCCGTGTACGAGACCAGCCGACCACTGGTGATCGACACCAACGCCTCGGCGGCGGCGCCGGTAGCGGTGTCGAGCACGGTGAACAACACGCGCCGGTCGACCGGGTCGTCGGCGGAGTGGGTGAGAACGTCATCCTTCGCCGGCTCCACGAGCTGCACCAAGGGGAACTTGGTGGAACTGGTCACCTTGCCCGCGGCATCGAGAATGGCTCGGGCGGTCCGCAGCTCGTGGGCGGTCAGCGGGTCGAGCGGATGAATGGCGGCCGCAGGGGCCTGGGCAGTGTCGAGCTCGGATAGCGACATCGTTCAGCAGCCTTCGCGTCGGTGCGGATGAGTGTGGGAATGCCTGCGTCAGACCGTGCGGGCCAGATGGGCCTCGGTGGTGGGAATGGCGAACAGCTCGAGCTGATCGGTGCGGGTCCGGCAGGCGACCATGTCACGGAAGTAGCGCTGCAACCGGGCACCATCGGAGGCGTGACGCGATCCCGCAGAACGCAGCATCAGGTCGATCGCTTCCCACACCTGGTTTTCGGCAACAAAGTACAGATTGTTCAGGCGCAACGACTTTTCGCCATCGAACGGTTCGAGACCGGCAGCCGAGCGACGAGCGAACTCCTCGTACCACTGCCCGCCACGCGCCGACAGAGCGACGGCAGCGTCGACGAGAGCCATGGCCTTTCCGAAATTGATCTGCCAGACCGGGTGCTCGGAACGAAGGACATGTCCCGGTGTGAACGGGGCGCGGCTGGTGGTGACGATCTGTTCGTACTCGTCGAGTGCCGCCAAACCGAGTCCGGCGATAATTGCACCGATCTCACCCTCGGCGAATGCGGTGAACGCGCCTGCATAGACCGAATTGCCGTGCAGCCGAGACCCGATCGTGTCTCCGGAAACCTCGGACGTCCAGGTGGCCTCGACGATGTGATGATCGGGAACGAAGGCGTCATCGACGTGGACGCTGTGCGATCCGCTGCCCCGCATACCGATGATCCCACCCCAGTCGTCGAGAACGGTGTAACTCGACCGCGGCACGACGGCCCAACGGACGGCGCTCGGCGCGTCGTTGTCGGACGGCAACACGAAGCTGGGCATGAAGTGAGTGGAGTGCGGCGAGCCCGAGCAGTACTTCCAGGTGCCCGAGATCCGCAGCCCGGACACGCCGTCGACGACCTCGCGGTTGATGACGACGTCCTTCTGCCCGTTGAAGCTTGCCGGGCTGATCATGTATCCGTGCTCGCCGAAGATTTCGCGCTGCGCCTCCTCCGGCCAGTAGGAGGACAACGTGAGCGAGTGTCCGGCGCCCAGGCACAGACACCATGCGGAAGAGGCGCAGCCACGGGCTACCTCGGTGATCACCTGGTAGAACGCTTCCACTCCGAGTTCGAGACCGCCCAGTGCCTTGGGTTGCATGACACGGTAGAACCCGGCATCGATGAAGGCCTGATGGATCTCGGCGGAGTAGAACCCGCGCGCTTCGGTCTCGGCCTGCTCGGCAAGCAACTGTGGACGCAACGCGCGTGCCGCGTCGAGCAGGTTCTCCAGCGTCTCCCGATTCGCCTCATCGCGTCCTACGACAACCCCGACACTGCCGGGCCCGGAGGAACCGGGCTGCCAGTCGGCCGGGCGTGCGGCAGCGGTGGCCGTGCGCAGGTGGACGCTTGCGACATCACCGGTGGGAGTGGTTCGCGACATGTCAGTCTCCAGTCGTGATCGAGTGCCTTGATGGATCGGGGTGCGAGCCTGGACGCTGAGGAAGCGGGGTTCCCCGGAGGGCTGGCGGCGTCGGCTCGGACACTTTCTATGGTGTGCTGGAGAGCACATACAGTCCATGTGCATGCGCACTGCCTGATAGCGACTTTTTGTGCCGACTTGCCAGCCGCTGGTGGCCCGAGTGCAACGTCGCCAACGATTCCTCGCCGAAAATGCCGCCGCCCCGGTCCAGACAACGGACCGGGGCGGCAAACAAAGACGCAGAGAGCACCTACAACACGATGGACACGACCTTCTCGGTGGTGTGTGCATCGATACCGGCGGTGCCGAGTTCGCGGCCGATGCCGCTGAGACCCTGCCCGCCCCACGGCAACCGCGGATCGGGGGCGCCCCAGGCATTGACCCAGACCGCGCCGACGTCGAGCCCATCGGCCAAACGATGGGCCCGGGAGAGATCCTCGGTCCACACCACACCGGTCAGCCCATACGCACTGTCGTTGGCCAATCGGAGGGCCTCGTCCTCGTCGGAGAACCCGATCACCGTGGCCACCGGACCGAAGATCTCCTCGCGCGCAATGGTGAGGTCATTCGCACCGTGGAACACGGTCGGTTCGATGAAGAAGCCCTCCTCACCGATACGGGAGCCACCCGCGGCGAGCCGTGCTCCTTCGTTGCGTCCAGAATCGACATAGCCGAGCACTCGGTCGAGCTGGGCCTGACTGATCAGGGGACCCATCGTCGTCTCCGGGTCGAAGGGGTTGCCGACCCGCACCGCCCGGGCCTGTTCGGCCAGACCGGAAACAACATCGTCGACGATGCTGTGGTGGGCCAGAATCCTGCTGCCGGCGGCACACACCTGACCCTGGTTGGCGAACACCGCCAGCGCCGCAACCGGGAGGACCTTGTCCAGATCAGCGTCGGGGAACACCAACTGCGGGGACTTGCCACCGAGCTCGAGCGTGACCCGGCGGAATCGCTCACCGGCAGCCGCACCGATCTGTCGGCCGACCTCGGGGCTTCCGGTGAAGGACACCTTGTCGACGCCGCGATGGCGCACCAACGCGGCACCCACCTGATCACCCCGACCCGTGACGATATTGACGACACCATCGGGAATCCCGGCCTCGGTAAGCAACTCACCCAGTCGAAGCGTCGACAGCGACGCTTCCTCAGCCGGTTTGAGGACGACGGTGCATCCGACCGCCAACGCCGGCGCAATCTTCCAGGCGGCGATCATCGTCGGTGCGTTCCACGGGGTAATGGCACCGACGACGCCGATCGGCGCACGCTTGGTGTAGGAGAGTCGTGGACGACCAAAGTAGTCGGGCACCGGAACTTGAGAGCCGTTGACCTTGTCGGCCCACCCCGCGAAGTGCCGGAACGTTTCGTGGGTCATCGGAATATCCGCATGCAGCGCTTCGAGGTAGGTCTTGCCGACGTCGATAGCTTCGAGGGCGGCAAGATTTTCCGCGTCGGCCTCGATCAGCTCGGCCGCCCGCACCAGCAAGCGTCCTCGTTCACTGCCGGAGAGCTTCGACCAGGCTCCCCCGTCGAACTGTGCGCGGGCAGCAGCGACCGCCCTGTCGAGGTCCTGTTCGCTACCCGCCGCGATCTCGGTGACGGTGACACCAGTCGCGGGGTTGACGACGGGCAGGGTTTCCCCGGTCGAGGACGGCGTCCACGTGCCGTCCACCAGAATGTGTGGAGGCGGGAACTTGGGTTGAGATGGCTGCGACATTGTCGATCTCCTTTGACGACTCGGACGAATGCTGGGGGTAGTAAAGGTTCGGCGTGACCCGGGCGGTCATCTCCGCCCGGGCCGCACCGACAAGTCGGGACGGGTGTGGATCAGTCCTCGAGGCGCAGGACCAGGCGCTCGGAACGGCATCGGGACACACACGCAGTCATGGCGGTGCCCTCCGCGCGTTCTTCATCGGTCAGGACGCTGTCGCGGTGATCGATGTCTCCGGACACGACCGTGGTCACACACGATCCGCAGACACCGACCGTGCAGCCGCTGGGGACGAAGCCCCCGAGTTCTTCGAGGGCATGCAGCACGGTTTCGTCGGTCCTGACTACCCGCTGACCATGGCCTTCGACCTCGAGGATGAACTCGGTGTTCTCACTCGGCTCGATCGGCGCGGGACCGAAGCGCTCGAAGTGCAGGGTCGCGCCATCGGGGATCGAGTCACGCAAATCCGCCAGGATCGATTCCGGACCGCAGAAATAGACGGCCGTGCCCGAGCCGTGGCCGGCGAGGGCAGACGCCAGATTGCACCGGCCGCGTGTTTCGCTCTCCCAGATCTCGACGTCGCCGCCGAGATCGGCCAGTTCGTGGAGGAACGGCATCGAACGACGGTGACGCCCCAGATACAGCAACTTCCAGGGGACGCCCTTGTCGTCCGCGGCCCGGATCATCGGAAGGATCGGGGTGATCCCGATCCCTCCGGCGACGAATACATAGTTGTCGGCCGCATCGAGCTCGAAGTGGTTGCGAGGCATACTGACCGTCAACTCGTCGCCGACGGTGAGCGCGGTGTGCACGTGGCGGGAACCACCACGACCCTCATCGTTGCGACGCACCGCGACCCGCCAACTCGACAGGTCCTTCTGATCACTGCACAACGAGTACTGGCGGACGAGGTTCGGGGAAAGGTGCAGATCGATGTGGGCGCCCGGAGTCCAGGCGGGCAGTGGGCCACCATCAGCGGCCTGCAGATGGAGCGAACGGACGTCGTCGCCCTCCATCCGGATCTCGGCGATCCGTGCAGTGAGGGTCTGCGGCGGCTTGCGGCGGGAGTGAATGACACGGACCGCGGTCCGTTCACCGCTCGAACCGCTGCCCAGATCGGCGGGCAGCCGTGCGGGTCCACGGAACGCCCACCCGTTCAATTCACCGGGGTCACCGGCGACCGGAGCGATGTTCGGGTACGCCGCCAGCAGCGACCGGACCGCAATCTGGATCTGCCGGCGCGAGAACCAGTGGCCCATGCACATGTGACGGCCCATGCCGAACGCGCGGTGAGTCGATTCCGGCCGGTGGATATCGAAGGATTCTCCGTCGTCATAGAACTCTTCGTCGCGATTGACCGAACCGGTGAGGAAGACCACCATGTCACCCTTGGTGATCTGCTGGCCACGTAGTTCGAAGTCGCACATCGCCAACTTCTCGAGCGTTCCGGCGGGCGGGTTCCACCGTAGGGACTCGTTGATCGCCTTCGGCAGTAGCGTGTCGATGTCCTGTTTGAGATCGGTCAACTGCTCAGGATTGGAGAACAACCCGTGAAAGAGGTTGCCGGCCGCGTGGCCGGGCTCTTGTGAACCACCGACGATGAGAATCAGAATCGTCGGCAAGATCAGTTCCCGGTCCCGGGTCTGTCCAGGCGGCATGTCACGGTGCAGAAGCTCGGAAATCAGGCAGCCGTCGGGTTCACGCTCGAGCCGGTCGAGCACCGTGGAGAGCAGTGCGGCGGCCTCGGACTTGGCCTCGTCATTGATGCGAGTCTTCGCAGGGTCCAGTTCGAAGTTCGCCGAACCAATCGCAAGGCTGTGGAACCAATGTTGCAGAGTCGGCAACGGAACATCCCCGACACCAATCAGATTCGCCAGGCTGAGCACGGAGATCGGCTCGAAATAGTCATGCAGCAGATCGATGCGTCCGGTCGCAGGCAGCGTCGCGAGTTGGCGTTCGACGATGGGGCCGATCAAGTCGTCGACGTAGGTGTCGACCATGCGGGGAAGCAACGCATGACTCATCGGGCCACGCAGATAGTCGTGGGTGTCGCCCTCGGCGGTAAGGACGTTGGGAACACCCAAATGCGAATTGACCGGATTATCCGGAGTGGCCGCCGTGACGAGGTCACTGCGGCGATAGATCGATTCCATGTCGGCGCGCCGAGTGACGAACCAGGCACCGGCCACCGGCACCCACGCCACCGGATCGTGTTTGCGCAGTTGCGCGAAGATCGGAAAGGGGTCGGCGTCGAGCTGATCGATGGTGATCGAGTCGGCGATCGGGGAGGTCGCGGCGCGCACGCTACTGCTCCTTTACATAGTCGGTCGGGCAGGTCACGACGGGGCGCTGTGACCTAGTTCTGGACAAGGGGCGGCATTCATCGGCCCCGCGCCCGCGGCCGGCACACGAGGGCGCGATGACGAGAAGTCACCGAGGGGCAGACGGCCCGCCGCCTGACGGATCTTCTCGGCAGACGGCGGCGCAACAATCACGAGGCGGTCAACAGCTGCGTTCTCGAGGCGCCGCCACAGCGGACTGGTCGGCGCGAACTGCTCGTCATCGAGCATGGGGGAAGGGGCGGTGTGTGCGATCCGCTCGAAGTCATCGACCGACAGTCCCGCCTCGGCCCGGCTCCGCGCGGCGAGGTAGAACAATTCCTCCATCCCCGCCGCGTCCTCGCCGTAACCGTTGATGGCGACAGCCAACCCGTCGGCCTCACGACCGGCGGTCGCCGCCATGACACGGCCGAAACACCCGACCACCAGAGGCGGCACCGGATGGGGGCGGCCGAATCCGTGCTCGTCTCCACCGCCCCAGACCCGCCGGATCGTGCTCAGGTAGGTGATCAGACGCCCGCGACGCTCACGCGCATCCTTCGGCGGCCGACCCAGTGCGTGTTGCTCGGCGGCAAACGGGGAGTCGGCGCCGGTACCTGCACCGAAACCTAGCCACAACCGCCCCCGGCTGAGCTCCTGCAGCGTGGCCGCCGCGACCGCTGTCGTTCCTGGATCGCGGTTGGCGATATTCATCACCAGCGAACCGATCTCGACCCGCGAGGTCCGAGCGGCCACTGCCGTCATCAGGGTCCAGCACTCATGATTCATGGTGGCCCCGAAAGGCTTTCCGCTGAGCTGATCCCAGAAACTGACACCAGCGAACCCGGCATCGTCGGCCGCCTGAGCAGCATCGACGATATCGGCGACGCGAGCACCGGGCGTATAGATCGTCAGGTCGATCTTCACAGGTCACTTCCTGTGTTCGGGCCGGTGGGCACCGGTGAGTCCGGGCTGGTGGCGAGAAACGGCTCCGAAAGCTCAGGCAGCACGAACTTCAGGTTGGCGTAGGACCGAGGCGCGGTTCGACGAAGGTACACCCCGTAAAGCGCACCACCACAGGTGGCGACTACCAGCAGCAGCGGCATCAGTCCGACGACCGTGCTCGGGTTGCCGGTGACGAGGTCGAAATCGCGGACCATCAGGACAATGGAGATGATCAGGCCAGCCGCTCCCAGCCCCGGGGCGACCATGGTCCGCCACCAATGCCGCTCGGGAGACCGGCGGAAGAACAACACCGCAGACAGTGATGCCGCGGCCTGCAACGTCACGATCGACAGAGCTCCGATTCCGAAGGCGACCGAGGTGATATCGGTGAACGGATTGAGCCCGAGAGCCAATCCGAAAACAATGAGCGCACCAAGGGTGACCCCGACGACGAGAATCGCCGCCCGTACCGGTGAGCCGAACCGGGCGTGGACAGCTCCCAGTGCCGGCGGCAGGATCCGCTTCGCGCCCAGTGCCTGAATGTAGCGCGCGGCGGCGTTGGTCAGCGTGACCATGCAGGCGAACTGGCTCAACAACATCATGAACGCGAGCAGGGTCGTCACCCAGGGAGAGGTGTACGCGGTAGACAGTGTGAACATCAAGTCGCCGAGCTCCTGGCCGGCCACACCCTGAACCTCATTGATGCCGTACGCGCCGGTGAACACCCACGACATGAATGCCAGCAGCAGCGTCATCACGGTCACAGCGGCATAGGTGGCCAAGGCGACCGAACGCTTCGGGTCGCGGGCTTCGGGTGCGTACAGAGCTCCGGATTCGAACCCGATGAAGCAGGTGAGCGCATACATCAACGCGATGGGAAAGCCTGTACTGAAAGCGACATGAGGGGCGAACACCTCCGATGGCAAGCCGTGAATTCCTTCGCGGGCCACCACCGCGATACCCACAATCAGGATGACCACGAACTCGCAGGTCACCGCGATGCCGACAACTTTGGCACCCAGATCGATCTGACGCGTGGCAAGAGCGCCGACGACGACGAGCAACGCGAGGCTGTAGACGAACCAGGGCACGTCGATGCCCAGTTGTTGCTCGAGGACCAGATTGCCGTAGTACCCCGAGACCGCGGCCGCAGCGATCGAGGCGGCGGTGTATCCGAGCAGCGCGAGCCATGCGGCTGAGCAACCCAGAATGCGGCCCATCGCCGCAGTGATGTACGGATAGAAACCACCCGGTTCGGCAATCTTGCGGCTCATCACGGCGTAGCCGACGGTGAACAACGCCAATATGCATCCGACGACGATGAACATCGCGGTGGTTGAAGGCCCGCCGAGCGCGAGAGCCAACGGGATAGTGCCGACGACGCAGGCCAGCGGCGCCGCCGCAGAAATGACCAACAACGCGATGCGGGGCGCGGTGAGCGTACCGCTTGGACTGGGCGCGGGGGATATGCTCGACACGATGCGAAGCCTCCTCGGGGATGTAACCGCCGTCATCCCCGACGGGAATGCGTTGCGGCGATGTTGAGCGGCAAGTGCCTTACGTCACTATGGAGCCGTGGATACCCTGAGGGAATGGGCTTCGGACCAATCCGCGACCGACTCAGTAGTGCAGACGCATAGTTCGCAGCCCCGAGCCCCTATAGCTCAGCTGTCGTTTCTTGTCGGAAGCATCGAGGAAACACGGAAGTATCACGCGAGGAAACAGCGGCGACCTGATAACGCCGGAGAGAGGGGTTATCGACTGTGATGCTCAACGCCGAGCACGACGTCCGAGTACATCTGGATGAAACGGCGGTAG
>JBCEBZ010000364.1:0-13766 GCA_039206675.1 Rhodococcus sp. (in: high G+C Gram-positive bacteria) | reverse complement strand
GCGTGCCGTCGCCGGAGCAGGCCTCGCACCGGCCGCCCTTGACGTTGAACGAGAAGCGGCCCGGCTGGTAGCCGCGCACCTTCGACTCGGTGGTGGCGGCGAACAGGGTGCGGATCTTGTCGAACACTCCGGTGTACGTGGCCGCGTTGGACCGCGGGGTGCGGCCGATGGGTGACTGGTCGACCTGCACGAGCTTGTCCAGCTGGTCGAGCCCGTTGATGCGGGTGTGCCGGCCCGGCACCTGACGGGCGCCGTTGAGCTTGTTCGCCATCACCGTCGCGAGGATGTCGTTGACGAGCGTCGACTTGCCGGACCCGGACACGCCGGTGACCGATGTGAGCACGCCCAGCGGGAAGCTGACGTCGATGCCGCCGAGGTTGTGTTCGCGCGCGCCGACGACCGTGACCTGACGCTTGCGGTCGACCGGACGGCGGATGGCGGGAATCTCGATGTGACTGCGGCCCGACAGATAGGCGCCGGTGAGGGATTCCTCGCAGTCGAGCAGTTCCTGGTACGGCCCACTGTGGACGACCTTGCCGCCGTGCTCGCCGGCGAGCGGCCCGATGTCGACCACCCAGTCGGACGTGCGGATGGTGTCTTCGTCGTGTTCGACCACGATGAGCGTGTTCCCGAGGTCGCGCAGGCGCGTCAGCGTCTCGATGAGACGCCGGTTGTCGCGCTGGTGCAGACCGATCGACGGCTCGTCGAGCACGTACAGGACGCCCACCAGACCCGAGCCGATCTGGGTGGCGAGACGGATGCGCTGCGCCTCACCACCGGACAGGGTGCCGGCGGCGCGGGCCAGAGACAGGTACTCGAGGCCGACGTCGAGGAGGAAACCGAGTCGGGCCTGGACTTCCTTGAGCACCTGACCGGCGATGGCCTCCTCGCGGCTGCCCAGCGTGAGACTGTTCAGGAAGTCGGCGCAATCGGAGATCGACAGTTCACAGACCT
Source organism: Rhodococcus sp. (in: high G+C Gram-positive bacteria) (assembly GCA_039206675.1). Classification (GTDB taxonomy): domain Bacteria; phylum Actinomycetota; class Actinomycetes; order Mycobacteriales; family Mycobacteriaceae; genus Rhodococcus_F. The sequence goes on along the minus strand of JBCEBZ010000364.1, from coordinate 12,812 downwards.
CGGCGATCGACTTCATCCCGAACTTCTCGTTCGCGATCGTGACCGACAGGATCTCGGGGCGCAGGCGTGCGCCACCGCATGCGGGACACGGGGTGTCCCGCATGTAGCCGTCGTAGCGTTCCTTCATCTGGTCGGACTCGGTCTGCTCGAGCCGGCGATGCAGGAACGGCATGACGCCCTCGAACTCGGCGTAGTAGGAACGGGTACGCCCGTACCGGTTCTTGTAACGGACGTGGACCTGCTCCTCACTGCCCTCGAGGATCGCCCGGCGCGCCTTCGCCGGAAGCTTGTTCCACGGCGTCTTCATGTCGAAGCCGAGAATGTCACCGAGACCGGACAGCAGGCGGCCGAAGTATTCGGAACTCTGCCCCATCGACCACGGCGCGATGGCCCCGTCCCCGAGTGACAACTCGGGGTCGGGGACGACGAGGTCCGGGTCGACCTCCTTGCGGATGCCGAGGCCGGTGCACTCGGGGCAGGCGCCGTACGGGGAGTTGAACGAGAACGACCGGGGTTCGAGGTCGTCGATGGACAGTGCGTGGCCGTTGGGGCACGCCAGCTTCTCCGAGAACCGTCGTTCCCGGTCGGCGGCGTTCTCCTCGCGGTCGACGAAGTCGAGGACGACGATGCCCTCCGCCAGTCGCAGTGCCGTCTCGACGGAATCGGTGAGCCGCTGCTTGGAACCGGCCTTGACGGTGAGGCGGTCGACGACCACCTCGATGTCGTGCTTCTCCTGCTTCTTGAGCTTGGGCGGCTCGGACAGCGGGTACACCACGCCGTCGACCCGCACACGCGAATAACCCTGCATGTTGAGCTGGTCGAACAGGTCGACGAATTCACCCTTGCGGGTGCGCACGACGGGAGCGAGCACCTGGAAGCGGGTGCCTTCCTCCATCTCGAGAACCTGGTCGACGATCTGCTGCGGCGTCTGCCGCGCGATCTGCTCCCCGCACACCGGGCAGTGTGCGGTGCCGGCCCGCGCGTACAGCAGACGCAGGTAGTCGTAGACCTCGGTGATGGTGCCGACCGTCGACCGCGGGTTCCGGTTGGTCGACTTCTGGTCGATGGACACCGCGGGCGACAGCCCTTCGATGAAGTCGACGTCGGGCTTGTCCATCTGACCGAGGAACTGTCGCGCGTACGCCGACAGCGACTCGACGTAGCGTCGCTGCCCCTCGGCGAAGATCGTGTCGAACGCCAGACTCGACTTGCCCGAGCCCGACAGTCCGGTGAACACGATCAGGCTGTCGCGGGGCAGATCGAGATCGACCCCTCGCAGATTGTGCTCACGGGCACCCCGCACGATAAGGCGATCCGCCACTCCAAGTCCCTTCATTGTTCGACAGCCGAGGACGCGCGTGGACGCTCGGCCCTCTGGCCGTGCCATGGTAAGCCGGGGCACCGACACGTTCTGTGGGACGGATGGCCGCCCTGCCACTCACCTGCCTGTATTCGACGGTAGCCTCCCCATCATGACCGAGCAGCCCATGGTGATAGAAGACTCGTACACCGGCCACGTCTCCCCCGGTTCGGCGCCGCAGCGCCGCACGGTTCCGGGAGCCACGATCACGAAGATGTCCGTCGGCCCCATGGACAACAACGTGTACCTGGTCGTCTGTTCCGCAACCGGAAAATCCGTCCTCATCGACGCCGCCAACGAGGCGGACCGCGTCAACCAACTGATCGGAGAGCACGCGCCGTCCCTCGACCTGATCGTCACCACGCACCAGCACGGCGACCACTGGCTGGCGCTCGAGGACGTCGCGGCGGCCACCCGCGTGGACACCGCCGCACATCCACTCGACGCCGACGCACTGCCCGTCCGCCCCGACCGCCTCCTCGAAGACGGCGACACCGTCACCGTCGGCGAGGTCACCCTCGACGTGATCCACCTCGCCGGCCACACCCCCGGCTCCGTCGCGCTCGCGTTCACCGAGGCAGGCGGCGGCCGCACCCACCTCTTCACCGGCGACTCCCTCTTCCCCGGCGGCGTCGGCAAGACCGCCGACGCGGGCAAGTTCGCATCACTGCTCACCGACGTCGAGACGAAGCTCTTCGACCGCTACGGCGACGACACCGTTGTCTACCCCGGCCACGGCGACGACACCACCCTCGGCACCGAGCGCCCCCACCTCGGGGAGTGGCGCGAACGCGGCTGGTGACCGCATCCGATCGCCCGTCGCGCACCGAACGGTCCGCGATTGGCGATCGGTCTCCCTGGGTACTGGTGAATGGGCAGACCGTCGGCGCGGCAACACTGTCGTACGCCGACGACTGCCCAGAACTCTCGTTAGTGTGAGACGGGAGAACTCGAGATTGGGAGGCCAGGAATGCTCGTCCGTCGTATCGCTCGCCCACTGCTGTCCGCGATCTTCATCAGCGGAGGGATCGATGCACTTCGAAATCCGGCGCAGAAAGCACAGGCCGCCGCACCACTGATCGACAAGTCCACCGAGGCGCTTCCCGGGTCCGTCACGCAGAAGATCCCGTCCGACCCGGAGACGTTGGTCAAAATCAACGCCGCCGTGCAGATCGGCGGCGGCGTACTCCTCGCCACCGGGAAGGCACCGCGCCTCGCATCGCTCGCGCTCGCAGGCAGCCTCGTGCCCACTACCGTTGTGGGGCACGACTTCTGGAACGAGACCGACCCCGCGAAGAAAGCGGCGCAGCGCACTCAGTTCCTCAAGAACGTCAGCCTGCTCGGCGGACTGCTCATCGCCGCCGTCGACACCGAGGGCAAGCCGTCGCTGGGCTGGCGTGGACGCCGCGCCGCCCGGCACGCACAGGAGACCGTGGCCTCGGCCCTGCCTCTCGGCTCCGGTCACGACCATCACGGCCACGAGATCGGAGAGGCCCTGGCCGCGGCGTCGGAGCGGGCCCGCCTCCTGTCCGGTGAGGCCGCCGAGCGCGGGTCCGAACTCCTCGAAGTCGCGAAAGAACACGGCGCCGAACTCGCGAAGGTCGCGGCGGATCGCGGTGCCGAATGGGCGGAGGTCGCGAAGGAACACGGCGCCGAGTGGGCGGACGTCGCCCGCGAACGCGGCGCGGAACTCGTCGAGGCGGCGAAGGAGCACGGCCCGGAACTGGCCGAGGTCGCCCGCGAGAAGGGCGGCGAATGGGCAGGCACCGCAGCAGAACGCGGTGAGGTGCTGGGCAAGCGGGCCCGCAAGCAGGCGGAAACCGCGCTCGAGAAGGCCCGGGCGAAGCGGGACGAACTGTCCCACTGACCCGGCCCCCGCCGGATATTCGTGTCGATCGGCCCCGGAGAACGCCGCTGACCTGCGATGTCAGCGACACCCCTCCGGGGCCGACTAGACTGTCCAGGCACTTTTGCAGCCGATCCGGTTGCAGCCGAACCAGTCAAGGAGACCTCTTGCCCGACGAGGACACGTCACGCGACGAGCGCGAGCTCGAGCAGCAGTACGTGACGATGCTCTACACCCGACTGGACGGCCTTCGCCAGTACGCGGCGAACCGGCTGAGCCGTGTACTGCTCGAAACCGGCGGCACCCCGCAGGCGCGGAGCGAGCGCGAGTCCTTCAATCAGCTCTACACCGAGGACCTCGCCAAGTACGACGCCGCCGAGAACGGGCTGTGCTTCGGCCGCATCGACCTCGACGGCGAGCACCGCTACGTCGGCCGCCTCGGCATCCTCGACGAGGAGAACGACTACGAGACGATGCTCCTCGATTGGCGTGCGCCCCTTGCCCGCCCGTTCTATCTCGCCACCCCCGCCGCCCCCGACGGCGTCACCCGCCGACGGCACATCCGCACGCGGAGCCGCCGGGTGACCGCCGTCAACGACGAATACCTGGACCTGGCGGCCGCGGAGGCCGCGGGCACGGTCACCGGTTCGGACGGCGTCGCGGGTGAGAGCGCGCTGCTCTCCGCGTTGAACGCGGCCCGCACCGGTCAGATGAACGACATCGTCGAGACGATCCAGGGCGAGCAGGACGCCATCATCCGGTCGGAGCACAAGAGCGTGCTCGTGGTCCAGGGCGGTCCCGGAACCGGGAAGACCGCGGTCGCCCTGCATCGCGCCGCCTACCTGCTGTACACGTATCGCCAGCAGCTCGCGAAAGCCGGCGTCCTCATCATCGGCCCCAACGCCACGTTCCTCGACTACATCGGCCAGGTGCTGCCGTCGCTCGGCGAGACCGGTGTGCTGCTGTCCACCATCGGCGACCTCTACCCCGGTGTCCGCGCCACCGTCGAGGACAGCCTCGACGCCGGCGAGATCAAGGGTTCGCTCGACATGCTGGACGTCCTCAAGAAGGCGGTCCGGGATCGGCAGGAAGTGCCGTCGCGGCCCGTCGAGCTGACGTTCGACACCTACCGGATCACCCTCGACCGCAAGGTCGTCACCCGCGCTCGCGGCCGGGCGAGATCGTCCAGGCGCCCGCACAACCTGGCCCGTCCCATCTTCGTCTCCTCGGTCATCGAGGCGCTCGCGCAGCAACTCGCGGACACCCTCGGCGCCAACGTCGTCGACGGCGGGAACCTGCTGAGCCGGGACGACATCGCCGACATGCGCGACGAGATGCGTGAGGACCCGGCGATCATGACGGCGATCAGCGCGCTGTGGCCGGAATTGTCGCCACAGCGAGTCCTCGCCGATCTGTACGCCTCACCGAAGCGACTGGCCGATGCCGCACCGAATCTGACCGAAGCGCAACGTGACTCGCTGCGCCGCCCCGGAATGCGCGGCTTCAGCGCCGCCGACGCCCCGCTCCTCGACGAACTGGCGGAACTCCTCGGCGTCGACGACGCCGCCGAACGGGAGCGCGCCCGTCGCCAGTGGCGGGCACAGATCGCGGACGCCCAGGGCGCCCTGGACATCCTGACCGGTTCGGCACCGCAGGACCTCGAGGACGAACTGGACCCGGAAATCCTGATGGCCTACGACCTGATCGACGCCAGCCAGCTCGCCGAACGCCACGATGTCGGGCAGCACCAGACCACCGCGGAACGCGCCGCCGGCGACCGAACGTGGACCTACGGTCACGTGATCGTCGACGAGGCGCAGGAACTCTCGGAGATGGCCTGGCGAATGCTGATGCGGCGCATACCGAATCGCTGGATGACGCTGGTCGGCGACACCGCGCAGACCGGCGACCCCGCGGGAACGTCGTCGTGGCAGCGGATCCTCGAACCGTATGTCGCCAAGCGGTGGAAGCTGACGGAACTGACCGTCAACTACCGCACACCGGCGGAGATCATGACGTCGGCCCGGCGGGTTCTCGCCGAGATCGATCCGGAGCAGACCGTGCCGCGGTCGGTGCGCGAATCCGGCTTCGCGCCCTGGGCCCTGCAGGTGTCCGAGGCCGAACTGGCAGACACCGTGCGTACCTGCGTGTCCCGGGAAACCGGACCGGGCACCACCGTCGTGATCGGCGGACACGCTCTCGTCGCGGCACTCGCCGACCTGCGGTCGGACACCGTCAGCGTCCTCACGGTGCGAGACGTCAAGGGATTGGAATTCGACTCGGTGCTCATCGCCGAGCCCCAGGACGTTCTCGACGAATCGCCGCGGGGAATGAACGACCTCTACGTCGCCCTGACCCGTGCGACACAACGCCTCGGCGTGGTGCACACGAAGACGTTGCCCGCGGTGCTGTCCGAACTCGGCCCGGCGGAGGTCGGGATCCTGTCCTGACCCCGAAGACGCAGTTCGCCTCGGCGACATCGGATTCCGGCCTCACCACCGAACAGGTGGCGCAGGGGTATCGCGATGCCGCCGAGGCGAAGTACTGCTGATCGGTCCGGTGTCAGCGCACCGTGTGGACGATGAGGACGTCGGACGTGGACTTGCGCGCGGCATCGGACGGAACGGAGCCCAGGAGCCGCCCCGTGAGGGTGTTGAGTCCACGGTTGCCGATCACGAGGAGGCCGGCCTCGACCTCGTCGACCAGGTTCAGCAGCGACTCGACGGGAGCGCCGACGACGGCGCGCTCGACGACCTCCTTGGCGCCGGCGGCGTGAGCGCGCTCCTTCGCGGTGCGCAGGATCTCGTACGTCGGGGCCGAACCGGTGATCTGGTAGGCCTCGTCACCGAGCGCGTCGGCCGCCTGCCCGACGTCCTTGGGATCGGCCGGGTAGTACGCGCAGGCGATGATCAGCTTGGCACCGGCGTCCCCCGCGATGGCGGCAGCCTTCTCGACGGCCAGAAACGACGACTCGGAGCCATCGGTTCCGACGACAACGGTCCGGTAGGCGCTCATTCATTCCTCCATGTCTGCGGTGGTCGATCGGCCGGGGTCCGGACACACGTCATGCCCGGACCCAGCAGCCACTGCGCTGACCCTAGCCGCCTCGGTGCCCTCATAGGCGCATTTGCAACACATGCCACAGGGGATATCCCCAGTGCATGACGGATCACATTGTCCGTGCGCCCGGGCTGTGATCGGTGTCAGCGGGACACGGCGACTTTGGGACCGAAGACACCGGCCGGGAACACGCCCGCCGCCACGATCGCGTCGCGCCACGGGGTCGCGAGTTCGACGAGCCGGGCCGCACCGTCCTCGCCCAGTGCCGCCCACGGGGCCAGCGCGAGATCGTCCGTGAGATCCTCGACCAGTTCCCGCAGTTCCTTGCCTTCGGCGGTGAGTTCACCCCGGGCGTCCAGGATTTCCCGGTCTCGCAGACTGTCGCAGGCGGAGTCCCACTGATCCTGGGTCCAGGCGCGGCGGGTGATCGCGAACTTCTTCTGGAACCCGTACCCAGTCGCGGTGTGGGTGATCAGCGATTCGAGTCCGCTCAGGCCCGCCGTCTGCAGGGCGGCGATGTGACCGTCGCCGCGGTACTCCCGCAGCACGGTGAGCGCGTGCCAGAACGCCAGGTGCGGTGAGTCCGGCCACTCCACTTCCGTGTAGCCCGCGCAGAGTGGCCTGCCCTCGACACCCGGGATACCCCGCGCCGCAATCGACGCCAATTCGGCCGCCTCGGCCATCTCCGGCGACGTCGTCACCGATTCACCGAGCAGTCGCACGTACGCCTCACCGACCGCCCGGTACCGGGCCTCGACGATCGCCGCGGGCGTGGCCAGACCCCAGGCACGCGGAATGATCGACGCGACCGCGGCGGGACTGAAGTTGAAGAACGTCGCCGTGACAACGCCCGCGCCGACCGCGCCCATCGGCGCGGAACGTCCGGCGAAGTAGCTCATCCGACCCGGTTCGAGCCCCGCCTCGACCAGCCGTTCCTCGACCTCGGGAACGAAATAGCTGAGCGAATGAAGCAATTCCAGGGACCGGGCGGTGCGACCTGCGTTGTGTGCATCCATATGTGCGACCGTACTGCCTCGGCGCCCTCGCTATTTCAGGCCCGCGGCATCCATGCCGCGCAACTCCTTCTTCAGATCGGCGATCTCGTCGCGCAGCCGCCCGGCGAGTTCGAACTGCAGATCACGGGCGGCGTTCATCATCTGATCGGTCAATTCCTTGACCAGATCGGCCAATTCCGCCCGCGGCATCGACTTCGTGTCGCGACCCTCGTACACACCGGCACTGACCGACCGTCCCGCCTCGCCCTGCGCCCGACGGCCGCGAGTGGCGTTGCGGCCGGAACCACCGACGTCGACCCCACTGGCCGTGTCCTCGGCTTCCTCGTAGACCTGGTCGAGGATGTCGGCGATCTTCTTCCGCAGCGGCTGCGGATCGACACCCATCTTCTCGTTGTAGGCGATCTGCTTCTCACGACGCCGCTCGGTCTCCTCGATCGCGTGCTGCATCGAGTCGGTGATCTTGTCGGCGTACATGTGCACCTGGCCGGAGACGTTACGAGCCGCGCGGCCGATCGTCTGGATGAGGCTGGTCGAACTCCGGAGGAAGCCCTCCTTGTCGGCGTCGAGGATGGCCACCAACGAGACCTCGGGGAGGTCGAGGCCCTCACGCAGCAGGTTGATGCCCACCAGAACGTCGTACTCCCCCAGCCGCAGCTGCCGGAGCAGCTCGACGCGCCGCAGCGTGTCGATGTCCGAGTGCAGGTATCGCACCCGGATACCGAGTTCGAGAAGGTAGTCGGTGAGGTCTTCCGCCATCTTCTTCGTCAGCGTGGTGACGAGGACGCGCTCGTCGCGGTCGGCGCGTTCACGGATCTCGTGCACCAGGTCGTCGATCTGCCCCTTCGTCGGTTTGACGACCACCTCGGGATCGACGAGACCGGTCGGGCGGATGACCTGCTCGACGAACTCGCCGCCCGCCTGCCCCAGCTCGTACTTGCCGGGTGTGGCCGACAGATACACCGTCTGCCCGATGCGCTGGGTGAACTCCTCCCACGTCAGCGGGCGGTTGTCGGTGGCCGACGGCAACCGGAAACCGAACTCGACCAGGTTCCGCTTGCGCGACATGTCGCCCTCGTACATCGCACCGATCTGCGGGACCGTCACGTGCGACTCGTCGATGACGAGGAGGAAATCCTCCGGGAAGTAGTCGATCAGCGTTGCGGGCGCCGTGCCCGGTCCGCGACCGTCGATGTGCCGCGAGTAGTTCTCGATGCCGGAGCAGAACCCGACCTGCCGGATCATCTCCAGGTCGTACTGGGTGCGCATCCGGAGCCGTTGCGCCTCGAGCAGCTTGCCCTTGTTCTCGAGGTCGGCGAGCCGCTCCTCGAGTTCGGCTTCGATGTCCTTGACGGCGCGTTCCATCCGCTCCGGCCCGGCGACGTAGTGCGTGGCCGGGAAGATGCGCACCGAGTCGACCTTCCGCACGACGTCCCCGGTGAGCGGGTGCAGGTAGTACAGCGCCTCGATCTCGTCGCCGAAGAACTCGATCCGCACCGCAAGTTCCTCGTACGAGGGAATGATCTCGACCGTGTCCCCCCGCACCCGGAAGGACCCGCGGGTGAACGACAGGTCGTTGCGGGTGTACTGCACGTCGACCAGCAGCCTCAGGAGGGCGTCGCGCGGCACCTCCACACCGACCTCGAGCTGCACCGAGCGGTCGAGGTAGGACTGCGGAGTGCCGAGGCCGTAGATGCACGACACGGACGCCACCACCACCACGTCCCGCCGCGAGAGCAGGCTCGACGTCGCGGAGTGCCGCAGACGCTCGACGTCGTCGTTGATCGACGAATCCTTCTCGATGTAGGTGTCGGTCTGCGCGATGTACGCCTCGGGCTGGTAGTAGTCGTAGTACGAGACGAAGTACTCGACGGAGTTGTTGGGCAGCATGTCGCGCAACTCGTTGGCCAACTGCGCGGCGAGCGTCTTGTTGGGCGCCATCACCAGCGTGGGTCGCTGCACCTTCTCGATCAGCCACGCCGTGGTCGCCGACTTACCCGTACCGGTGGCGCCGAGCAGGACCACGTCCTTCTCACCCGCGTTGATGCGCCGTTCCAGATCCGCGATCGCCGTCGGCTGGTCGCCGGCCGGTTTGTGGTCGCTGACGACCTCGAAACGCGCCTCCGACCGCTCGATCTCCCCGATGGGACGGAACTCGGAATGTGCCACCACGGGGTGCTCGGATGCAAACGCCATGCAACCAGGGTAGGCCGAGGTGCCGACAAACTTCCCCGGCGATCTCCGTCGGCTGAAAAATCCCGGTAGGTTCCCTGCCATGGCAGGCGCGACGCACGACATCCACCCACCGAAGGTCGAATACTTCGACCTCCGCGATCACACCAACACCGACCCGAAGGGTTTCGTCCGTCACGTCGACCACTTCCGCGTCGAGCCGTGGGGGCTGTACATGGCACGCACCTCCGACCACCGGCAGTTTCACTACCTGGAGTCATGGCTGCTCCCCGACCTGGGGCTGCGCGCGTCGATCTTCCATTACCACCCGTACCACCAGCGCGATCAGGACCACTACGTCGACATCGGCACCTTCACCCGCGGCGAGAACGTGTGGAAGTCGGAGGACCACTACCTGGATCTGGTCATCCGCACCGGCCGTGACACCGAACTCCTCGACGTCGACGAACTGATGGAGGCACACTGCGCCGGCCTGCTCGACGCCGCGACGGCCGAGCAGGCGATCCTCACCGCCACCACGGCGATCGACGGAATCGCCGCACACGGCCACGACCTCGGCGGCTGGCTGGCCTCGATCGGCATGCCGATCGACTGGCGGTGACCTACGCGCTCCAGCCGGCCTGCTCGGCCCACTCCCACGCCCGGTGGTACGCGCGGTCGAACCACGGCGTCTTCGCGTCGACGTAGGCGGTGATCGCGTCCTGGTAGTCGGTGTGACCGGCCGCCTTCTCCGCCGCGGCCTCCTTGACCGCGAGATACTCGGCGCGGGCGGCGGTGTCCGCGCGGAGCCAGTCCCGGAACACCAGCGCGAACTGCTGCCCGGGCCACCCATCGACCCGGAGGTGGATGTTCACGGGCCGCCCCGGATCGGCGCCGCCGTGGATTCGCTTGCCCCACAGCGCCGGATCGGTCTCGCCGCCCTGGTACGAGGGCTTCGGATCGTCGGCGGTGATGTGCTCGATGCGGGGGAACCCGGCGCCGGCGAGTGAGTCCGCGAGTTCGTCCGCGACCTCGAGGTTCGCCACCGTCACCTGGACATCGACGACGTCCTTGGCAGGCAACCCCTCCACGGCCGTCGACCCGATGTGGTCGATCCGGACGGCGCGGTCGCCGCACACCAGCCGCAACCGGGCGATCAGCCGGTCCGCCTGGGACGGCCACTGCGGATTCGGCGAGGCGAGTTCGGGCAGCACCCGGACGACGGTCCGCGTTCGGATGTTGGACTCGAACGGCACCAGCCGCTCGGCCCACAACGCCCGGACCACCGGCTCGAGCGCGCCCGGGGCGCCGCTGTTGTCGAGCCGAACGTCGGCCGCCGCCCGCCGCTGATCGTCGTCCGCCTGGGCTGCGATCCGTGCACGCGCGTCGGTCTCGGACATCCCCCGCGATCCGACGAGCCGCTGCACCCGGTCCTCGGCATCGACGAACACGACGACGACCAGATGGAACGCGGCGCCCATTCCGCCCTCGACCAGCAACGGAATGTCCTGGACGAGCACCGCGTCCTCCGGAGCCGACTCGATCGTCTCGGTGGTGCGCGCCCCGACCAGCGGGTGGACGATGGAATTCAGTGCCAGCCGCGATTCTTCGTCGGCGAAGGCGCGCGCTGCCAGGGCGGGTCGGTCGAGCGCGCCGTCCGCCGTCAGGATCTCCTCGCCGAACCGGTCGACGAGGGCAGCGAGGCCTGGTGTTCCGGGTTCGACGACCTCCCGCGCGATCAGATCGGCGTCGACGATCACCGCCCCGAGTTCGGCGAGGACCTTCGACACGGTGGACTTACCGGCTCCTATGCCTCCAGTGAGGCCGATTCTCAACACGTCCCCCAGTGTCGCACCTGTCCCGGAACGACGACCCACGTCCCTCGCCGATCTCCACCCACTTCCCGCTCAACAGACTCACCTGCCCCAAATACCACAGAAGTCCGACACGTTCGGTTATGTTCGAGCGAACGCACCGACCTGCACCTTCTCGAAGAAGAGGAACGCCATGCGCGATCACCGCAACCAGTTCGGTCGGCACCGCCTCGGCATTGCAGGCGGGGTGCATTGCATCGAGATTCCCGAGGTGGCCTCCGCGCTCGACGAGCATCGCCGGACCTGGCTCACGGCACTCATCAGCCAGGGCAGGCACAGCTTCGCGACGATGCGCAAGCGCACCGAGGTGCAGTCCTCGTCCGGCTACTGGATTCCCGCAACCGCGAACTGACGCACCCACATACTGTGGCCCGACCTCCGAAGAGGTTGGGCCACAGTCATATTCAGGGTCTCAAAGCGACGAAACCCCGCCCCTGCAGTGCAGGAGCGGGGTTGTCGACTGTGCCTGACGAGTCAGGCGGACTTGCTAGGCGTTGCCCGACAGCTTCTCGCGCAGAGCGGCGAGCTGTGCATCGCTGGCCAGCGATCCACCGGCCGACTCGGACGACGAGGAGCTGGAGGACGAAGCGGCGTCGGCGTCGCCGGCACCCGACTCGGACGAGTAGCCGGCAGCAGCGGTGGCAGCCTCGGCGGCCTCGTCTGCGGCGGTCTTCTCCATCTGAGCGGTGTGCATCTTGTGGCGACGCTCAGCCTCGGCGTAGCGGTTCTCCCACTCTTCACGCTGCTTGTCGAAGCCCTCGAGCCATTCGTTGGTCTCGGGATCGAAGCCCTCGGGGAAGATGTAGTTGCCCTGCTCGTCGTAGCTGTCCGCCATGCCGTACTTGGACGGATCGAACTCGGCGTTGTAGTCCTCGTTGGCCTGCTTCAGCGACAGCGAGATGCGGCGACGCTCGAGGTCGATGTCGATGACCTTGACGAGTGCGTCGTCGTTGACGCCGACGACCTGGTCCGGGACCTCCACGTGGCGCTCGGCCAGCTCGGAGATGTGGACGAGGCCTTCGATTCCCTCTTCGACGCGCACGAAGGCACCGAACGGAACCAGCTTCGTGACCTTGCCGGGCACGATCTGGCCGATGGCGTGCGTGCGGGCGAACTGGCGCCACGGGTCTTCCTGCGTGGCCTTGAGCGACAGGGAGACGCGCTCGCGGTCCAGGTCGACGTCGAGAACCTCGACGGTGACCTCGGTGCCGACCTCGACAACCTCGGACGGGTGGTCGATGTGCTTCCAGGACAGCTCGGACACGTGCACCAGGCCGTCGACGCCGCCCAGGTCCACGAAGGCACCGAAGTTGACGATGGAGGACACGACGCCCTTGCGGACCTGGCCCTTCTGCAGCTGGTGCAGGAACTCGCTGCGGACCTCGGACTGGGTCTGCTCGAGCCAGGCGCGACGCGACAGGACCACGTTGTTGCGGTTCTTGTCGAGCTCGATGATCTTGGCCTCGATCTCCTTGCCGACGTACGGC
>JBCEBZ010000363.1:0-3472 GCA_039206675.1 Rhodococcus sp. (in: high G+C Gram-positive bacteria) | reverse complement strand
GACCGGTGACGGCGCCGGTCGCGGGGTTGGTGACGGGGGCGGTGTTCCCGCTGGTACCGGTGAAACTCTTGCCGTCGAGCCAATGGGTGATGACGTTGGACATCGGTGAACCTTTCACGCTTCGAACTATTTACTAGGAGAGGTGGTGGGTGTGGGAGGGTCGGTTGGGGAGGCCTCGAACCCGCCTGAGCGGGGCTCTTGCCGGTAGCACATGTCCAGCAGTGAGCGGTGCGCGGCTTCGCCGCCCTGGACAGCGGGTCGCATCCGAAGCGCGCGCGCTAGCCGGTTGTAGTAGGTGCGGGACGTCATGCCGAATTCGACGAGGAGGTCGTCGTCGCGGGGTCCGCCGAACGGGGCCCACCGCAAGCCGAAGTCGATGAGTTCGGCACCGATCGTCTCTGACATAACGGCTCCAATCAGGTGAAACGGGGTGGTGGTTACGAAACGCGGATCGCCGAACCGGCCTCGTGCGCGACGGGGTCGTGGGATAGGCTGCCAAGTTCGTCTGGCATGAGTGCCGGGGAGGGACGCTCACTCTGTCCTTGCCGGCTGGTCACGGCGGAGCGGGCGCGGATCTGCTGCTCGGACGTGGTCAATTGGCCTCGCCCGCTGCCGAGGAACGACGAGGTCCAGGACAACAGGGTGGCGATCCGGCTGCGAAAGCCCACGATGTAGACCAGGTGCACGGCAAGCCAGAGCAACCAGGCGATGAATCCGCTGAACTCGAACCGCCCCACCTGTGCGACGGCACTGAACCGGCAGACCGTGGCCATGCTGCCCTTGTCCCGGTAGCGGAACGGTGCCCGCTCCTGCGGAAGTGAGGTCCCAACGGCTTCCCGCGCGATGTGCCGGGCGGCGTATCGACCGCCCTGGATGGCAGTTTGGGCGACACCCGGAAGCCGGTCGCGGCTCATCATGTCCCCGATGACGAAGACATTCGGCTGCCCGGGCAGGGTCAGATCGGCACCCACACCGATGCGGCCGGCACGGTCGAGTGAGGCTCCCGTCTGCTCGGCGAGCTGCTTCGCGAGGGGGCTGGCAGACACCCCGGCGGACCACACTTTGCACGCCGCCTCGATGCGTCGCGTATGCCCGTCGGCGTCTTTGACGGTCAAACCATGCTCGTCGACGTCGGTGACGATGGCTCCGAGTTCGACTTCGACGCCCTTGCCCTGCAGGGTGCGGGTCGCCGCAGTGCCGAGCTTGGCGCCGAACGGGGGCAGCACCTGCGGTGCGGCGTCGAGAAGGACGACCCGAGCATCCTTGGAGGAGATGGACCGGAACGTCCCGTCGAGGGTGCGGTGAGCCAGCTCGGCGATCTGCCCGGCCAGCTCCACTCCGGTGGGGCCGGCGCCGACGACGACGAAGGTGAGTTGGCGGGCCCGCTCGACCGGGTCGTCGATCAGCTCGGCCTTTTCGAAGGCGTGCAGGATCCGGCCCCGCACCTCGAGGGCGTCGTCGATGGTCTTGAGGCCGGGCGCGTGCTCGGCGAAGTGATCGTTGCCGAAGTACGACTGCTGCGCACCGGCCGAGACGATCAGGCTGTCGTAACGGGTGACCGTGGTCGTGTCGTCGCACCGCGAGGTGACCGTCTGGGCGGCGAGGTCGATGTCGGTCACCGATCCCAGCAGCACCCTCGCGTTGGCCTGGTCCTTCAGTACCGTTCGCGTCGAGGGTGCGATCTCGCCCTCGGACAGGATTCCGGTCGCCACCTGATAGAGCAGGGGCTGGAAGAGGTGCGTCGTGGTGCGGTCGATGATGGTCACGTCGACGTCGGCGCGGTGCAGACCTTGCGTGGCGAACAGTCCTCCGAATCCCGAGCCGATCACCACGACCTTGTGGCGTTCGGGATTCTGGTGCGCTGGCGTGGTCATGTGAGGCCTTTCCGCGGCGCCGCGAGGGCGCCGAAGTGTGCGTGAGGTGTGTCAGGGCGAGGTCGGCTGTGAGCAGCACGTGTGCTGCCGCTTCGCGCCGTCGGTCATCGAACGGCGTGGTCGTCGAGGCTGTCCGGCGGTGTCCTCGACCGCGACCATTCAGAACGTAGCGAACTCGAGAAATACTGGGCTAGTAGCTAGTTCGCGCGGAGGGCACCCGGATCGCGGGGATTGTCACTCCTGTCTATTCGGCCTTCTGCCGACTCCGCCCGGATGCCGGAGTCGATGGTGACGGATCCACGGGAACCGGCTGTCCGACGGATTATCGGGGGGAGCGTGTTCCGTGTACTCCTGCTAGTCTTGCTGTGATACAGGCCTCAATCAACAGGCATTGTCCATCATTTTCACCTCAAGGGGGAAATTGTGGCGCACAGTCGTTACAAAGTTCGTGAGATCGCCCAACAGGCCGGGCTCAGTGAAGCGACCGTCGACCGAGTGCTCCACAACCGCGCCGGGGTACGGGAAGGAACCCGGGCCGAGGTGGCGCAGGCGATCATCGACCTGGACAAGCAGCGCTCCCAGCTGCGGTTGGCTGGACGGAAGTACCTCTTCGACGTCGTGATGCAGGCTCCGCCCCGATTCTCCGGGGCGTTCCAGGAGGCGGTCGAAGCGGAACTGCCGGCCCTCGCTCCCGCCGTGGTGCGGACACGGTTTCACTTCCGCGAGACCGGTTCGGTCCCGGCGATGGTCGAGGTGCTCGACAAGCTCGCCAAACGGCCCTCGCACGGCGTCATCGTGAAGGCTCCCGACACACCGGAGGTCGCCGACGCCATCGATCGGCTCACCGAGGAGGGAATCCCGGTCGTCACCTACGCTACCGACGTCCCGAGCAGCAACCGGGTCGGCTACGTCGGTATCGAGAACCGGGCGGCCGGTGAAACGGCCGCGTACCTCCTCGAGCAATGGTTGCGCGACACCCCTGCCAGTGTGCTGATCACACTGAGTAGCAATGCGTTCCGCGGCGAGGAAGAGCGCGAAATGGGCTTCCGCGGCGCACTCCGACGCTCGGGCAGCGTCGGAGGGATGGGCTCTCAGCGCACACTGATCGACATTTCCGAAAGCGAAGGCCTCGATTCGACGGTCGAGCAGCTCGTCCTCGAGGCTCTCGAGCGTAACCCCGACATCGAGGCGGTCTACTCGATCGGTGGGGGCAACATGGCGACCGTCCGTGCCTTCGAGAAACTCGGCCGCAGTTGCCGCGTCTTCATTGCCCATGACCTCGACAGCGACAACCGGCAACTGCTGCGCGACAAGAAGATTTCAGCCGTCCTCGAGCACGACCTGCGATTCGATGCGAACTTGGCCTGCCGCATGCTGATTCAGAGTCGCGGCGGATTGTCGGGCGTGACCACGGTGATGTCGCCGATCCGGATCACCACTCCCTACAACATGCCCTGACAGCGGCGAAGTCCAGGCGCACGACTGCACCGCCCCGGAGATCTCCGGGGCGGTGCAGTCGTGAGGGGAGTGCCGATTGGAATTCAGCGGCGCAATTCGTGGGTGAGTGCTTCGAGTTCGTCGCCGCCGGCCATCTGCTG
>JBCEBZ010000362.1:12272-13864 GCA_039206675.1 Rhodococcus sp. (in: high G+C Gram-positive bacteria) | reverse complement strand
CGCATTCGGACCGGGCGGATTGTCGGCGAGGGATCGCACGGTGCGCTCGTACAGGGAGCGGGTACCCGCGAGCACCGACGAGGGAAGGTGCGCCTGATCGAGTTGGGCGACGGCGCGATCGACTTCGTGGGAGCGTCGCTCGGCGTGTAGAAGATGGCTACGCACCACCGCGTCGAGGAACGCGGTGAAGCCCTGGGTGTCGATGTCGCCGAGGACTCGGTACAACTCCTCACGCACTCCCTGCTTTTCGGCCGAGACCAGGGCCTCGACGGCCAGCGCCTCGATCCCCTTGGTCAGGACGGTGCGCAGCAGTTTCAACGCCGCCGCGTCACCGGGACGGGCATTGTCGAGCGCACGCGCCGGTGCGCCGATCGCGCCGAAGTCGGTTACCGCGGCCTGGGCCGCGACGCCCGAAACCAGTAGGGAAGTTCCCAGCCCGGTCATCCCGATCGCACCCATGATCACCGCGTCCGCGTACTCCACACCCGCAGCATGCAACAGCTCCGACGAGTGCAGTTTGTCGGCTGGGGTGGCGGTGCTCAGGTCGACGAACAACGCTCCTGCAGAAAGATATTCGCCGGCGCTCTCCGCTACCGACGCAGCGACGTCACCGGTCACGCACGACCACACCCGGTCCACTCCATCGAGCCACTCGCCGATCTGTTCGTGCAGGGTCAGCCCCAACTCGACGACCAGTTCGCGTGCCGCAGGGGACGGAAAGGCGTCGCACAGCACCACCTCGAACGCTTCTGTCGCGGCCCGGGCATACAAGCGGCCCACTTCACCGCATCCGATGATCGCCAACTTCATGGTCTTCTCCTACCTCGAGGGTTGTACAAAAATGAGAGCGATAATCCGGCTCGGCCGTGAAAACCGCGAGATGAGGCCCCTATCATGACAGAGATCGTTCTGATAATGTACTTTTCTGTCGGATCGGTTGTCGAGGTGTCATCCCCACCCCGGCAACAGTGAAGCGCGGTGCTGTCCCATGCCGGCGGCCAAGCGCCGATCGCGCCTCCGCCAGCCGGGCTCCCTGCATCCGACGCATCCCCCGACTCGGCATCCCCCGACTCGGCATCCGCCGAACCGGATACCCGACAGCTTCACCGCCGCAGCAATTTCGGCGGACAGAACCACTCGCGAGCACCCGATTGCGAAAAACAAGGAGATTGTCATGAGCCCCCGCCCCACCGACGAGCAACTGACCCGGCTCCGCGAACTCGGCGCCGCCACCATCTACGAGGCCCAGGGCCAACGCGGCTCCATCGATGCCGTGATCAAGCCGATCGACCCGTCGATGAAACTCGCCGGCCCCGCCCTTACCGTCGACGCCGGTCCGGCCGACAACCTGATGCTGCACGCCGCGCTGCAGCACGCTCGGCCGGGCGACATCCTGGTCGCCGATGCGCGCGGGTTCCTCGACGCCGGAGCTTGGGGCGATGTTCTCACCGCCGCCGCCCAGAAGGCCGGAATCGCGGGCCTGGTGATCAACGGCGCCGTCCGCGACGCCGACGAGATCATCGACATGAAGTTCCCGCTCTTCGCCAAGGGCCTCTCCATCCGCGGGACCACCAAGGTCTACAAGGGCAGCA
>JBCEBZ010000362.1:0-12262 GCA_039206675.1 Rhodococcus sp. (in: high G+C Gram-positive bacteria) | reverse complement strand
TCGACATCGCCGGAACTACCGTCCGCAACGGTGACGTCATCGTGGGCGATCGCGACGGTCTGGTCGTCATCCCCGCCGCACAGGTCGAATCGGCTCTCACGCTCGCGCAGTCGCGCGAGGACAAGGAAGCCACGTTCCGCGCCCAGATCGCCGACGGTGCCTCCACCGTCGAACTGCTCGGCCTGACAGGAACTCTCAACTCCTACTTTCCGAACTGACCCGACGGACGAATCTGGGAGGACGGGACGATGCCATCGTTCGGCCTGACACCGCGACTACCCCGACCGTGCAGCGGCCTGTGGGACTGGCAAATGCGTGGCCTTTGCCGCACCACCGGTTCGGAACTATTTTTCGCCCGAGACGGCGAAGGTCGGGGCACGGATCCGCCGCGAACGTCTGGCTAAAGAGATCTGCCTCCAGTGCCCTGTGCGCAGGGCCTGCCGCAACCATGCGGTCACGGT
This sequence comes from Rhodococcus sp. (in: high G+C Gram-positive bacteria), assembly GCA_039206675.1. Classification (GTDB taxonomy): domain Bacteria; phylum Actinomycetota; class Actinomycetes; order Mycobacteriales; family Mycobacteriaceae; genus Rhodococcus_F. The sequence continues at coordinate 11,801 of JBCEBZ010000362.1, read as the reverse complement.
GAGCGAGCCGTTCGGCGTCTGGGGTGGCACCACGGAAGCAGACCGACGATGGCTCGGCCGAGCCGACCCGCCCCACGAGCAGACACCCGTGGGGCACGGCAAGCGTCCGAGCATTCGAATCTCACCGAAGTACCAGGCTCTCCGCCCATTACCGGTGTAGCGCTACGCCGTTGGCCTGGCCTCTAGGACGCCGATCGGAAGGTTCTCAGCGGTGGCGACGAGCATGCGCGGAACACGCTCGCCGCCACCGGTGGGTCAGCGCAGAACGAACGGGTTCCCGGTCGGTGCCCCGGTGTTGATCCACACGCTCTTGGTTTCGAGGTACTCGTCGATTGCCTCGACACCGTTTTCGCGGCCGATGCCGGAGTCCTTCACACCGCCGAACGGCAGCATGAAGCTCACCGCCCGGTAGGTGTTGACCCAGACCGTTCCCGATTCGATCGCCTCCGCCATGCGGAAGGCGCGGGGCAGGTCGGTGGTCCAGACACCCGCGCCGAGACCGTATTTCGAGTCGTTGGCGATGGTGACCGCCTCGTCTTCGGTGTCGAACGGGATCACCGCGAGTACCGGGCCGAAGACTTCCTCCTGCGCGAGCCGGGACTGATTGCTCACCCCGGTGAACACGGTCGGCTGCACGAACCACCCGTCGCTGCCGGTGCCGGTGGCCACACCGCCACCGAGCGCGAGTTGCGCACCCTCGGCGGCGGCGATGTCGATGTACTCGAGCACCTTCTTGTACTGGTCCCGAGTGGTGATCGGCCCCACCTGAGTGTCGGGGTCCATCGGGTCTCCGATCCGGGCGGTCGAGGCGAGCGCGACCAGCTTGGCCACGACCTCCTCGTGCACGGAGCGCTGCACCAGCAGGCGGCTGCCGGCGATGCAGGTCTGGCCGGTCGCGGCGAAGATGCCGGACACCGCGCCGTTGACCGCGGCGTCGAGATCGGCGTCGGCGAAGACGATGTTCGGTGACTTGCCGCCGAGCTCGAGGGACACTCGTTTGAGGCCGCGTGCGGCCGCCGCGCCGATGTGCCGTCCGGTGGCGTCCGACCCGGTGAAACCGACCTTGCGGACCAGCGGGTGGTCGACCAGCGGGCTTCCCACGTCGGGACCGAATCCGGTGACCACGTTGACCACGCCCGCCGGCAGACCCGCCTCTTCGAGGATGCGGACGAATTCGAGCGTGGAGGCGGAGGTGTACTCGGACGGTTTGACCACCACCGAGCACCCGGCCGCCAGCGCCGGGGCCAGCTTCCACGTGAGCAGCAGCAGCGGCGAGTTCCACGGGGTGATGATTCCTACCACGCCGATCGGCTCACGCCGGGTGTAGGTGAAGTATCCCGGCTTGTCGACCGGGACGACGCGGCCTTCGATCTTGTCGGCGAGACCCCCGTAGTACCGGTACCACTGTGCGAGGTACTGGCACTGCCCGAGCATCTCACCGTAGAGCTTGCCGTTGTCGCGGACCTCGGTGCGGGCGAGCAGTTCGGCGTTCTCCTCCAGCGCATCGGCGATGCGCTGCAGAATCCGGCCGCGGGCGGTGGGACTCAGGCTCGCCCACGGTCCCGTCGTCATGGCGCGGTGTGCGGCCTGGACCGCGTCCTCCACGTCCTCAGCCTGCCCGCGCGCGATCCGCGCCCACGGCCGGCCGGTGTAGGGGTTGTCCGTCTCGAAGTACGTCTCGTCCGCGGACGGGCGCCGTTGCCCGTCGATGTGGAGCAGGTAAGTCTGCATGGCGGTGTTCTCTTTCGATTCGGCGTCGGCGATCAGAACGTGTCGAGGCCGAGCGCGGCGCGGAACTTGTTCTTCACGGCGATGCCGTCGCGGGGCGGCAGCGCGCGCGGCGGCTCGGTCTGCTCGATGAAGACCTGGACGAAGGTGGTGCCTTCGCGGGCCTTGACGAACTCCGCGACTCGGCCGACCTCACCGATGTCGCGGACACGTTCGGTCCGGGCGATACCGAATGACGAAGCGACGCTTGACAAATCGGCACCGAGGCTGGAATGGCTGCGCTGCATGCCCGTTTCGCCGAAGTGCCCATTGTCGAGGACGACGATGGTGAGGTTCTTCGGGGCCTTCACTGCGACCGATCCGAGCGCCCCGATGCCCATGAGTTGCTCACCGTCACCGGTGATGACGACAACGGATTCGTCCGGGCGGGCGAGCGCGAGGCCGAGACCGGTGGGCACGGCCGCGCCCATGGCGCCCCACAGGTAGAAGTTGCGGTCCCGCTCCCCGGCGGCGAAGACGTCGTAGGACGGGGACCCGAGCCCGGTGACAACCAGGGCCTCCGGTGCCCGGTCGAGCAGTGCGGCGACGAACTCGCGCCGGTCGACGCGATCGCCGGCGAGGGTTCCGATGGTCGAGTTGTGTGCGTTCACTTGCGCTCCCACTTCTTGCGTCCGATGAGTCGCTGGCCCAGGAGCACGGCGACGCGCTCGCCAGCGAGAAAGGCTTGATCGAAGGCGGCGGAGACAACCTCGCCGACCTGATCGGGGTCGTCGACCCGGAAAACTGTGATGCCCATCAGCTCGAGGGCCTGCTGCGTCGTCGAGCCCATCGGAATCTGCCACGGATTGAACTCGGCGTACTCACCGCGCATCGTCACCAGCGTGAGGAACGGGAACTTGCACATCTCCAGCAGAGAGAACATGTTGACGCAGTTACCGACTCCGCTGCTCTGCATCAGCAGGACCGCGCGTTGCCCGCCGAGCCAGGCTCCGCTGACGACTCCGATGCCCTCCTCCTCGGTGGTCAGGACGACGTCTTCGATGCCGGGGTCGTCGATAGCTGCTCGGATCGCGTACGAGTGGCCGGCGTCCGGGACGTACGCGATCTGCTGGACATCTCCTTCACGCAGAACGTCGAACACGGACTTCTGCCAGCCGGGGGCGCTGACTGTGGGATTCATGGATGCTCCGATTCATTACGATGGGCTCCCATAGATCATGAAACAACATGCTTCGAGAGCGGTAATAATGTTTCGTGATGCCGGTATCACGGTTTTGATCGCGGTGAGGAAGAGGCAGGTTCATGGAGATTCGGCAGCTCAAGGCCCTGGTAGCCGTCGCTGACACAGGCAGCGTGACGAGGGCGGCCCAGGTGTTGCATCTGGTGCAGCCGGCGGTGACCCGCCACATCGCCACCCTCGAGGACGAGCTGGGAACCCAGCTGTTCGAACGCTCACGCGCGGGGATGCTGCTCACCGAGGTCGGCGAGCAGGTGCTCGAACGGGCCCGGCGCGCGCTACGGGAGATCGATCGCGCGAAGGAAGTTGCCTCGACGTCCGATCACACGGTCTCAGGGCACGTGTCGGTGGGCCTGCTGCCCAGCGTCGCGCGGGTCATCGGGCCACGGCTGTCCGAGGCAATCGTTTCCCAGCATCCCGGCCTCCAACTGCAGTTGACGGTCGGTTACGCCGGACATCTGGCGAAGTGGCTCGAGGCGGGGGCCGTGGATTTCGCGATTCTTTTCGACCAGCCGATGTCCTCGGCCTTCACCGTCGACCCGGTCGCGATCGAGGAATTGTGGGCCATCGCTCCCCCAGGCTCGCTCGAAGACACCGAAGCACCCATCCCCCTCGAACATGTCTTCTCCCAACCGATGATCATTCCCAACCCACCACACGGGCTGCGAACACTGATCGACGCGGCCGCGGCCCGGCTGGGCATGTCACCGTCGGTACCGCTCGAAACCAACGACGCCACCCTCCAACGCGCCCTCGTCGCCGACACACTCGGATGGTCGATGCTGCCGGCGAGCATGGCCACGGCCGATGCGCACGGCGACGAGGTGATCGCGGTACCCACCACCCCCGCCCTGACCCGGACGCTGGCCCTGGTCCGCCCGCGTGGCAGGATGTCCGCATCCGAAGCAGTCGTGCATGACGCCCTGCTCGATGCCGTGACCGCAATGGTCGATCAGGGGCTGTGGACCGCACCGTGACGCGGGGCAAACAATGCTCTTTACCCAAGCCCGCTATTCCACTGGACGGGCTCGTTTCCGAACCGCTACCCAACCGACCATCAGCCCGAACGAAGGACCAATCGAATGCCGATCGCCACGACCGTCGACGGTACCCACATCGCCTATCAGATTTCTGGTTCCGGCGAGCCCCTGGTGCTGCTCGCCGGTCAAGCGAACAATCATCATTGGTGGGACGCAGTCCGTTCCGACTTCGAGCCCCACCTGCAGGTGATCACGCTCGACTACCGTGGCACCGGGAGTAGTGACAGTCCCCGTTCCGGCTATTCCACAAGGGAGTTCGCTCGCGACGTCATCGGAGTGCTCGATGCTGCGGGGATCGAAACCGCGCACGTGTACGGAACCTCGATGGGAGGTCGTGTCGCACAGTGGGTCGCGATCGACCACCGAGAGCGGGTGCGGTCTCTGACCCTCGGCTGCACGTCACCCGGTGGTCCGCACGCCCGCGAGCGGGCCGCCGACGTCCGTCACACCCTGGCGTCCGCGGATCAAGAAGCCGTGAGGACGGCGCTGATCGACCTCATGTACACCCCGGCATGGCAACACGACCACGCCGGCCCGTACCACGTGCTCGGCGATCCCGAGATGTCAGCGTTTGCGCGAAACGCGCATCTGGTTGCCAGCAATAGCCACGATGCCTGGAATGAGTTGCCGCAGATCGCCACTCCTACCTTGATCCTCCACGGCGACGAGGACCTGCTGTCCCCCGTGGACAACGCCTACCTCCTCGAGGAACGAATCCCGGACACACAGGTGGTAATCCTGCCCGGCGCCCGACACGCCTACTTCGATGAATTCCGGCAGCAGGCATCGCCTGCCGCAATCGAATTCATCCGGTGGTGCAGCACGAGATGATGGTTGTGATCCAGTACGTCAGGTCCGATTTCTCTGCAGGGTGTGGTACGAAAAGCGCTGCCGCGCTTCGCGAAGTGTGCTTCCGACCCGGGCAGCGGTGACGATATCGGCCTCAACCCGCTCGATGCGTTCAGCCAGTTCGAGTACCTCGTCGACAATGTCCGCCGCCACGGCGACGGCGCCGTCCGCATCGGCGGTGATGTAGTCGCCCGGCCGGATGGTGACTCCGTCGATCACCACCGGACCCTGCACCTCGGCCAGTCGGACCCGGTCCTTGCCGGTGCGCATGAACCGAGCCGCACTCCAGATCGGATAGTTCTGTTCGAGTGAGGTCGCGGTGTCGCGGCACGCTCCGTTGATCACTGTTCCGCCGATTCCCCGTGAGACCGCGACCTGCGTCATGATGCCGCCCCACACCGTGCAGTCGGTTCGCCCCTGGTTGTCGATGACGATCACCGACCCCGGTTCGACGTCGTCGAGGAAGTCACCCACGGTGCCGGGTTCGTCGGTCACCGGTTCGTATCGCACCGTGTATGCCCGTCCCGCCACCCGGACTCCCGTCGCAAGAGGTCCGATGCCGTGCAGGGAACCCCGGTGTCCGAGTGCGTCGAGTGCATCGGACACCGACGCCGTCGGCACCGCCGCGGGTCTGCGCAGATTGTCGGTCGTCATTTCTCTCCTTTGGCGAACACGCGAGGGATACGTGGCAGTGGACAGGGCAATTCTGGAAGCTGAGGAATCTCGATGCGCCCATTCTGCTGCGTAACAGGTGCGCCTGACCAATGTCGATCCATGATTCCTTGATGCCCATTCGGTATGTGCGTTCGAGGATGCCCGGCGAAATGAAGAGTCGTCTAAAGCGAATGTAAGGAACGACCCCCTTCCCTTCCCTACCGCTGTGAGGGCAGCCACATTGGTTTCAGTGCCTATGCACGATCACAGCAGTCGAGGAAGGAACATCATGCGACACACGACTTCGAACCCAGCGTCGTCGACCGGCGAGAGGCGAGTCGTCGCGAACGTGGTTCGCGGCTGCATCGGCAACCTCGTGGAGTGGTACGACTGGTTCGTCTATGCAGCGTTCAGCGTGTTCTTCGCGGCATCCTTCTTCCCGCAGAGCAGCACGACCGCCCAGCTTCTTTCCACGGCACTGGTTTTCGCCGTCGGATTCCTCATGCGCCCGATCGGCGGCTACATCCTGGGCCGATACGCGGACCGGTACGGGCGGAAGAACGCACTGACGTTGTCGGTGCTCATGATGGCCGCCGGATCACTGATCATCGCTGCGACACCGAGTTTCGAGGCGATCGGGATGCTCGCCCCGGCGCTGCTGGTGACGGCGCGCCTGATCCAGGGACTGTCCGTGGGAGGTGAATTCGCCTCCAGCGCGACGTATCTCTCCGAGGTCGCGACACCCGGCCGCCGCGGCTTCTACTCGAGCTTCCAGTACGTGTCGATCATCCTGGGTCAGCTCGCTGCGCTCGGTGTCCAGATCATTCTGCTGCAGGTTCTCACCATGGACCAGATGCAGGCCTGGGGTTGGCGCATTCCGTTCGTCATCGGTGCCGTTGCCGCGGTGACGGTGATGCTGTTCCGGCGCGGGATGGACGAGTCGGACCAGTACAAGGAGGAAGCGGCGGAGATCGCGGCCGAGAAGGCATCCGGCACGAAGCCGTCGGCCAAGCGCGGCACCGTACGTCTGCTGCTGCAGTACCCGAAGCAACTCGCGATGGTCTTCGGTCTCGCCATCGGCGGCACGGTCGCGTTCTACACGTACACCACCTACCTGCAGAAGTACATGATCAACACCTCGGGGATCGCCCCGGAAACGGTCGCCTGGATCAACTTCGCCGCACTGTTCATCTACATGCTGCTCCAGCCCGTGGCCGGACTGATCTCCGACCGCATCGGCCGCCGCAAGGTCATGCTCTTCTTCGGCATCAGCTCCACCGTGCTGACCGTTCCGATCCTGACCGTGCTCGGTAACACCACCAACGCGTTCGTCGCGTTCGGCCTGATGATGACCGGACTGGTCATCGTGACCGCCTACAGCGCGCTGAGCGCGATCGTCAAGGCGGAGCTGTTCCCGACGAAGGTCCGCGCGCTCGGCGTCGGCCTGCCGCACGCGATCACCGCCGCCCTGTTCAGCGGCACGGCCGAGCCGCTCGCGCTCGCCCTCAAGCAGGCCGGGCACGAATCGGCGTTCTTCTACTACGTGGTCGGCTGCTCCACACTGACCCTGGTCGCAGCACTGTTCATGCCCAAGGGCAAGGGGGCGACCACCCTCGACGCCGCACCTGTAACCCAGGCTCGCGACGGACGCGAGGAGGATCGGGACGACCGCGAACTCGAGCGTGTCTGATCCCACCTCGTCCGGCATTGTCCCCCCGGCCCACCGGCCCGGGGGGACAATGCCGGTTATGCGCATCGCAGTGGTCGAAGACGACGACGGCGTCGGCAACGCCCTCGTCGCCGGGCTCACCCGCCAGGCTCATCAGCCCGTCCGGATGAAGTTCGGGTCCGAACTGCTGCTCCACCACGGCGAGGTCGAACTCGTCCTGCTCGACCTCGGCCTGCCCGACAAGGACGGCCTCGAGGTTCTGCGCCAGCTCCGCCAGGTCAGCGACATCCCGGTCATCATCCTCACCGCCCGCGACGACGAGCGCTCGGTGGTCCGCGGCCTGCGCGGCGGCGCCGACGACTACCTGGTCAAGCCCGCACGCATGGCCGAATTGTTCGCTCGGATCGAAGTGGTGCGGCGCCGCAACCTCGCCGTCCGGGGAGGCGCACCACGCGCCGTGGTCACCGGAGACGTCCGAGTCGATCTCGATTCCCGCACCGTCACGGTCGCAGGCGCGGACGTCGATCTGACGTCGAAGGAGTTCGCTCTCCTCGAGATTCTGCTCGAGAATCCCGGCGCCGCCGTCAGCCGGCAACAGTTGATGGACCGGGTTTGGGGCGACGCATTCGTTGCCGTCTCCCGCACCCTCGACGTCCATATCGGCACCCTCCGAGCCAAACTGAACCGCCCCGGGCTCGTCAGCACCATCCGCGGTTTCGGCTACCGATGGGTGTGCTGAACCGGACATGCGCCGACGACTACTCCTCATTCTCGCGATACTCGGATCCTGTGCGGTCGCGAGTTTCGCCATTCCCCTTGCGATCGCGACCGCGGACTCGCGGACGCAGGAGTTCACCCTCGGCCGTGAGGGCGACATCCAGCGATTCGCCGTTCTCGCGGAGGAGTACGTCCGGACCGGCGATCCGGCCAGGATCGCCGGTGAGGTCGAGGCATACGACGACGTGTACGGCGAGGGCGTTCTGGTGGTCTCCACCCGTGGAGTGCCCACTCTCGGTGTCGGCCTCGACGGCACCGACCGAGGAATAGCGGCCGCGATTCGCAGCGGACTGCGCAACGAACGGGTCTCCACCGTCGAGCGGTTGTTCCCGTGGAGCGACGACGAGGCACTGTTCGTCAAACCGGTGGGGTCGGGCGCTCAGGTGAACGGCACCATCGTGCTGCGCGCCTCGACCGCCGAGGCCCGCGCCGACATCCTCCGGCAATGGGCCGTGATCGCGGCCGGCGCGCTGGTGGCGCTGGTCGCGTTCGGCGCTCTCGCGATCGCTCTGAGCCGGTGGGTACTCGGACCGCTCGCGAACTTGTCGAAGGGCATCGTGCAGCTCATCCGCCGCATGCCTGACGCAAAGGTGCCGCCGGCTTCCGTGCCGCCACAATCCGTCCTGCCGGCCACCGCGGCGGGCGGCCCGCCCGAGGTGCGCCGGCTCGCGCATTCGTTCGACGTGATGTCCTCGGCGGTGTTGCGGGCCGCGGACGCACAACAGCGCCTGATCGCCGACACCGCACACCAGCTGCGGAACCCGCTCGCGGCGTTGCAGTTTCGCCTGGACCTCCTCGACGAGGGGATACCGGACGACGCGCGCGAGGACTATCACAGCGTCACCGAGGAAGCGAGACGTCTGCAGACGATCCTCGACAGTCTGCTCTCCCTGGCCTCCGCCGAGACACCACGTTTCGGTTCCGGCCGCTCCGACACAGTCTGCGATGTGCTGTCGGTGATCGCCGACCGCGTCGACTTCTGGTCCGTCACTGCGGGTGAGCGTGGCGCCCACCTCGAGACGGTCGCTCCTGCCGGCATCGACCACCTTCCCGTCGCAATGGGGGAAAACGACCTCTCGCAGGTGCTGGACGTGCTGATCGACAATGCGTCGCGATATGCGGGACCGCATCCGCGCATCGAGATCGGCGTCGCGATCGAACCGGCCGCGGTGCGTCCCGAGGTCTGTGTGTGGGTGGCAGACGACGGCCCCGGGGTCCCGGAAGACGTCCGCGGGCGACTCACCGAACGCTTCTTCCGGGCCAGCGATCAGACCGGGACCGGGCTCGGCCTCTCCATCGTCGAGGTCGTGGCGGCAGCATACGGCGGCCGGCTCGCCCTCGACGAGGCTCCCGGCGGTGGCCTGCGCGTACGCTTGTGGCTCGAGCACCACCTGGAGAGCGTGGACGATGATTAGCCGGCGACAGTTCCTCGGCGGGGTGGCTGCGACCGCGACCCTGGCCGCATGCGCTCGGCCCGAGCCCGCAGGACCCTACGAGATCGCGTCCGGCGAGCGAGACGGCTTTCAAGCCGCGTTCGCGGAGTTGCTCGCCGACGTGGCGACGGCGGCAGACGGGGATCTGCGGTTGACGGTGCGCTACACCACCGGTTCCCTGGAAAACCTGTCGTTGCTGGCGTCGGGTGAGGTACTCGTCGGGCTGACACTCGCCGACACCGCCGCCGAGGCGACCACACCCCTCCTCGCCATCGGCCGGGTCTACGAGAACTACTTTCAGTGTGCAGTTCCCATGCAGTCGCCCTTCCGTTCGATGAACGATCTCCGAGGGCAGGCGATCAGCCTCGGCGCTGCCGGATCGGGGACCGCCCAGACCGGCCGCCGGGTCCTCGAGGCGAGCGGGCTGACGGTCGACGACGTGACCATCCGACCGGTATCTCTCACCACCGTCCTCGACTCCCTGCGGGACGGCACGGTCGCCGCCGCGCTGTGGGCGGGCGGTGTGCCGACCCCCGCAGCCATCCCGCGACCGGGTCACGGTCCCGACGGCGGGATCCGGCTCCTCGACCTGTCCGCCGAATACGTGCAGATGCGCGCACGGTACGGACCGATGTACGAGCCGGTCTCCGTCCCCGCGCGCGCATACGGGGATACGGCGGAGACCCCGACGGTAGGCGTTCCCAGCCTGCTCGTCGCCTCACCCGATCTCCCCGACGCCGTCGCCGGCGCGCTCGTCGACATCTTGATCGACCGAGCACAGGACCTCATCCCCCCCGACACCGTCGGCGCCCAGTTCCTCGACGTCCGGTCGCTCATCCAGACCGCAGGAATACCGCGCCACCCGGGCGCGGTCGAGGCGTACCGGCGTCATCACGGTTGAGGTGCCGGCCGATCCGGGTGACGAACCTCAACGGACTGTAAAGCTTCGCCGGGAAACGATTGACTCTCGTCGAGCCGCGTGGGCAAAATGGCCGTACATTTCGTAGGAAGGCTGACCGGCCCCATGGCATCGCAGACCGCACTCCCAGACATGACACCCCAATCCGCTCTGCCACTCGCGGGCATCACCGTGGTGAGTATCGAGCAAGCCGTTGCCGCGCCGTTCGCCACTCGCCAGCTCGCCGACCTGGGCGCACGGGTGATCAAGATCGAACGACCCGGAGCCGGCGACTTCGCACGTCGCTACGACGAAACCGTCAACGGCGAGTCGAGCTACTTCGTGTGGCTCAACCGTTCCAAGGAGTCGGTGACCCTGGACCTCAAATCCGCGGCGGGACGCGAGATCCTGGAGAAGCTGTTGGCAACCGCCGATGTCTTCGTGCAAAACCTCGCGCCCGGTGCCGCCGCGCGAATGAGTCTCGACGCGCAGTCACTGCAGGAGCGCTACCCCTCCCTCATTCCCTGCGATGTGTCGGGGTACGGCAACACCGGTCCGTGGTCGGACCGTAAGGCCTACGACATGCTGGTACAGGGTGAATCCGGCGTCATGGCACTGACCGGCCCACAGTCGTGCCCCTCCCGCGTCGGGATCTCCATCGCCGATATCTCCGCCGGAATGTACGCATACAGCGGCATCCTGACCGCCTTGTTCACGCGGGCGACCACGGGAACGGCGCGGGCTGTCGAGGTGGCGTTGTTCGAGGCGCTGGGTGAGTGGATGGGTTCCCCCGCCTACTACACCGAGTACGGCGGCTCGCAACCGCGCCGGGTCGGTGCCGAACACGCCACGATCGCCCCCTACGGCGCCTTCCCGACATCCGATGGCACAGTGCTGCTGTCGGTACAGAACGACCGGGAATGGTCGGCGTTCTGCGCGGAGGTAATCGGTGATCCGGCAGTCGAGTCCGATCCGCGCTTCTGCCGCAACTCGATGCGCGTTGCCCATCGCGAAGAATGCAACGCTCTGATCGCCGCGCGCACCCGTCAGATGAGTACCGACGAAGCACTCGCGTTGCTCGAGAAGATCGGGATCGCCAATAGCCGGCTCGGCTCGGTGTCCGATTTCCTCGCACACCCCTCCCTGGCCGGCCGCGATCGCTGGCGTGAGGTCGACACCCCAGGCGGACGGGTCAGGGCGCTGCTGCCGCCGGCGAATCTCGCCGGGGTCGAACCTCGATTCGACCCGGTGCCCGCGTGCGGCGCGCACACCACGTCGGTGCTGCGCGAACTCGGCTACACCGACGCCGACATCGAGGGTCTGCGCACGACTACCACCGTGTAGAAAATGGCCGCACAAATCCTGCGGCAGTCCACGCCGTTTCCAATCCAGCGATACAGAGAGATACGTCATGAGCAAGCTGAACGAAGAAGAGACCTTCCTGGTCAAGACGATCCGGGAGTTCGTCGATCGGGACGTGAAGCCGACGGTGCAGGCGGTGGAACACGCCAACGAG
>JBCEBZ010000361.1:0-3474 GCA_039206675.1 Rhodococcus sp. (in: high G+C Gram-positive bacteria) | reverse complement strand
GTGCGAGCGCCCCAACTGCGCCCAGCGTGCCTTCCCGCAACTCGGGCGCAGCATCAACGTCGACGAGAACAGCGCCGCCAACATCCCGTACACCCCCGGCGCCCGCTGACCGCGCGCCTGCGTCATCGTTACGAGAAGATCTTCCCGGGGTTCAGAATTCCGTGCGGGTCGAGGGCCCTCTTCACCGATCGGTGCATGTCCAGCACGACCGGATCGAGTTCCTGGGCAAGGCCTTCCATCTTCAGCAGGCCGACACCGTGTTCGCCGGTGACGGTGCCGCCGAGTTCGAGTGCGGCGTCGATGATCTCCGCGAACGCCGCTTGCGCGCGGGCGCGGGCAGGCTCGTCGTCGCGGGGTGTGATGAGCAGCGGATGCAGGTTGCCGTCGCCGGCGTGTGCGATGTTCGCGATCGTGGTCTCGTGGGCGATGCCGATCTGCTCGATGCGCGCAAGCATCTCGGGGACAGCCCGTTTCGGCACGCACACGTCCTCGGTGAGGACCGGCCCGAGCCGCTCCATCGCGGGATAGGCCAGGCGGCGCGCGGCGAACAACGCATCCGCCTCCTCCTGGTCGGTGGAGACGGCGGACCACGTGGCTCCGGCCTCGTCGAAGCACGACAGCATCTTCTCCGCCTCCTGGTCGCCGATGACGCCCGCGGTGTCGATGCGGCCGAGGAGCACGACGTTCGCCTCCACCGACAGTCCCATCTTCTTCCACGCGTCGACCGCGATGAGGCACTGCTTGTCCACCAACTCGAGCGCCGACGGGGTGAGTCCCGCCGCGGCCACGGCGGCGACGGCCCGGCCCGCGTCGACGATGGAGTCGAAGTAGCCGGCCACCGTGCGCTGCGGGTCCTGCAGCGGGCGCAGCTTGACCGTGATTTCGGTGATGACGCCGAGCGTTCCTTCGGATCCGACCATGAGGCCAGCCAGGTCGTAGCCGGCGACACCCTTGGCGGTCTTGCGGCCGAGGCGTACGAGTTCACCCGTGCCGGTGACGATCTGCATGCCGAGCACGTAGTCGCGGGTGACGCCGTACTTGACGCAGCACAGTCCGCCCGCGTTGGTGGCGACGTTTCCTCCGATCGTCGACCACGGCGCGCTGGCCGGGTCCGGCGGATACCAGAGTCCGTGTTCGGCGCAGGCGGCGCGGAGATCGTCGTTGACGACGCCGGGCTCGACGACGGCGTACCGCTCGAGGGGATCGATCTCCTTGACCACGTTCATGCCCTCGAGCGCGAGGACGACACAGCCGTCGGTCGCGTTCGCCCCGCCGGACAGGCCGGTGCCGGCGCCCCGCGTGACGACGGCGGTGCCGTTCTCGACGCACGCACGCACGACGGCCTGGACTTCGAGCGCCGTTCGGGGCCGGACGACGGCCAGCGGGGCGGCGTACGGCGCCCATTCCGCCTCGTCGTGCTGGTACCTGGCGACGACGTCGGGGTCGCGCACGACACGATCCGCCGGAAGGGCTGCCAACAGTGCTTCGATCAACATGACGAGAACCAGTCCTTTGGGGGCGAGACGGTGATGGGTTAAACGTAGCTGTGATCCGCATCTCGGCCAATGTAGATTCCATCTATCGAATCCAGGAATCCATGGATGGAGACCCCAGTGAGCACTGCCGATCGCGGCTGGATGGAACTGCTGCTCGACGACGCACCCCTCGACGAACTGGAGACCCTCCGGCGCACGCTGATCGACGGCTCCGCCGCGTCCGACCGGGCGGCGGTCGAACGGGAGGCCGGCGCCGCGTTGCGGCTGCGGGCACAGCTCGACCAGCGGCGGCAGCGCAGCAGGGAGCTGGCGGCGCTCAACGACATCGCGGTCCGGCTGACGACGGTCCGCGACGACCGGGCGCTGCTGCAGGAGGTGGTCGACCAGGCGCGGCAGCTACTCGGTGTGGATCTCGCCTACATGGGATCGGTCTACGACGAGGAGTTCGTCATCGAGGTCACCAGCGGGGCGCTGACCCCGAACCTCGTCGGCATCCGGCTGTCACTGGACGAGGGACTCGTCGGCCTGATCGTCCGCGGGTCCGCACCGGAGTGGACACCCGATTACCAGAGCGAACCGGCGTTCCGGCACATCACGGGAGCCGACAGCGCGGCGCGGTCCGAGAACATGCGCGGCCTGCTCGGGGTTCCCCTCCGCGTCGCCGACCGCGTCATCGGTGCGTTGTTCGCGTGCAAGCGTCAGGAGCGGGCGTTCACCGAATCCGAGATCGCGCTGTTGTCGGCGCTGGCGGCCCACGCGGCGATCGCGATCGAGAACGTGCGGTCGCTGGAACGCGACCGGGACACCGTCGCGCGACTCGAGGCCGTGAACGCCGAATTGTCGCAGCGAACGACCGAACTCGAACAGATTCTGCAATGGGACCGGACGCTGACCCAGGTGGTGCTGCTCGGCGCGGGAGTGCAGCGCCTGGTGCAGGAGGTGGCGGGGCTCTCCCGGCAGCCCGCATATTTCGTGCTGGACGAATCGGCCCTGCCGGTGGAACTGATGCCGCACGCCGACGACGTGGCGGCGGCGGTCCGCGACTTACGCTCCGGCGGGAAGGACCACGTCGCACGACGCGGGGTGCTGGCGCATCGCGTCGCGGCGGCCGGGGAGATGCTCGGCGCGCTGGTGTCCCTGGGCGCGGAGCAGCCGACCACGCGTCTGCTGCTCGAACGCGCCGCGCCGGCGATCGCGCTGTCGCTCGCCGGGGAACGCGCGGCCGGTGAGGCGACGCGTCGCGCGCGGGACGCGTTTCTCGTCGACCTGCTGACGCATCCCGCCGCCACCGCGCAGGACGAGCGCAGGCAACTGCGGTTGGCCGGGCTGAACCCCGACACGACGTACTGCATCGCGGTGGCGACCGCGGCCGGGCAGGACACGTCCATCCGTGCCGCCCTCGAGACCGTGCCGCTCCCGCCCGGAACCGTTGCGGCGGAACACGGCTCCCGCGCGCTGGCCGTCGTACCAGCCAAGGACGCCGCGTCCGTCCAGGCGGTGTTCACCTCCGGACGACTCGACGCGACGATCGGTATCGCGGAACCCGCACGCGGGGCGACGGCGCTCGCACACGCCTACGTCGAAGCGCAGCAGACCGTCGACGTGCTCGACACCCTCGGCCGCGCGGGGGAAGTCTCCTCCGCGCGAGGTCTGGGCATCTACCGGATCCTGCTGAGCCACCTGGCACGCGAGCACCTCGACGAACTGACCGAGGCCCAGCTGGGGCCGTTGATGGCGGAGCAGTCCAAACGCGGGGTGCCACTACTGGAAACGCTGTCGGAGTATCTGGCGCACGGCCGTCACCATTCGGCGACCGCGTCGAGCCTCGGCGTCCACGTCAACACCCTCTACCAGCGTCTCGACGCGATCGATCGCCTCCTCGGCCCGGACTGGCGCGACCCCGACAAGGCGCTCGACCTGCAGGTGCTGATGCGGCTGCGGAGAACGGCGGACCTGCTCGGCGCACGAACGCGGTGAC
>JBCEBZ010000360.1:0-13915 GCA_039206675.1 Rhodococcus sp. (in: high G+C Gram-positive bacteria) | reverse complement strand
AGGTCGTGGATGTCGTCGAAGTCGCGGCCCTTGACGATCATCTTCTGGTAGATCGACCAGTAGTGCTTGGGCCTGCCCTCGACGACCGCGTTGATGCGCGACGCCGTCAGGGTCGCGTTGATCTCCGCCCGCACCTTCGCCAGGTAGGTGTCGCGGGACGGCGCCCGGTCGGCGACGAGCCGCACGATCTCGTCGTACTTCTTGGGATGCAGGATCGCGAAGGACAGGTCCTCGAGTTCCCATTTCACGGTGGCCATGCCGAGCCGGTGGGCCAGCGGCGCGATCACCTCGAGCGTTTCGCGGGCCTTGCGGGCCTGCTTCTCGGGCGGCAGGAACCGCATGGTCCGCATGTTGTGGAGCCGGTCGGCCACCTTGATCACCAGCACGCGCGGATCGCGGGCCATGGCGATGATCATCTTGCGGATGGTCTCGCCCTCGGCGGCGTTGCCGAGCACCACCTTGTCGAGTTTGGTGACGCCGTCGACCAGGTGCGCGACCTCGTCGCCGACCTCGTCGGTCAGCTGCTCGAGGGAGTAGCCGGTGTCTTCGACGGTGTCGTGGAGCAGGGCCGCGACCAGGGTGGTCGTGTCCATCCCCAGTTCGGCGAGGATGCTGGCGACGGCGAGCGGATGCGTGATGTACGGGTCGCCCGACTTGCGGCGCTGGCTGGCGTGCCGCTCCTCGGCCACGTCGTAGGCGCGCTGCAGGAGCGCCAGGTCCGCCTTGGGGTAGAGCTCGCGATGCAAACTGACGAGGGGTTCGAGAACCGGCCGGATGGTCGCGTTCCGCTGACCCGTGATGCGCCTGGCGAGTCGCGCTCGTACCCGGCGCGATGCGGACGCCGGAACGGCGAATCCCTGTGCTCCACGGTTGTTACCGGAAGCCGGGTTCGCTGCAGGTGACTCGGCATCGGATTGCGCAGACGAGGGTGATCCCGTGTTCTGCGACCGATCAAGATTCGAAGTCATGCCGTCACCTCCTACCACTGAAATGGCTCGGGCCCTGCGGCCCTGGTTGGTCTCGGGCATGCGCCCCGGTGGCCGTGCCGACCACCAGGCCCAACTTTAGTACTCAGACCGTGACGAGGGACGTGAGCGGGTACTTTCCGAGGCGCTCCCGGCCGCCCAGCGCGGCGATCTCCAGCACCACGGCGATGCCGATCACGCGGGCACCTGCGGATTCCACGAGCCGCGCCGTCGCGTCGAGGGTGCCGCCGGTGGCGAGGACGTCGTCCACGACGAGGACCGAGCGCCCGTCCAGGCCGATCGACCCGGCCGGAATCTCCAGCGTGGCCGTTCCGTACTCGAGGGTGTACGACTGCGACAGCACGGGCGGCGGCAGTTTGCCCGACTTCCGCACGGCCACCACACCGGATCCCAGCTCCCGGGCGACGCCGCCGCCGAGGAGGAACCCCCGCGCGTCGACGGCGGCGATCACCTCCGTCGCCGGCGCGCACGCGGCGAGCGCGTCGACGACGACGCGGAAACCGTCGGCGTCGGAGAAGACCGGCGTCAGGTCGGCGAACCGCACGCCGGGTTGCGGGAAGTCGTCGGCCCACCGGGTGAGCCGGGTGACGGCGTCACGGGCGGCGGAATGATCGGTCACCGGCGCAGCACCCACCTGTCCATGTTCCACCCGGCGCCCGACCGCGTCGGATTGACCGTTCCCGCCTGCAGACCGGACGCGAACGCGACGGTGCGCGGCTGGTCGAACAGTGGCACCGTCGGCACATCCGACCACAGGATGTTCTCCGCCTCCGTCGACAGCGACAGCTGGGTGGCGGTCGTGTCGTCGACGGCGAGTTGATCGACGATCTGGTCGACGCGACTGTTGCTGTAGTCGCCGAAGTTCGATCCGTTTCCGCTGCGGAGTGCGTACATCGCGGTGGTGGCCGCGGCGGTGCCTGCCGCACCCGGAGCGGACGCCGTCCCCGCGAGCACCACGTCCACCTGCCCGCCTCGCAGCATCGACGGCGTGAACTCCGGCGAGGCGACGTCCTGCACGGTGATCCCGGCCGGGGCGCAGGCTGCCGCGACCGCGGACACGATCTCGGCGCGCCGCGGGTTCGGCCCCAGATATCCGATCCGGACGGTCGCCGTGGTGTTGTCGGTGTCGGCCAGCGCGGCGGTCGCCGCCGCCGTGTCCGCCGTCTCGTACCGGCCACCGACGGCGCCGGCCACCGACTGGTGGACCAGACTGTCGGTAGGGGTGATCCGGGTGTCGACCGGCACTGCGGGACCGGCGCCGTCCGCGTCCGGTTCCGCGGGAAGCCCGAACTTCGACGCCAGCTCCTCCCGGGGCAGGCAGGCCGCGAACGCGCGCCGTCCGGCCGCGTTCTCGAACAGCCCCGAGGTGGACAGGACGAACTGCTCGACGCTGCGGGAGGCCACCTCGGTCACGTCGAACCCGCCGAGGTCCAGATCCGGCGCCGATCCCGCGGCGACGTCGACGACCTCGACGGCGCCGTCCCCGATCCGCGCGCCGACGTCGGAAGACTTGGGCCACACCACGATCCGGGACGTGGCGGGGCGGTTCCCCCA
The DNA here is from genome assembly GCA_039206675.1 of Rhodococcus sp. (in: high G+C Gram-positive bacteria). Classification (GTDB taxonomy): domain Bacteria; phylum Actinomycetota; class Actinomycetes; order Mycobacteriales; family Mycobacteriaceae; genus Rhodococcus_F. The sequence continues at coordinate 11,375 of JBCEBZ010000360.1, read as the reverse complement.
CCAGCGGTCGTTGGCCACCAGCACCAGACCCTCGTCCGCCGAGAACGATTCGACCTTGTAGGGGCCGGACGCCGGGAACAGCGCGAGGTCGAGCTCGCCCGGCGCCATCGTCCATCCGGAGTTCCAGAAGTCCGCGACGCGCGTCAGCGCCGCGGCGTCCGAATTCTGCACGGCGGACACGATGTCGGGGACGCCGGTGGCAGTCGCGACGACGTGCGCGGGCATCATCGACGTCGCACCGAACAGCGACTTCCAGTCGGTGACATTCCGTCCCGCCTTGAACGTGACGACGGCGTCCTTCGCACCGGTCTGGCAGTCGACCCGGTCGATGTCCGTGTATCCGGCGGTACTCGCCGCATCGAACATCGGGAACCGGCCACTGTTCGCCGCCCAGGTGAGCACCAGGTCGTCGCAGGACATCGGGACGCCGTCGGAGTAGACGGAGTTGGGGTTCAGCTTGTACTGGATGGTGAGGGCGTCCCCGGGCACGGCGTTGGCGGTGCCGATGTCCGTGTCGGCCACCGGCCCGCCTTCGGGCCCCGTGTAGTTGAACCCGGGCAGCACCCGTGCGAAGGCCTGACGCGCCCCCGACACCGCACCCGCGACGCTGTTCGCGTTGTAGGTGGTGACGGTGTTGTCGATGGCGTAGCCGATCGACGGGATCTGCTCGCCCTCCTCGGCGCATCCGACGAGGGTGCCGGCGAGGAGCACGGTCGCGAGGAGACCGGCACCCGACACGGCCGCCGTCCGGCCGGGTCGGGTGGGCGCACCGCGCCGGGTGCTGTGCCATGCGGGCATGTCAGTGCCTCTTCTTGTTGCGCTTCCCGGTGGGTCGTGAGCCCGGAGTGGGTGCGGTCGACGCGGTTCGGCGACGCGGCACGGCCGCGTCCGTGGTGGCTGCTGCGGCCGCGGTCGCCGGCGCGCCTGCCTTCTGCGCCCCGCCCTCGGCCAGAGTTGCCCGGCGGGCGAGGACCTTCCGCGTGTGCGCGGCCACCGGACCCCACCGCTCCTTCAGCGTGACCAGCAGCGGTGTCGCGAAGAAGATCGACGAGTACGCACCGACGATGATGCCGACGAGCTGCACCAGCGCCAGGTCCTTCAGCGTTCCGACGCCGAGCATCCACACCGCGACCACCATCAGCGCGAGCACCGGCAGCACGCTGATCAGGGTCGTGTTGATGGAACGCATCAACGTCTGGTTGACCGCCAGGTTCGCCTGCTCGGCATACGTGCGACGGGTCAGGTGCAGAATCCCCCGGGTGTTCTCCTCGACCTTGTCGAACACCACCACCGAGTCGTAGAGCGAGAAACCGAGAATGGTCAGCAAGCCGATGACCGTCGCCGGGGTCACCTCGAAGCCGACGAGCGAATACACGCCGGCGGTGACGGCGATGTCGAAGAAGAGTGCGACGATCGCGGCGATCGCCATGTCGCGCTCGAACCGGACGGCGATGTAGATGCTGACGATCACCAGGAACACGAGCAGCGCGATCAGCGCCTTCTGGGTGATCTGCCCACCCCACGTCTCGCTGACGTCGGCGACGCTGATCACGTTCTCGTTGACGGTGCCGTCACTGTCCTTCGGCTGGAACTCGTCGTACAGCGCGTTCTGCAGTGTCACCACCTGTGCCGCGTCGAGGGCCTCGGAGCGGATCTGGACGGTCGCGCTCGAACCCGAGCCCACCGTCTGCACCGAGACGGGGTCCATTCCCAGCGCCTCGGAGTAGACGTTCTCCACCTGCGCGGTGTCCACCCCGCCGCCCGCGGGGAACTGGATCCGCGACCCGCCCTCGAAGTCGATACCGAGGGTGAATCCGCGGACGAGGATGCTCAGCAGCGAGATCAGCACGATCGTGCCGGTCAGGATGTAGTAGAACTTGCGGCGCCCGACCACCTCGAAGGCGCCGGTTCCGGTGTAGAGCCGGGACAGCCAGCTGTGCTGGGGCATCGACGTCTGGTTGACGCCCGAATCGGACAGCGAGGACTCGGGGTCCGTCTGCGACGCAGACGTGGGCGACGTGGTCGATTCGCTCATACTCGTGACTCCTTCGCCGACGCTGCGGCAGCCTTGCGTTCCTTGGCGATCTGCTGCACGGCACCCAGCCCGTTGACACCCGGCCTGGACCAGAACGGCGACTTCGAGGCCAGATGGACCAGCGGCCACGTCACCAGGAACACGACGACGACGTCGAGAATGGTGGTCAGGCCGAGGGTGAACGCGAAGCCGCGCACCTGGCCGACCGCCAGGACGTACAGCACGGCGGCGGCGATGAAGCTGACCGCGTTACCGGACAGGATGGTGCGGCGCGCACGGGCCCAGCCGCGCGGAACCGCGGACCGGAAACTGCGTCCCTCTCTCATCTCGTCCTTGATTCTCTCGAAGAACACCACGAACGAGTCGGCCGTCATGCCGATACCGATGATCAGACCGGCGATGCCGGCGAGGTCGAGCGTGAAATTGATGTACCGGCCGAGCAGCACCATGATCGCGTAGACCATGACACCGGACAGGACCAGGGACAGCGCCGTGAGCACTCCGAGCATGCGGTAGTAGAGCAGGCAGTAGAGCAGCACCAGGACCAGACCCACCAGACCGGCGATGAGACCGGCCTGCAGCGAGGCGAGACCCAGGGTCGCGGACACCGTCTCGGCTTCCGACGCCGCGAACGACAGCGGCAGCGAACCGTACTTCAGGGTGTTCGCGAGTTCCTTCGCGCTGTCCGCGGTGAACGAACCGGTGATCGACGTCGAACTGCCTGCGGGTGTCGCGCCCTGCACGACCGGCGCGCTCACCACCTTGGAGTCGAGCGTGAATGCGGCCTGCTTGCCGATGTTCTGCGACGTGAACGTCGCCCAGGTGTTGCTGCCCTCGGACTTGAACGTCAGGCTCACCTCGTGCCGCGACTGCTGGGAGTTGTACCCGGACGTCGCGTCGGCGATCTCCTGGCCGTCGATGATCGCCGGGTCGAGCAGGTACACGGCCTGACCGTCGGTGGAACACGCGACCAGCGGCAGGGCCGGGTCGTCGTTGCCGCGCAACGGGTCGGGCACCCCGCAGTCGAGGGTGGCCATGGCCTGCTGCTGCACGGCGGGGTCGGTGCTCTGGCGCGTGGCCCGGGCCGCCGCGATCTCGTCGGCCGCCTCCGCGGTCTCGGTCCCGGACTCGTCGGCGGGTGCCGGTTCCGCCGTGGGGGCGGGCTCGGGGGACGTGGACGGATCCTGTGCCGGGAACGGCCGGTTCTGCGGCGCGGGAGTCTCGGTCCCGGCGGGTGCCTGGGCCGGCGTCTCCCCGGCGGCGGGCGCCGGGGTGCCGGCCGCGGCCGCGGCCTGCGACGTCTGGACGGGGCGGACGTACAGCCGAGCCGTCTGGCCGAGGGAGCGCGCCTGAGCGCTGTCGTCGCCGGGGACGGTGATGACCAGGTTGTCGCCGTCGATGACCACCTCGGAGCCGGACACGCCGAGTCCGTTCACCCGGGTCTCGATGATCTCCTGCGCCTGCCGCAGGCTGTCCGGCGTCGGCTTGCTGCCGTCCGGGGTGCGTGCGGTGAGGGTGACTCGGGTCCCACCTTGCAGGTCGATGCCCAGCTTGGGTGTCGCGGACTTGTCGCCGGTGAAGAACACCAGGGCATACAGAACCGCCACGAGCACCGCGAAAACGGTGAGGTAGCGGACGGGATGCACCGATCCTGTGGAAGGTGCCACGATCTCTATGTCTCCTCAGTACGTGCAGTTCGGGTGGGAACGGTCACAGCGCACGGGACCGGCGGACGCAGGGCTGTGCCCCGGTCGCCGCGCCGGCGGCGCCTGCGACGCGACGGCTGCGCGGGTACGCCGCGGAAGCGCCGGTCAATCCTTGTTCAGCCGCGGCGTGGTGTCGCCGCCGTTCTCACGATCCTCGCGCACGATGTCGGTGGCGGGGGCCTCGGTACCGAGCGACTCGTGGTCGATGGCACCGTCATCCTGCAGCGGGGCGTCGACGATCTGCTCGCGGACGACGAGACGCGACCACGTGGTGACCACGCCGGGAGCGATCTCGAGTTCGATCGTCTGGTCGCCGAGCGCGACGACGGTTCCGTGCAGTCCGGCAGTCGTGAGGATGCGGTCGCCCACCGAGAGCGAGTCCTGCAGAGCGGTCACCTTGGCCGCCTCCTTCTTCTGCCGGCGGATCCCCAGGAACATCGGGACGAGCAGCGCCAGAATCAGGAGCGGGAAGAGAAAATCCATCTGTAAGTCAACCTCGAGGTATGTCGCACGGTCCGAAGCACTGGTCCCGGTTGGACCGATGCAATACACCAGTGTGCCATCACCGGCCCGGACACCGGTTCGGTCGGCACGGGGCGGGCGTTTCTCCCGGCGTCGATCAGGGGTCTTCGGGATCGAACAGGGAGGCCTGCGGCTCGTTGACGCGGACATCGATTCCGCCGGTCACGGCGTCCGGCGGCGGTGTGAGGCCCAGTTGCGTCCACGCGGCCGCGGTGGCGACCCGGCCGCGGGGTGTGCGGGCGATCATTCCGGCTCGGACGAGGAACGGCTCACACACCTCTTCGACGGTCGCGGGCTCCTCACCCACCGCGACGGCCAGGGTGGACACCCCGACCGGTCCGCCGCCGAAGCTGCGCACCAGGGCGCTGAGGACGGAGCGGTCGAGGCGGTCGAGTCCCAGCTGATCGACGTCGTACACGGCGAGGGCCGCGTGCGCGATCTCGCGGGTGACGACGCCGTCCGCGCGGACCTCGGCGTAGTCGCGGACGCGGCGGAGCAGGCGGTTCGCGATGCGGGGGGTGCCCCGCGACCGGCTCGCGATCTCCGCGCCGGCATCCTCGCCGAGCTGCACCCCGAGGATGCCCGCCGATCGCATGAGGATCTGCTTCAGCTCCGCCGGTTCGTAGAAGTCCATGTGGGCGGTGAAACCGAACCGGTCGCGTAGCGGGCCGGTGAGCGCCCCCGAGCGGGTGGTGGCCCCGACCAGGGTGAACGGCGCTACCTCCAGGGGTATGGAGGTGGCCCCGGGGCCCTTGCCGACCACGACGTCGACCCGGAAGTCCTCCATCGCGAGGTAGAGCATCTCTTCGGCCGGACGGGCGATGCGGTGGATCTCGTCGATGAACAGCACGTCGCCCTCGACGAGGTTGCTCAGCATGGCGGCGAGGTCGCCGGCGCGCTCGAGAGCCGGACCCGACGTCAGTCTCAGTGAGGACCCCAGTTCGGCGGCGATGATCATCGCCATGCTGGTCTTCCCCAGCCCGGGCGGGCCGGAGAGCAGGATGTGGTCGGGGGTGCCGCCGCGCATCTTGGCGCCGGTCAGGACGAGTTGCAACTGCTCCCGGACCCGCGGCTGCCCGATGAAATCGTGCAGGTTCTTCGGCCGCAGGCTGGCCTCGATGTCGCCGTCGCCGGCGACGAGATCGGCCGAGACCGGGGACTCGTCGTCGTAGTCGCCGCCGGGTTCGGGATTCATCGGGTCTTCCCGAGCAGGGAGAGGGCGGAGCGCAGCGCGGACGAGGTGGTCGACTCGGGTGCCTCGGCGAGGACGGAGTCGGTGGCCTGTTCGGCCTGCTTGGCCGGGAACCCGAGCCCGACGAGCGCCTCGACGATCTGGTCGCGGACCGATCCGCCGCCGCCCGCACCGAGCGGCACCGCCCCGGACGTGGACGCGACCGCGTCGACCTTGTCGCGCAGTTCGACGACCATCCGCTCGGCCCCGCGCTTGCCGATGCCCGGCACCCGTGTGAGTGCCGTGACGTTGCCCTCGGCGAGCGCGGCCCGCAGCGCTTCGGGTTCGAGGACGGCGAGGGTCGCCATGGCCAGGCGCGGACCGACACCCGACACGGTCTGGAGCAGCCCGAACAACTCCTTGGACTCCGAGTCGGGGAACCCGTACAGCGTCATCGAGTCCTCGCGGACGATCATCGCCGTGATCAACCGGGCCTCGGTTCCCCGCTGCAGCCCACCGAGGGTGGCCGGGGTCGCGTTGACGCGGTATCCCACTCCCGCGGATTCGATCACCGCATGGTCGAGGGCGATCTCGAGCACCTCGCCGCGGACGGACGCGATCATCGTGTACCTGCCTTCTTCACTTCGGCCAGCCGGGCCTGGTAGCGACGTTTCTGTTCGGCGGCCGCGGCTTCGGCGCGGGCCATGCGTTCGATCATCGGCGCCCGCCAGCAATGGCAGATCGCCAGCGCCAGCGCGTCCGCGGCGTCGGCCGGTTTGGGTGCGGCCGACAGCTGGAGGATGCGTGTCACCATCGCCGTCACCTGGGCTTTGTCTGCCGATCCGCTTCCGGTGACGGCCGCCTTGACCTCACTGGGGGTATGGAAACACACGGGGATGCCGCGGCGCGCGGCGGCGAGGGCGACGACACCGCCTGCCTGCGCGGTGCCCATCGCGGTGCGCACGTTGTGCTGGGAGAACACCCGCTCGACCGCCACGACCTCCGGCCGGTGCAGATCGATCCACGATTCGGCGGCCTCGGAGATCCGCAGCAGCCGGGACGACAATTCGAGGTCTGCCGGGGTTCGGACCACGTCGACGGCGACCGGGGTGACGGTGCGACCGTTGCCGCCGTCCACCACTCCGAATCCGCACCGGGTCAGACCGGGATCCACACCCAGCACACGCACGCAAAGCCACCTCTCCCACGCCGAACAGCTGTTCGATAGCTTAGCCGTGGGGTCGGACGTGCCGGTGCATCAACACGCAGAACGAGGCGGGGCGGGCGAGCACCGCTCCCCCGCCCCGCGCCGTGTGTCCGTGCGATCAGTCGTCGAGCTCGGCGAGCACCTCGTCGGAGAGGTCGACGTTGGTGTAGACGTTCTGGACGTCGTCGGACTCCTCGAGTGCGTCGACGAGCTTGAACACCTTGCGGGCCCCGTCGGCGTCGACCGGCACCTCGACGGACGCGCGGAAGTCGGCCTCGGCGGAGTCGTAGTCGATGCCCGCGTCCTCCAGGGCGCTGCGCACGGCGACGAGATCGGTGGGCTCGCTCACGATCTCGAACGTCTCGCCGAGGTCGGTGACCTCTTCGGCGCCCGCGTCGAGGACCGCCATGAGCACGTCGTCCTCGGTCTGGTCGCCCTTCTCGAGGGTGACGACGCCCTTGCGGGTGAACAGGTAGGACACGGACCCCGGGTCGGCCATGTTGCCGCCGTTGCGGGTCATCGCGGTCCGCACCTCGCCGGCCGCACGGTTGCGGTTGTCGGTCAGGCACTCGATGAGGACGGCGACGCCGTTGGGTCCGTAGCCCTCGTACATGATGGTCTGCCAGTCGGCGCCGCCCGCTTCTTCACCGGCGCCGCGCTTGCGGGCGCGCTCGATGTTGTCGTTGGGGACCGACGTCTTCTTGGCCTTCTGGATGGCGTCGTACAGGGTGGGGTTTCCCGCAGGGTCGCCACCGCCGGTACGGGCCGCCACCTCGATGTTCTTGATCAGCTTCGCGAAGGCTTTGCCACGCTTGGCGTCGATCACAGCCTTCTTGTGCTTGGTGGTGGCCCATTTGGAGTGGCCGCTCATGCGATTCAAGCCCCTTTCCTGCTGCTTTTGGCACGCCGAATGCGCGGTTTCAGCTTTGACGATGTTACCCGCAGCCCGGCCGCCCCTGCGCGTTCCCGGGGTAACAACTCGCATAAGTCGCCATTGTTTGCATAGAATGCAAACATGTTGATGCGAGTCGACCACAGCTCCGGCACCCCACTGGGCGAGCAGATCGCCGCCAATGTGCGCGGCGCGTTCCTGCGTGGCGAGATCGGCGCGGGCGACCGGCTCCCGTCCGCCCGGGCGCTGGCCGAGTCCATCGACGTCAACCTCCACACGGTGCTGCGCGCCTACGCCGCCCTGCGCGACGAGGGGCTGATCGACCTCCGCCGGGGCCGGGGCGCGGTCGTCCGCGCCGACACCGACCCGATTCGCACCGGATTGACCGAAGCCGCACGCACTTTCGTGTACGAGGCCCGACGCCTCGGACTCGACACCGAACAGATGCTCGACGTGATCAAGGAGACCACGAAACAATGACGACCTCCCGCACGCGCCTCCTCGCCGCGACCTCGGCCGTACCCCTCCTCGCCCTCGTGACGGCGAGACTCGGGTGGGGCGGCGACCTGCCGCCGGTGGTGGCCAGCCACTGGTCCGGCACCGAACCCGACGGTTTCAGCGACACGAACGCCTACTTCTGGATCGCGCTCGCCGTCTGCGCGATCGCTGCGGGAATCGCCGGCGTCGTCGCGGCCCGGATCCGCACCGACGCCGCGCTCTGGCTCCCCGCCACCGTGTTCACCGGGTGGACGGTGGCCACCACCTGGATCGTCAGCGTCGCCGCCACCGCCGCTGCGGGTTCGCCCGGAGCGGCGACCCTGGGCTGGTGGATCGTGATCCCCCTGCTGGGAATCCCGTGGGCGGTCGCCACGTTCGTCCTGCTCCCCCGACCCTCGCAGGCCACGGAGAACGGCCTCGCGCCGACGCTGCCCGTCCCCCTGGCGCCCGGCGAACGCGCGTCCTGGACCGGATATGTGCGCGGGCGCTGGGCCGGCGCGCTCGCTCTCGCCATGGGCGTCGCCGCGGTCGTGTCCGCTCTGGTGGGCGCACTGTGGCTCGCGGGGCTGTTCCTCGTTCTGGCGGTCGCCGGTGGCGCATTCGCCTCGGTGACCGTGCAGGTCGACGGCACCGGGCTGAGCGTCTCGTCGTGGAACGTCCGCTGGCGGCACATCCCGCTCGACTCGGTCGACGAGGCGCAGGTGACCGAGATCCGCCCCGGGGAATGGGGAGGCTGGGGATACCGCTTCTCACCGCGCGGGACGGCGGTGGTGATCCGCGGCGGCGAAGGCATCGTGGTGAGTCGCGGCGGCGGCCGCCCGTTCGCGGTCACCGTCGACGGCGCCGCTCAGGGTGCGGCGCTCCTCAACTCGCTCGTCGCACCCCGCATCGGCTAGACGCCGCGGACGATGTCGACGAACAACTCGTGCACTCGCCGGTCCCCCGTGACCTCCGGGTGGAACGACGTCGCCACCACGGAACCCTGCCGCACGGCCACGATGCGCCCGGCGGCCGCGCCACCCGATTCGGGCACCCGGGCGAGAACCTGGACGTCGTCGCCGACGCGCTCCACCCACGGGGCCCGGATGAACACCGCCCGCATCGGGTCGCCGACGATGCCCTCGAATTCGAGGTCGGACTCGAAGGAATCGACCTGACGGCCGAATGCGTTGCGGCGCACCGTCATGTCGATGGCACCGAGGTGCTGGGCGTCGGGTCGGGTGTCGAGGATCTCGCTTGCGAGGAGAATCATCCCGGCACAGGACCCGTAGGCGGGCAACCCGTCGCGCAGGCGGGCCTTCAGCGGCTCGAGCAGTTCGAAGATCTGCAGCAGCTTGCTCATCGTCGTCGACTCACCGCCCGGGATCACCAGACCGTCGATCTTCTCGAGTTCCTCCGGGCGCCGGATACCCACGGCGTCTGCGCCCGAATCGTTCAGTGCAGCAAGGTGTTCACGGACGTCGCCCTGCAGGGCGAGTACTCCGACGAGGGGACGGGTCATGCCATGTTTCCTGTCTCGATGTCGCGCTGGTCCTGATCGCGCTGGATTCGGGTCAACCCCTCCTGCACCACGGCCGCGACCATGGTGCCGTTCCGGTCGAACATGCGGCCCTGGGTGAGGGCGCGGCCGAAGCCGGCGGAGGGTGAGGTCTGGTCGTAGAGCAGCCACTCGTCGGCGCGGAACGGGCGCAGGAACCACATGGCGTGGTCGAGCGACGCGGTCTGGGTCACCACTCCCGGGTGCGGGACCTTCGACGCGCCGAGGAGCGTCATGTCACTGAGGTAGGCGAGGGTGCAGATGTGGAAGACCTGATCGTCGGGCAGCTTGTTGCGGTACCGCATCCACACGCGTTGCTGCGCGGCAATTCCGGGAGTCTTCCCGGTGCAGTCGGCCGGAACGATACGGACGTCCCATTCCTTCCACTCCCGGTAGAGATCGGTGGCGGCCATCTCCTCGACGGTCTGCGCGTCGACGAGCTCTTCGGGCTCGGGGACCGACGGCATCGTGTCCTGGTGCTCGATGCCCTCGTCCTGCGAGTGGAACGACGCCGACATCGTGAAGATCGCCTTGCCGTCCTGGATTCCGGTGACGCGGCGGGTGCAGAAGGACCGGCCGTCCCGGATCCGGTCGACCAGGTACACGGTGGGTTCCGTCGGATTTCCGGGGCGCAGGAAGTAGCCGTGCAGCGAGTGCACCTCGAATCTCTCGTCGACGGTGCGGACGGCGGAGACGAGCGACTGACCGGCGACCTGCCCGCCGAAGGTCCTCTTCAGAACGGACGGATGCACCGCTCCGCGGAAGATGTCCTTCTCCAGCGCCTCGAGTTCGAGAATGTCCTCGATGCTCGCCATGAGCCCTCCTTCTGTGCCTGGTCAAGGTTATCGGCCCGGTTCGGGCTCGAGGCACCATGGGTGCCATGACGCTGTTCACACCGACGAGCCCGGACGGTCTCGTCGCACTCGTCACCGAACGCTGCCTGGCGGTGGACGGCACCGCTGTCGTCGCGATCGACGCGCCCGACGGCGCGCACCCGATACCCCTCGCGGACTCGATCTGCGCGTCCCTGCGGGAGCAGGGCCGTCCGTGCGACGTCGTGTCTCTCCACGACTACGTCCGGCCCGCCTCCCTGCGGTTCGAGCACGGCCGCGACGACGAACTCAGCTACCGCACGCTCTGGTTCGACTACGACGCACTGAACCGGGAGGTCGTGGGTTCGGTACGCACCGACCGCCGGTGGCTGCCGCGGTTGTGGGACGAGAACGAGGATCGCTCCGCCCGCTGTGCCCGCGTGCCCGCGGCCGGCGGGCAGGTCCTTCTCGTGGCCGGTCCGATGCTGCTGGGCCGGGGCCTCGACTTCGACGTCACCGTGCAACTCCACCTGGGCGAGGGGGCGCTGATCCGCCGCACCCCGGCCGATCAGCGCTGGACCGTGCCCGCTCTGCTGGGGCACGCCGCCGACGTCTCGGACGAACCCGATCTGCTGGTGCGGTACGACCATCCGCCCAGACCCGCGGTCCGGGCGGGCCGCTGATCCGCTCACGTCGGGCGCAGGAACCGGGTCAGCCCTTCCTGCACCACGGCCGCGACCAGGTTTCCCTTCCGGTCGAAGATCCTGCCCTGCGCCAACCCTCGCCCGAAACCGGCGGACGGTGACGTCTGGTCGTACAGCAGCCATTCGTCGGCCCGGAAGGGTCGCAGGAACCACAGCGCGTGATCGAGTGAGGCACTGTTGATCTCGACACCGGGGTGCGGTGTCATGGCGGAACCGATGAGCGTCATGTCGCTCATATAGGCGAGGGCGCAGATGTGGAAGACGGGGTCGTCGGGCAGCGTCTTGCGGGAG
>JBCEBZ010000359.1:2755-13926 GCA_039206675.1 Rhodococcus sp. (in: high G+C Gram-positive bacteria) | reverse complement strand
CAGCGGCAGTCTGACAACACAACGGCAGCGGCCCGGACTTTCGTCCGGGCTGCTGCCGATTGTCGTTGGCTGTCCGGTGGATTCCGACGCCGGCGGCGAGATCAGCTGCTGCCGAAGAGGTTTCCGAGCGATCCCGTTCCCGATCCCTGCCCGTAGGTGATGATCACGGTGGGTGCCGCGTCCGCCGCCGCGGGCGCGAAGGTCCCGCCGGGTGCGTACGACGATCCGCCCCCGCCGCCACCACCGCCGTAGTTGTCGGCGCCGCCGCCACCACCGAACCATCCGCCACCGCCGCCACCGCTGGCACCAGCGGCCGCACCGCCGACGCCGGCCTCACCCGGCGAACCATGGGGATCGGTGCCGCCGTTTCCTCCGACGCCACCGGCCGAGTCCGTGGCGCCGCCGCCGCCTCCACCCCCGCCGCCGGCTTGCCCGGCAGATCCCATCAGGTTGCCTCCACCACCGATGTAGGTGTCGCCCGCACCGCCGCCGCCCGAGGCGACGATCTGACGATCCGCCAGCTCACCCGACCCGGTGCGCACGTCGGATGCGCCGCCTCCGCCACTCGCTCCCTCGCCGCCTGCTCCGCCGCCGTTGTAGCCGGCCGCTCCCGTTCCGTCGCCTCCGTTGCCCCCGACCTGGATGTAGAGCGCGTCACCCGCGGCGACCGTCAGCTGTCCGGTCGCGACCGCGGCCGCACCACCAGCAAGCGGGCCCGCGCTGTTGCCACCTCGTCCGCCCGTCGCCGTCACCGACAGGCTGGTAATCCCCTCGGGAACCGTGAACGACTGCGCACTGCCGGTGAACGTGAACGTGCAGGTCACCTGGGTTCCTGCGCCCTGCACGCAGCCGGCCGGCAACGCCGCCGGCGCGGCAACTGCGACGCTGGGGGCGAGCAGCCCCGAGGCGCCGATGACGGCGAGGCCACACATTCCGGTCGTGTACCACCGGCGGCGTGATCGGGTGAGATTTGTGGTCAAAGCAGTCTCCTGTCGCAATGCGAGCACGTGATAGCTGGTCCGGATGGGAGCATCCCACAGCGTCCGGTGTCCAGCCCGGGGTTCCGATTCCCCGGTCGGCAATCCCGCAGAAAACACCTGGTCACAGCCTGTGCCGTTCCGCTAAACGGGACCCGCGGTACCGCATTCCGATGTGAGAGGTCACTATGAAGGTAAGTAGAACTAATTTGTTCCTCTAGGCAACGAGGTATGCATATGAACGACGCGGCACCCATCGGGGACGGGATCTTCCAGATTCCGGTCCCGATCACGGACAATCCCCTCGGTCACACACTCGTGTACGCGATGGAATCCCCCGGCGGATTGATTCTCGTCGACGCCGGCTGGGACGACGACAACGCCTGGAAGGGCCTCACCGCCGGGCTCGAGGCGATCGGGCATTCGGTGACGGACGTGGAGGGCGTCGTCCTCACCCACTTCCACCCCGACCACACGGGTCTGTGCGGGCGCGTGCGGGAGGCGTCCGGTGCGTGGATCGCGATGCACGAATCCGATCACGAGATGTTCGAGCACATGTCCACGGGGCACGGTCCCGAGTGGCTGGACTTCCAGAAGGCCAACATGACGCGCGCCGGCGCCGGCCCGGCAGATCTCGCGGCATTCGAGAAAGCCGCGAGCGGGAAGCCGCCGGCGGGTCCGGAGTCGGCCCCGGACCGTGTTCTCGTCGACGACGAACTCATCGCGCTTGCCGGCCGCAATCTGCGCGCCGTCTACACCCCGGGCCACACCCCCGGCCACGTCTGCTTCTACCTCGAAGACGCCGACGTGATGTTCACCGGCGACCACGTCCTGCAGAAGACGACGCCGCACGTCGGCAACTTCGTCTACCCGCTCGAGGAGCGAGATGCGCTTGCAGAGTTCTTCGACTCGCTGCGCCACGTGCAGTCCATGAACGTGACGCGCGGACTGGGTTCCCACGGAATAGGCATCGACGACGTCGGAGTGCGCGCGGGCGAACTAATCGAGCACCACGAAGAGCGACTCGACCACCTGTACAAGGCATTCGGCGACGACCAGATCACCGTGTGGCAGGTCGCCGAGCGCATGAAGTGGTACAAGCCGTGGGCCGACATCTCGCCCATGGGCAAGGGCATGGCACTGTCCGAGGCAGCGGCCCACCTTCGGCACCTCGTCGCACGCGACCTCGTCGCCCAGGTCCCCGACAGCGAACCCGCCGTCTTCGCCCGCCGCTGACATGTGAGCGGCAAAGCGTCCCCGAGGACACTTTGCCGCTCACGTGGGTGGGGTCATCTCCAACCGCACGCCGAGGAGTCGCACTTCCCGCTCGAGGTCGAGCCTGTCGACCAATGCTGCTGCCGCATCGGCGATCACGTCGGGATCGAACGTCGGCTCCGGCAGCGGCTTGCTCGTCGTGTGGGTGTCGAACGGGGCGTAGCGCACCTTCAACGCCACCCGCACCGCCTTCCGGTTCTCCGCGAGGATGTCCTCCCGCACCCGGGCGGCGAGGCGTCGAATCTCCTCGGTAACGGCCTCCCGGCCGGCGAGGTTCTGCTGGAACGTCGTCTCCCGGCTGTGCGACCGCGCGACCCACGGTTCGGCGGACACCGGCGAGTGATCGATGCCGCGGCCGATCCGCGCGTACCACGGCCCCATAATCGGACCGAGGGTCGCGGCCAACTCCTGATCCGACGCGTCCGCCAGCTCCCGCACGGTGCCGATGCCCAGCGCGCCAAGCTTCTTCGCCGTTTTCTTGCCGATCCCCCACAGCGCGTCGGTGGGACGCTCCCCCATGACAGCAAACCAGTTCTCTTCCGTCAGCCGGTAGACGCCCTGCGGCTTTCCGAAGTCCGTCGCGATCTTGGCGCGTAACTTGTTGTCGCCGATACCGACTGAGCAGTGCAGACCGGTCGCGTCGAGGACGGCGTCGTGGATGCCTCGCGCGAAGGCCTCGGGGTCGTCGGTCTCGACACCGAGAAACGCCTCGTCCCAGCCCATCACCTCGACCACGACGTCCAGCTTGCGCAAGGTGTCCATCACGACGCCCGACACCTCGGTGTAGGCCTCGGCGTCGACGGGCAGGAATACGGCGTCGGGGATCTTCCGGGCGGCGATCCGCATCGGCATGCCGGAACCGACACCGAACTCCCGCGCCTCGTACGACGCGGTCGACACCACCGCACGCTCGGTGGGATCTCCGCGACCGCCCACGACGACGGGACGTCCGCGCAGTTCAGGGTGTCGCAGCACCTCGACCGCGGCAATGAACTGGTCGAGATCGACATGCAGCACCCACCGGCGACGCGGCGGTGTGCTCATGAAGCCAGTGTGCCGGAATCCGCAGGCAGACCACCGGCGAATCCGTCAGTTCGGCCGCGCCGCGCGCCTTTACCACTCCCCGCGTTCCCACAGTTCGTCCGCGTAGTCGCCCAGATCGCCGCGCACCAGCCTGCGAACCTTCCCCAGCTTGCGAAGCGTCGGGATGGTCTCGCGGGCAGCGACGCCGACACCGCGCCGCTTGCGCGGGGAACACAGCGCGCAGCCGCGGTAGGTACGTGACGGGTGATGGGTAGGCATGGCGCCTCCGATAGTGACTCCGCCAAAAGCGAAGACTTCAGAATACATCGGCGGAGCCCGCCGGCGGCAGCAACTCGTCGGGAAAGCGGTACGAACATCCGAGCTCGCTGGTGGACCGGGTGCCCCAGTTGTCCCGAAACCAGGCCACGCACGTGTTCGCGATGAGGTTCACGTCCCGACTGAAGAGGTAGCCGTCCGTGCAGTCTTCGAAGTGTCCGTCGAACTGCCACCTATCGAGCGGCAGGTTCTCGGAGGAATAGTCGGCGAGCAGCAGGTGCCCGAGCTCGACGCGTGATCGACGAAGCATCAGCACACCCTCGGCCAGTACCTGAATCTGCGCGCAGACGACTTCTTGGTCGTCGTCCTCGCTGATGTAGCTGTTCGGGCCGATCTCGACGACGAGCGCGACAGGCTGATCGACCAGCGACCCCGTCAACCACTCGACCATTCCCGCCCACGAAACCTCGGGCACCTCGGTGGAATCGACCAACATCATCACCTTCCCCTACTCGCGACCACGCGGGGAGTGTCGGGCGCCTCCCCATGTGTCGTATCAAAGCAGAAGGTGCCGACACATGTGGACCGAAAGGTTGCGCGGTGAAAGCGTGTCGTTCATGCGAAGGACACGTGAGCGCTTGGCATTCGAGGTGCCGGAAGAACGTGTGCCCGCGCCCCCACTTCGACTTTGAACGATGTGGGGGTCTCGCTTTCGCGCCGCCCTCAGGTGACAAGTCCTGCCCGGAACGCTGTCAGCGCCGCTTCGACGCGGTTGCGTGTGCCCAACTTGTTGAACACCGCGGAAATGTGAGTCTTGACGGTCGTTTCGCTGAGGAACAGTTGCGCAGCGATATCAGCGTTCGATGCGCCCGTTGCGAGCGACTCCAAGACGTCCCTTTCTCGCGCGCTGAGAACGGCCAGACCACGAAGATCGGGAGCCGCAGCGGCGGTCCGGTCAGCGGCGACGATCCGCCTCAGCGACTCCTGACTGAACAGTGCGTTGCCGGCGGCGACGGCGCGCACGGACTGGTGGAACGTCTCCGGCGGCTCGTCCTTGCTCAGGAAGCTGTGGGCGCCGGCGGAGACGGCCTGGATCACGAGGTCGTCGACGTCCATCGCAGTCATGGCGATCACCCGAGGTGGATGTTGCAGAGTCATCAGGTGCCGGGTGGCATCGAGGCCGCCGACCCGGCGCATTTTCAGGTCCATCAGCACCACGTGCGGTCGATACGCATGGACCGCAGCCGGTACCCGGTCCCCATCGTCGACATCCGCGACGACGGCGATATCCGCGGTGGCAGCGAAGATGTCGGAGACACCTCGCCGGACGAAGGGATCGTCGTCAGCGATCAGAACGGTGATGGTGTTGGTTCCGGTCATGGTGACCACAGGGTATTACCCCGGACCGACAAGTCGGCCCCGCGGTCTCGGTGACACGGCTCAAGCGAACCAGGGGAGCCAGCAGTCGACGACGAATTCCTCACCGAGCCTGCCGGCCTCGAGCTTTCCGCCGATGTCGCGGGCCTGCTCGGCGAGACCGCGAAGACCGGCGCGCGAACCGGCTGGGACACTCGGGGGCTGGAAACTGAGACTGTTGCGGACGTCGATGCGGATGCCATTTTCGCTGGCACCACTGATCGAGATGCGAATCGTCTGATCGCTGGCGTACTTCTGAGCGTTGGTGAGCGATTCCTGCACCACCCGGTAGGTGACGTGTCCGGACACGGTACCGACGTCGCCGGGCCGCAGGTCTGCGTAATAGGTGGCGTGCAAGCCTGCCGCACGGGCGGACTGGACCAGGTCGGCGACGCCGTCGATGCCCTGGTGACCGCTCGCTCGACTCGCTCCGCCGGACCCCCGCAGCACGCCGACGATGTTCTTGAGTTCGTCGAGCGCCTCGTGCGCGGTGCTGCGGATCATCGACGCCGTGTTGGCGATCTTCTCCGGGTTGCCGGCACCACTGACCTGCAGGGCCCCCGCGAACAGGGAGATTCGGCTCAAGCTCGCGGCGAGAGTGTCGTGCATATCCCTCGCGATGCGTGTGCGTTCCTCGGTGCGAATCATCTCGTCCCGCATCGCATGTGTCTGCTCCGTCGCGCGGTCGCGACTGCGCTCGGCCTGAGCGAGCTCGGTACGGGTGTGCTTCAGCACCGCGATGGAGACCACGATCGCGACCAGCGTCGCCGCAACGAGCCAGGGGATCCACAGCGCGATATCCCAGTCCGGCTTGGGCCCACCGACCTCCGGTCGTGTCGAGCCCATGGTCAGGACCGAATTGTCGCGGGTGCGGAACGCATCGTAGGTGAGCGAGACTCCGCACGCCAGGAACACCGCGGTGGCCGCCGCAACGAGCTGCTGCCCCCGCTCCGTCCGGGCGAGCGCATAGAGCGCGATCAAGGCGGCGGTGGCATCGGTCGAGAAGAACAATGGACCCACGACGGCCAGGCCGAGTACCAGCCACGGACGCTCGTGCCGCCACACCAACGCGACAGCGGCACCCAGATTCAGTACCAGCCCGATCGCGATATTCCACACCGCAACGGTCCCGGATTCGCCGGACAGCCCGACCGTCATCAACGAGCAGAACACGCTGAGTGTTACCGCGCCGGTGGTCCAGACGCGGCGACGGATTACTTCAGCGGATGTTGCAGTCACGGGTATGACGCTACTCAACGGTCGGACATGTTCGCGATCGGCCGAAAGCAGGGGGCCGAACGGACTTCCGACCGAAAGTAGGAATCGAACCGACCCATCGGACGATCCGCGCAGGGTGCACCTTCGGGTGAACTCTCCATTGAGCACGATCGCAGCCACGGCCCGCGGCCTGCACTTCGCCCGCATGACCTACTCACAGGAGGATCCGAGATGACGAACCCCGGTCAGCCCTACCCGAACCAGCCCTACCCTGCCCCGCAGCCGCCGCAGAAGAAGCGTCGGATCTGGCCGTGGATCGTGGTCGGCGTTCCGATCCTGCTCTTCGGCGCATGCTCGATCGCCATCGCGTCGAGCACCGGCAGCGACGAGGGCAGCACCGTCACAGCAGGTTCCGGCGACGCGGATGCCCCCGCCGACAGCGGGCCCGCTTTCCCCGGCAAGCTCGACGAAGACACGTCCGCGGCCGGCGGCGACACGATCACCCGCGACGGCCTCTCCTACACCGTGGCCGCGCTGGAACCGGTGAGCAGCGTGATCGGCGAGTACCTGTGCAGCACCGTGACCATCAAGAACGTCGGCGACAAGCAGAACGACTTCAATGGGTACATCGATTGGAGCCTTCAGGATGCCGGCGGCGCAATTCGTGACGCGACGTTCGCCCCGGACCGGGAACTGCTGAACTCAGGGAAGATCGCGCCCGGCGGTCAGGCCACCGGCAGCGTGTGCTTCGACGCCCGTCAGGGCTCCGGCCCCGGAACCTACGTCGTGCTCTTCGAGGACACCTTCTCACTGTCCACCGACCGTCTGGCCTGGATCACCATCCTGTAGATCCCGCATCGAGATCTGCCTAGGGACCGGGGCACGGAGCGCGTCGGTAGCGCGATTCGCGCCCCCGGTCTCCATACCCATTCTCCGACACGTCAATACGTCATCCAAATGACACCAGGGAACCTGGAACAGCGCCCGAAAGCCCCCTCCCGGGCACACGTGTCGGAGGGGCCTGATACTTTCCGTTTCAACGAACCGACCTGAGGTTCGCAAATCTTGAGCAAAGGCTGATCATCTACATGTTTCGCAAGGTATCACTCACCGCTGCACTCACTCTCGCAATCGTCGGCGCCGGATCCGGGATCGCGAATGCCGCGCCCGCTACCTCGTTCGGCGACGGCGACTACATCGTGGGTGTGGACATCGCGCCCGGCACCTACGTCGGCAGTGGCACCGTCGACGACATCATGGGCTGCTACTGGGAGCGCCTGTCGGGCACCAGCGGTGAGTACGAAGACATCATCGCGATGGATTACACCCACTCCCCCAAGGTGATCGTCACCATCAAGCCGAGCGACATGGTCTTCTCCTCCACGGACTGCGGAACATGGACACCTGCTCCCGCCGCCCAGCCCCAGGCCCGGCCGGCGCCCGCGGCACCGGCACCGGCACCGGCACCGGCACCGTCGATCTTCGGTTCCTGACCACGACCCCAGCGGGTCGCCCCACCTGCATTCCTGGTGGTCCGCTCCCGAACGACCAGAGGCAGATCACTGTGACCGAACGCCTCACCGTCGACCGGCCCGTCCGTCGTCACGATCTCGTCGTCGGACGCCGCATTCGAGAGTCAAGACTGCGGGACGTGGACGAAAACCGGTTAGCCACACTGCAGCCCAGAACCTCAGCCCACTGCACAATGACCGCGCACAAGGCCGGTCGACACACCAAGGGGGATAATGTGAAGCACAAGTTTGCCGGGGCGATGCTGTGCGCGTTGTCGGCGGTCGCACTAGCGGTGTCCGGCGCCGGCGTGGCCAACGCGGGCACGTACCTGAGCGCCGATGGCACGTACCGAGTCGGTTACGGCCCGCAAGACCTCCAACCCGGACTGTGGTCATCTTCGGGTGGTAGCAGCTGTTACTGGGAGCGCACCGCATCCGATAGTTCGATCCTCGAGAATTCCTTCGGCGAGGGTTCGCAGACCATCGAGATCAAGCCGGGCGACACGAGATTCACCACCCACCGGTGCGGAGGCTGGCGTCGAGCGGACCCTGTTCCCAACCCGATTCCCGGGCTTCCACCCATCGAAGCCGTCGACTACCGCAACATGACGACCTTCGGACTTGGAGCGGGAATCGGTTCGGCGGCTGTCGGGTCAGCTGTGATGCCGTCCATTCTCGGTGTGCTGTTGATGGCAGGGTCTTCGGGCAGTTAACTCGCACGGCGGTAGACATTCCACCTACATCGACAGCACCATCTGTGCGTAGAGGCGACCCCATACGGGGTCCATCGGCTGGTCGCGCTGGACCCAGCCCTCGACCATTGCGCCGGTGAGTTCGAGGAAGGTGATCGTGGGGCGGGCGATCCAGAAGAGTTCTTCCCGGCCGACGATGGTGCCGTCGCTCGTCTGCCAGCCGAGGGCGGCGAGCCCCTCGGCGATCACGTCCCGGCGTTCGTCCGACGAGGTGCCTGCTGCGAGGGTGAAGAGCACGAGGTATCCGGCCTCCCGCTCGATCTGCTCGGACCCCAGAGGCAGGCGATCGAGCAGGTGACACCACAATCGGAACCGGTCGGACGCCATCGAACTTCCGAGATTGGTCCGAACCAGCTTTCCCTTGTACTTGCGGACCAGCCCGAGCGTCTTGGCGTACTCACGGAGCAGGTGGACGGGCCGCTGGTCCGACTCGCGGTTGCTGGTGGCGGGCCAATCGTCGAATCCCGGCAGCGTCTGCCGCATCTCCGCCACCACGGCGGGTGGCAGATAGCCTGCCTGGGTCAGGGTGATGCCGTCGGAGCCGATGCGCTGCAGGAACCATCGCAGGTGCAGGGTCGCCTTGTCCTGGGCCTCCTCGATGTCGCCCAGCCGGTCGGTGAGGTGGGCGTGCTCGAGAAGCGAAAAGACGTGCGGGGCAGCGTGATGGGGGATCCGGCGCAGCAGTTCCGCGAACTTCGAATCCGTCACGGGGCCGTGGTCGCGGATCACGGCCTCCAACCGGAGATTGCGGTTCACCACATCGGCGCCGAACGATTCGGGCGCGAAGCCCGGCCCCACCCACGCCCCGGCATCGTGATGATCAGGGTGCGACGGCGTCGCAAGGACCTTCAGCAGGTCGTCGTAGCCGCCCGGCCCGCCACAGTCCTCGGGCGGGCAGGCGCGGGCACCGGCGAGGCAGGTGACGGTCGGCGCCGGACCGCCGGTGTCGACCCGCTCGAGCACGATCGTGTGATCCCAACCGTCCCCGAAGTCGTACAGATAGGACAGCAGCTCGCCGGGTTCGGCCAGAACCTGATCGAGCCGCACCGCGTCCTCGCACACCTCGTCGTCGACGTATCGCTCGACGTCGCTCTCGCGCATCTCGTACCGCTCCGAGGCGGGCGGCTCACCGCCGACCCACGAATGCAGGTGACTGTCCTGCCAGCCCATCACCGTCTGCACGATCGGGTGCAGCTCGTTCAGGAACAGGTTCGACGGCACCACGAACTGACGCCAGATCGGCGGAGTCACCTCGTCGAGTTCGATCCGCAGGTGGTAGCTCGCGACGGCGCGGCGACCCCGCCTCTCCGACGGCCGGACGATCATCGGCACGTCGGGGACGACGGACAGGTGTCGGCGTTTACCCGAAGCGGTCATGGCGTCATGGTAGGCGGGAGGCAGCGGTGTCCGGCACAAGTGGTGACGATAGCGTGAACGCATGCCCGTGTCCGCAGTTCTCGCAGGTCGGTACCAGTTGCGGGGAGTGCTGGGCCGCGGCGGGATGGCCGACGTCCACGACGGCTGGGACCTGCGCCTCGAGCGGCCGGTCGCGGTCAAGGTGCTGCGCCCGGAACTCGCCTCCGTCCCCGACACCCGCCGGCGGTTCGAGGCCGAGGCGCGGCTGGCCGCCACGCTGAACCACCCGAACGTGGTCGCCGTGCACGACTGCGGCGAGGACGCCGGAGTGGCGTACATCGTGATGGAACGCCTGCCCGGTCGGACCCTGGCCGACGAGATCGCCGCCGGACCCCTACCCGACGCGCGGGTGCGGTCGATCCTCGCGGACGTGCTCGCCGCCATCGGCGCCGCTCACCACGCCGGGATCCTGCACCGCGACATCAAACCGGGAAACGTGCTGTTCACCGCGACGGGCGCGGTGAAGGTGACCGACTTCGGCATCGCGAAGAGCGCCGATTCCGACCACACGGCGACCGGACAGGTCCTGGGCACGGTCGCCTACCTCAGCCCGGATCGCATCCTGGGCAAACCCGCCACCCCCTCCGACGATCTCTATGCGCTCGGGGTCGTCGGCTACGAAGCCGTCACCGGGCACCGGCCGTTCGCCGGCGACAACATCCTCTCGCTCGCCCGGGCGATCACCGACGGCGCGGCCCGGCCCCTCCGCGAGATGCGCCCGGACGCCGACCCGAACCTCGTGCACACGATCGAACGGTCCATGGCCCGCGATCCGCGGCAGCGGTACGCCGACTCCCAGTCGATGCGGTCCGCCGTCCTCGGAACGCCCGTCCCCCCGACGAGAGCATTCACGCCCACCACAACCGTCCACGAGCTTCCGCCCGAGCCTCCGCGACCCCGCCGGCGGGCCGGGCTGATCATCGCCGCCGTCGCCGCACTGCTGGTCGCGGTCGTCGTCGGAGCGCTGGCCATCGCGTCGCAGAACCGGGACGGCACCGTCGGTCCGGCCACCACCACGGCCGTCAGTCCGCCGCCGGCCCCCGTGTCGGCCCCGTCCAGCGCCGTCGAGATCAACCCCGTCGCACCCGTCCCGACGAACGTACCTTCGACGAAGGCCCCGAAACCGGGTCCGGGAAACGGGAACGGCAACAACGGGAATGGGAACACCAAGCCCAAGGACAAAGACAAGGACGGCAACTGATCCGAGCCGCGCGGCACCGCTCGGTCAGGTGGTGGCACTGACGCCGCGGCGCGCGTCGACGGCGGCCCGCACGGCCGGCGCGACGTCGGTCGCGAATCTCCTGACC
>JBCEBZ010000359.1:0-2745 GCA_039206675.1 Rhodococcus sp. (in: high G+C Gram-positive bacteria) | reverse complement strand
ACCTGCGCAGGGTCGTCGCCGTCGGTGCCGAAGACGAACGTGTCCATCCCCGTCTCCACCACGAGATCCGTCAGTTGGCTCACCCACTGCTCGGCGGTTCCGTGGAACAGCGTGTCCGACGGCATGTCGCTCACCCGGCCGAAGATGTTGTAGGCCCGGACGATCGAACTCGGATCGCGGCCGGCGTCCGCGGCACCCGCATCGATCTTCGCGTGCATGCCGGGCAGGACGTCCGGAGGAAAGTAGGAACTCGACGGAACCCACCCGTCGGTGGAACGCCCCAGCGCCCGCAGCAACCGCGGCCCGCCGACACCGAGCCAGATGCCCATCGGATGCGCCGGGACCGGCCCGGGATGCACGCCGTCGAGGCGGTAGTACTTGCCCACCGATCGGACGGCCCGCTCCCCCGACCACATGAGGCGGATCACCTCGACCGCCTCCTCCAACGCGGTCGCCGCCTGCCCGGGTGTGCGGACGTCGCCGCCCATCGCACCGATCGCCTCCCAGAACGCGCCCGCACCCAGCGCCAGTTCGAACCGGCCACCCGACATCACGTCGAGGCTGGCCGCGGCCTGCGCCATCACCGCGGGCGGGCGCAGCGGCAGGCACGCGACGTCGGGGAACACGCGCACCCGCTCGGTCCGGGCCAGCAGGGTGCCCATCAGTGAGAAGGAGTCGAGGAACTTCGCCTGATACGGGTGATCCTGGACGGCGACGAAATCGAGCCCGGTCTCGTCGGCGAGCGCGGCGAGTTCGAACGTGTTGTTCAGCAACTCCACCGTCGGGGTGACGAACACGCCGAACTGGAGGGTTCTGCCGTAATCGGTCATCTCGGTCACGTCCCCTCTCGGTTCCCGAACTCCTTCGATCATCCACCACCTCGCCCGCCGGGAACACCCGATCCGCGGCCCGGCATAGTGGGTTCATGACATCCGAAGACACGACTGCCGGCTCCGCACCCGACGTCCGGGACGCGCCCGAACACCGCCGCTTCGAAGTCCGGGTCGACGGTGAGCTGGCCGGGTTCACCGAGTACCTGGACCACGCGAATCAACGGATCTTCTTCCACACCGAGATCGGCGAGCAGTTCGCGGGCCGCGGCCTGGCCAGCACCCTGATCCGCAGCGCGCTGACGGACACCGTCGGGGGCGGCAAGCGGATCGTGCCGGTCTGCCCGTTCGTCGCCCGCTACCTCGAGAAGCACGACGACTTCGCCGACGACGTCGACGCCGTCACCCCGGCCGCGATCGAGGCGGTGCGGCACCGGCAGCGCTGATCAGCGTGCGCCGTCGGCGCTGATCAGAGTGCGCCGCCGGCGCTGCGGGCCTCCTCGAGCTGACCGATGAGGGTCGCGGCGTCGTAGGGGCCGCTGTGCCGGGTGAGGTCGGTGCCCGTGGCGCCGAGGTAGAACGTCGGGGTCCCGTGGAAGTCGCTCGACTCGGCGTCCAGTTCGTCGTCGTCGACGCGGTGGAGGTATTCGCCCTTGCGGATGTCCTCCTCGAACCGGTCCGTGTCGAGCCCCAGCTCGGCCGCGTACCCGAAGATCTCGTCCTCGGCGAGGGCGTCGCTGTTGGCGAACAGGTGGTCGTGCATCTCCCAGAACCGGCCCTGCGCGGCGGCGGCCTCGCTGGCCTGGGCGGCGAACCGGGCGTGCGGGTGTACGTGGTCGAGGGGCAGATGCCGGAACACGTAACGCAGTTCGTCGCCGAAATGCGCTCGCACGTCCCGAATGCTGCCGGTGGCCTTGCTGCAGAACGGGCATTCGAAGTCGCCGTACTCGACGAGAGTGAGCGGCGCATCGGCCGGGCCGCGCACGTGGTCGCGCGCGAGTGCCACGGGCCGCAGGAGGGTGAGCCCGGGTGCCTTCGTCGGCGGGTATCGCCAGTCCGACAGCCGGAACAGCGCCCAGCCGAGGACCGTCGCGATGACGGCCGCCGTCAGGACGCCGACCCGGGCCTCGTTGGCGAGCTCGGGCGAGTCGACGGCGAGGTCGACGATGAAGAGGGAGATGGTGAAGCCGATGCCGGCCAGCGCGCTGCCGCCGGTGATCTGTGAGAGCGTCAGCCCGGGTGGCAGGCTTCCCGGCCGCAGCTTCGAGAAGACGGCGGTGGCAGCGGTGATGCCGACGAGCTTGCCGACCACCAGTCCGAGCACGATGCCCCACGCCAGCGACGACCGGGCCGCGTCCGCGAGGGTCTGCCCGGTGATGACCACTCCGGCGTTGGCGAGCGCGAAGATCGGGACGACGAGGAACGCGGTGTACGGCTGGTAGAAGCGCAGGAGGCGCTCGTTGACCGACACCGCGCGCAGCACCCCGAGTTGCGCGGCGCGGGCGTAGTCGGAGTTGGGTGACTGCCGGAACGCGCGGGTGAGCTCCCCTGCCCGCTCCACCTCGCTGCGCCGCGGCGGATACACCGGCAGGATCAGCGCGATCAGCACACCGGCAAGGGTGGGGTGGACGCCCGACTCGTAGAACGCCACCCACGTGGCGGCCGCGACGACGAAGTAGGCGACGCCCCGCCACACCTCGAGCTTGCGCAACTGCATGATCAGCAGCAGTCCCACGCACCCGAGCAGCAGGGGTCCGAACCGCAGGTTGTCGGTGTAGAAGAACGCGATGATCGCGAGGGCGCCGATGTCGTCGGCGACGGCGAGGGTCAAGATGAACAGGCGCAACCGGGCGGGGCATCGGGGCCCGACCAGCGCGAGCGCCCCCAGCACGAACGCGGTGTCGGTGGAGACCAC
>JBCEBZ010000358.1:0-14009 GCA_039206675.1 Rhodococcus sp. (in: high G+C Gram-positive bacteria) | reverse complement strand
CTACTACGACAGGAAACCGTTCCCGTTCAACGGCACGATCGACCGCATGTCGGTCGAGTACACGTAGAGACGGCGCTCAGAAATACCAGGGGTACGGCTTCCAGTCGGGTTCGCGCTTTTCGAGGAAGGAGTCGCGGCCCTCGACCGCCTCGTCGGTCATGTACGCCATGCGGGTTGCCTCGCCGGCGAACAGTTGCTGACCGACGAGGCCGTCGTCCTGCAGGTTGAACGCATATTTGAGCATGCGCTGCGCCTGCGGGGACTTGCCGTTGATCTTGGTGGCCCAGTCGATCGCGACGTCCTCGAGTTCGGCGTGGTCGACGACCTTGTTGACGGCGCCCATCTGGTGCATCTCCTCCGCGGTGTACGTCTCGCCGAGGAAGAAGATCTCGCGGGCGAACTTCTGGCCGACCATCTTGGCGAGGTAGGCGCTGCCGTATCCGCCGTCGAAGCTGCCGACGTCCGCGTCGGTCTGCTTGAACCGGGCGTGTTCGCGGCTGGCGAGCGTCAGGTCGCACACGACGTGCAGGCTGTGACCGCCGCCGGCGGCCCAGCCGTTGACGAGGCAGATGACGACCTTCGGCATGAACCGGATCAGCCGCTGGACCTCGAGGATGTGGAGGCGTCCGGCGCGGGCCTTGTCGACGGTGTCCGCGGTTTCCCCTTCCGCATACTGGTATCCGCTGCGGCCGCGGATGCGCTGGTCGCCTCCGGAGCAGAACGCCCAGCCCTCGTCCTTGGGGCTCGGACCGTTGCCGGTGAGCAGCACGGCGCCCACGTCGGACGTCATCCGGGCGTGGTCGAGGGCCCGGTACAACTCGTCGACGGTGTGCGGGCGGAAGGCGTTGCGCACTTCGGGGCGGTCGAACGCCACCCGGACGATCCCCTGGGTGACATGCCGGTGATAGGTGATGTCGGTCAGGTTCTCGAAACCGGGAACCGGGCGCCAGTGCTGCGGGTTGAAAGTCACGGCTCCGAGGTTATCGGGTGCCGTTGGCGGGTGTCCGCGCGCGCATGGAGTTTGCCCGGGTTTACCGTGCAGGTATGAGCGAACAGGCTGCGGATGTCACCCGTCTCGACCACGAGGGCGACGACGAGTACGAGCACCACGGCGGGTTCCCCAAGTACGAGCCGGTGACGCCCGGTCCGGACTGGGCCCGGTTCGTCGACGGAATGCGCACGTTGCAGGACCTCGCGGTGTCCGTGGACGCCCCGGACGACGTGCTCGCCGCGGCCGCGGACCAGGTGGAGAAGCTGGCCGCGCTGCTCGGGCCGCACGTCGCGCCCGAGGGCCGGTCGCCTGCGGGCCGCACGATCGAACTGCCGGGCCGGGGGAGTCTCCTTCTGCCGCCGTGGAACATCGAGAAGTTCGGACCCGACGGGGTGCGGAGCACCGGCATGTTCCGCCGCTACCACCTCGGCGGGAACGGCGCCGCACACGGCGGCACGCTGCCGCTGCTGTTCGACGACCTGATGGGCATGATCGTCCACGCGTACGGCCGGCCCATCAGCCGCACCGCGTACCTGCACGTCGACTACCGCGCGATCACACCGCTGAACACCACGCTCGCCATCGAAGGCAAGGTGGACCGCGTCGACGGGCGCAAGACGTACATCACCGCCCGGCTGACACGCGGTGAGACGATCCTCGCCGAATGCGAGGCGCTCATGCTGGTGCTCCTGCCCGGTCAGCCCTGACCCCGTGACGTCCCTGCCCTCCCTCGGGGAGGTTCTGGCCGACGCGGTCGTGGTGAGTCTGCCCATGCGCGTGCGATTCCGCGGCATCACGACGCGAGAAGCGCTGCTGCTGCGCGGTCCCGCCGGATGGGGTGAGTTCGCGCCGTTTCCCGAGTACGCGGACGACGAGGCGGCGCACTGGTTGCAGTCGGCGATCGAGGACGCGTGGCTCGGTCCGCCGCCCGCGGTGCGAACGCGGGTGCCGATCAACGCGACCGTCCCCGCCGTCGACGCCGGCCGGGTGCCCGACGTGCTCGCGCGGTACCCCGGTGCACACACCGCGAAAGTGAAAGTGGCCGAACGTGGTCAGAGCATCGACGACGACGTCGCGCGGGTGCGGGCGGTGCGCGCGCTGATCCCGAACGTGCGCGTCGACGCCAACGGCGGATGGTCGGTCGACGAGGCCGAGGCCGCGCTGCGGGCGCTGACCGCCGACGGTCCGCTCGAATACGCCGAGCAGCCGTGCGCGAGCGTGCCCGAGCTGGTGGAGGTCCGCAGGCGGATGCCCGACGTCCGGGTGGCCGCCGACGAGAGCATTCGGCGCGCCGAGGATCCGCTGAAGGTCGTGCGGGCAGGCGGAGCGGACGTGGCCGTCGTGAAGGTCGCCCCGCTCGGCGGCATGCGACGGCTGCTGTCGCTCGCCGACGAGCTGTCGTCGCACGGTGTGCCGGTGGTCGTGTCGAGCGCCCTGGACACCGCCGTCGGCATCGCTGCCGGTGTCGCGGCCGCCGCCGCGCTGCCCGAATTGCAATTCGCGTGCGGTCTGGGTACCGGGGGACTGTTCGAGGCGGACGTGGCCCGCTCCCGCGAACCCGTCGACGGCGAACTCGCGGTCGAGGCGGTGGCACCCGACCTCGAACGCGTCACGGCTCTCGCCGCGTCGGAGGAGCGTTCACGCTGGTGGATCGAGCGGGCACGCCGGTGCCATGGCCTGCTCGAACAACGCGGCGTCCGGTTTTTCGTATAGTGTCTGGCCGGACCTGATCGCTCAGTCAATACGGAGGCATTGAAAGTGGTTGCAGCTCTGAACGAAACCCTGCTCGACGAGTCGCGCGTTCCTGCGGTCGTCGCAGACGTCCAGGCTCTCATCGACGCGGAGGTTTCGGACAAGTCGGGGGCCTCGGGACTGGCACTGAAGGGTGGATACGGCGCCGTCAAGAAGGTGGGACCGTCGATCGTGCCGGACGCCATCGAGGGTCTGCTGCCGGCGTTCGTCACCAAGCTCGAGCCGTACTGGCAGGCCTTCACCGCCAGCGGTGAAGCCGGATTCTCCGAGTACCTGGTCGCGCGCAGCGACGAGGTCGCGGACTCGCTCCTCGGTGTGACCGACGAGCGCATCGAGGGCAGCGACCGCGGCGCTGTCAAGAAGGTGTACTCGTCGCTGCGCCCCTCGGCGAAGAAGAATGTGATCGAGGCGCTTCCGCGTCTGGGCGCCCTCGTCCAGAAGCACGCCAACTGAGAACCCAGGTGAGTGGCAAAGAGTGCCCCGGCACTCTTTGCCACTCACCTGTGGTCAGTTGGCGGCGTGGCCGAAGCGCCAGTACCCGGTGAACGAAATGTTCGACTTCGGGATGCGGCGCTCGTTCACGAGGTGGCGCCGCAGCGCCGTCGTCAGTTCGCTCTCGCCGGCGACGAACGTGTAGGAGGGCCCGGCGGGCAATTCTGCCTGCTTCACCGTGTTCAGTGCGAGCACTCCCGGGCGGGCGTCGGCGTCCTCGCGGACGAGCCAGTGCACGTTGACGCCGTCACCGACCGAAACGTCCTGAGCGTCTTCGGCATCGGGAATCTCGACGAACACCTCGGCCCGCAGGTCCTGCGGTGCCGAGCGCAGGATCCCGACGATCGCGGGAAGTGCGCTCTCGTCGCCGACCAGCAGCTGCCACTCGGCGTCCGGCGCCGGGTTGTAGATCAGGCCCTCGTCGAGGATCGCCACCTGGTCACCGGCTGCGGCCGCGTTCGCCCACGCCGACGCGGGGCCCAGATCGCCGTGCGAGGCGAAGTCGATGTCGATCTCGGTGGTGTCGCCGAACGTTCCCGACCCCGCGACGCGAAGTTCGCGGACCGTGTAGTTGCGCACCACCGGCCGGGTGTCCTTGGACATCAGCTTGTACTGGGCGTACCAGAGGTTGCTCGCGCTGGTCGGGAGCCGCAGCGTGCTCTGCCCCCGCTGGGGGATGAACATCCGGAACCACTGGTCGAAGCCCATGGGGCTGACGGAGTCGAGTTCCTCGCCCGCGATGGTGACGCGGACGAAGTTCGGGCTGATCTGCTTGCCGGCGACCACTCGTGCGGACGCGATCCGGCGACTCTGAGGTTTGACGAACTTGCTGCGCTGGGCCATGTCGGTGATAGCTCCCCCGGTTGCGGTGCGGTTATCAGGTAAGCCTAACCAATTGATCCGCTATTCGGGGCGATGTGGGCGGTCCAGCATCACGACCTTCGGCGGCAGACCCCACTCGTTGCGTCCGAGGCGGCTGAGCGGTGCGAGTTCGGCGAAGTCCGGAAGACCGTCGTCGGCGAGCGCCTCGGGACGCACCGCGATCGTGACGACGTCGCCCATCACCACGAACGAGTCACCGACCGGGATCACCCCGTGCAGGGTGCATTCGATGGCGACCGGCGAACCCGCGACCCGGGCCGGACGGACCCGCTCGCTGGGCTCGGTGTCGATGCCCAGCGCGGCGAACTCGTCGACGTCGCTGTCATAGGTGGCGGAACTCGCGTTGACCGCCGCCACCAGGGGCTCCGTCGCCAGGTTGATCACGAACTCACCCGTCGCCTCGATGTTCCGGAGGCTGTCCTTGCGGGTGACGGACGTGAATTGCACGACCGGCGGCTGCGTGCTGGACACCGAGAAGAAGCTGTACGGGGCCAGGTTGGCCACCCCGTCCGCGGAGACCGTGGACACCCACGCGATCGGTCGCGGCACGATCGAGGCGGTCAGCACCTGGTAGATGCGGCGTGGGGGTAGCTCGGCGGGATCGAAGAGAGTGCGCATGCGCTCATGGTGTCAGCGCCCGGGATGTGGCCGTGAACTCACCCGGCCAGGTCGCCGGACGGGGGTGCCGGAGTATCTGACACTCTTGATGGCGTGAACCCGTCCACTGCTCAAGCCACCGCGGTCGTCGACGAACTGGTCCGCGGGGGAGTACGCGAGGTCGTGCTCTGCCCGGGTTCGCGGAATGCTCCGCTGGCGTTCGCCCTGCAGGCTGCCGACCGCGAGGGCCGACTGCGCCTGCACATGCGCATCGACGAGCGCACCGCGGGATTCCTCGCACTCGGACTGGCCGTGGCGGGCAAGCGTCCCGTTCCGATCGTCATGACGTCCGGCACCGCCGTCGCCAATCTCGGTCCTGCCGTCCTCGAGGCGAACTACGCCCGGGTGCCGCTCGTGGTGCTCAGCGCGAACCGCCCGTACGAGATGCTCGGCACCGGCGCCAACCAGACCATCGAGCAACTCGGACTGTTCGGCAGCCAGGTGCGCGCGACCATCAGCCTCGGTCTGGCCGAGGACGACGCCGGGCAGAACAGTCAGTGGCGTTCGGCGGTGTGCCGGGTCCTTGCCGCCGCGCGCGGCACGCGATCGGGCAACGCCGGACCCGTGCACTTCGACATCCCGCTCCGGGAACCGCTCGTCCCCGACGTGCACGCGCAGGGTCCCGTCCCGCAGGGACGGCCGGGTGGGGCGGCGTGGACCACCACCCAGCACGCGACGCTCGACGTGGCGATGGACCTCGACATCACCCCGGACACCATCGTGATCTCCGGGCACGGGTCGGCGCTGCGACCGGAACTCGCCGGACTCCCGACGGTCGCCGAGCCGACCGCGCCCCTGCACGGCATCCCCGTGCATCCGATGGCGCTGCCGCAGCTCAAGCCGCGGCAGGCCGTCATCACCGGACGCCCCACCCTCCACCGGTCCGTGTCGAAGGTCCTCGCCGATCCGGCGGTCGCCGTCTACGCGCTCACCACCGGCCCCCGCTGGCCCGACGTGTCCGGGAACGTGCTGGCCACCGGAACCCGCGCGGTGGTGACCGGTGCACCCGACCGCGCCTGGATCAACCGGTGCCGCACGCTGTCCGAACACACCGACAAGGCGGTGCGCGCGCAACTCGCCGCTCACCCGAAGGCGACGGGCCTCCATGTGGCCGCCGCCGTCATGGACGCCCTGGCGGACGGCGACCAACTGCTGCTCGGGGCGTCCAACCCCGTCCGGGACGCGGCCCTCGTCAGTTATCCGGCGCCGAAGGTCCGGGTGCTGTCCAACCGGGGTGTCGCCGGCATCGACGGCACCGTGTCCGCGGCCGTCGGGGCGGCGCTCGCCTACGAGGAGGGGCGCACGGTGGCCCTGCTCGGCGACCTCACGTTCCTGCACGACGCGTCCGGGCTGCTCATCGGCTCGGGCGAACCGCGGCCCCGGGACCTGACGATCGTCGTCGCCAACGACGACGGTGGCGGCATCTTCGAATTGCTCGAACAGGGCGATCCCCAGTACGCCGGGGTGTTCGAGCGGGTCTTCGGCACTCCGCACGGGATGGATCTGGCCGCCCTCTGCGCCGCGTACCGGGTGGAGCACCAGCTGGTGGGTCTGGGGGAGCTGTCGACGCGGCTGAGCACGCCCGACGAGCCCGGCGATCGCGGAATCCGGGTGCTCGAGGTGACCACCGAACGTTCCGGGCTGCGAGAGTTGCACGCCGCGGTGCGGGCACAACTGTGAATGCGCGGGTGACGCGGCGGGTCCGGCGCGGGGTGCTGGTGGCGGCGATCGGCATCTCGATCCTGGCCGTCCTCCTCGTACTCGCCGCCTGGCGCAACGACCACACCATCCAGTCCGACCGCGGCGTGGCCACGGCGGAGGTGCTGTCGGCGGGGTCGCTGCGGTCGGCCATCAGCTTCGTCACTCCGGACGGGGTGACGCACAACCCCGAACTCGGCGTGCTCTACCCGACCAATCTCACGGTGGGCCAGCGGATCGACGTCGAGTACGCGCGCAGCGACCCCGACCTGGTGCGGGTGTCCGGGCGCGACGCCAGCGTGGCGGTGATCCCCGCCGGTTCGCTGATCGTGGTGACGTGGCTGATCGCCGGACCGGCGCTCTGGTATCTCCGGCGGCGGGAGATCTCGGCGGAATCCGCGCCGGCAGTGTCATCCTGAATTTCCCGGAACTTCGCGCGACGGTCACGTCGATCTCGCTGCTGTGACCACGAGCACTGCCACGCTGAGCGCGTGAGAGTAGCCATCGTCGCGGAATCGTTTCTTCCCAACATGAACGGTGTGACCAACTCGGTGCTGCGGGTTCTCGACCATCTGCAGCGCACCGGACACCAGGCGATGGTCGTCGCCCCGGACTCGGTGGGATCGCAGGCGCCCGCGCCGACCGAACACGACGGCGTGCCCGTCCACCGGGTGCCCGCCGTGATGGTTCCGAAGGTCAGTTCGCTCCCGGTGGGTCTGCCGCAGCCCGGGCTCACGGCCGCGCTTCGGGCGTTCGACCCCGACGTCGTGCATCTGGCGTCGCCGTTCCTCCTCGGGGCAGGCGGGCTCGGTGCGGCGCACCGGCTCGACGTCCCCACCGTCGCGGTGTACCAGACCGACGTGGCGGGGTTCGCCGAGAGCTACGGCCTCGGCGTCACGAGCCGGGCGGCGTGGGCCTGGACCCGTCGGATCCACAAGGGCTGCACTCGCACCCTCGCGCCGTCCACCTCGGCGGTCGAGGCGCTCGCCGAGCAGCGGATTCCGAGGGTCCACCGCTGGGCGCGCGGCGTGGAGACCACCCGGTTCGCGCCGTCCCGCCGCAGCACCGGGTTGCGGGACTCCTGGCTGGGCGGCTCCGACCGGCTGGTCGTCGGATTCGTGGGCAGACTCGCGCCCGAGAAGCACGTCGAGCGGCTCGCCGCGCTGGCGGACGACCAGCGGGTGCGGCTGGTGATCGTCGGCGACGGTCCGGAGCGGGCGCGGCTGCAACAGCTGATGCCGGACGCGGTCTTCACCGGCCAGCTCGGCGGCACGGAACTCGCCGAGGCGTACGCGAGCCTGGACGTGTTCGTCCACCCCGGCGAGCACGAGACGTTCTGCCAGGCGGTCCAGGAGGCGCTCGCGAGCGGGGTGCCGGTGATCGGACCGGATGCCGGTGGACCCCGTGATCTCGTCGCGCACTGCCGCAACGGCTATCTGCTTCCGGTCGACCGGTTCGGCGAACTGCTGCCGAGCGCCGTCGACGCGCTGCGGGACCGCCGGATGCGGGCCCGGTTCGGGGAGGCCGCCCGGCAGTCGGTGCTGCACCGCACGTGGCCGGCGATCTGCGACGAGTTGATGGGCCACTATGCGGCGGTCGTCGGCGGTCAGGGCTTTCGCGAGTCCCGGGCGGCCTGACCGCCGGATCGGCGGCCGCGGGAACTCGGAGAGGCCGTCTCGTCGTTGCTCAGGCATGGCCAAGTACAAAACTGTCAACCCCGCGACCGGTGAAACCGTCCGGGAATTCACGACGTTGGACGAGGCAGGTGTGGAGTCGGCTCTCGCACGCGCCCACAGCGGATATCTCGCGTGGCGGAACATCCCCGCCGAGGAGCGTGCCCGGGTTCTCGGCCGGACGGCCGACATCTACACCGAGCGTGAGGACGAACTGGCGCGGATGATCGCCCTCGAGATGGGCAAACCCGTCCGGGAGGCCAAGGGCGAGGTCAAGCTCTCCTCGGCGATCTACCGCTACTACGCGGACAACGGCCCCGCACTGCTCGAGGCGGAACGACTCGACGTGCCCGGCGCCGACGAATCCGTGGTCTACCGCAGGCCGATCGGTGCGCTGGTCGGCGTGATGCCGTGGAACTACCCGTACTACCAGGTCGCCCGCTTCGCGGCACCGAACCTCGTGCTGGGCAACACGGTGCTGCTCAAGCACGCCCCGAACTGTCCGCAGTCGGCGCTGCTGATGGAGGAGATCTTCCGGCAGGCGGGCCTCCCGGAGGACGCGTACGTCAACGTGTTCGCCACCAACGAGCAGATCGCCGACATGATCGCGGATCCGCGCGTCCAGGGCGTTTCCCTCACCGGCAGTGAACGGGCCGGGATCAGTGTCGCCGAGACGGCGGGCCGCAACCTCAAGAAGGTCGTCCTCGAACTCGGTGGTTCCGACGTGTTCGTCGTCCTCGACACCGAGGACATGGATGCCACCGTCAAGACGGCGACCCGGGCCCGCCTGTCCAACGCCGGCCAGGCCTGCAACTCGCCGAAGCGGTTCATCGTGACGGAACCGAACTACGACGAGTTCGTCGCGAAGCTCGCCGAGTCGTTCAAGGCCACCCGGACAGGCGATCCGCTCGACGCCAAGACCGTCCTCGGGCCGCTGTCCTCACAGACCGCGGCCGATTCGCTGATCGAGCAGATCGAGGACGCCGTCGCCAAGGGCGCGACGCTCCTCGCGGGCGGGAAGAAGATCGACGGTCCCGGCTCGTACGTCGAACCGACGCTGCTCGTCGACGTGACTCCCGAGATGCGCGCGTACAGCGAGGAACTGTTCGGGCCGGTCGGCGTCGTCTACAAGGTCGCCACCGCCGACGAGGCCGTCGAACTCGCCAACTCCTCCGCCTACGGTCTCAGCGGGTCGGTGTGGAGCAGCGACCTCGACGGGGCCCGCGAGGTGGCCGACCGGCTCGACGTCGGCATGGCGTACGTCAACGAGCACGGCACGACGCTCCCCGGGTTGCCGTTCGGCGGTGTCAAACGCTCCGGCGTCGGCCGTGAACTCGGTCCGTGGGGGATGGACGAGTTCGTCAACAAGAAGCTGGTGCGGGTCTCGAAGAAGTGACCGCGTCGCCACCGTGCCCGGCGCCGACGCCGGCGCCGGGCACGGTTGGTAGCGTTTCGGGCGTGGCAACTACACACGGTTCGCGGGCGTCGCTCGAAAAGGATCCGCACGAGGTCGCGTCGATGTTCGACGGCGTCGCGAAGCGCTACGACCTCACCAACACGATCCTGTCGTTCGGCCAGGATCGCAGTTGGCGCAAGGCGACGCGCTCGGCACTGGCCCTGAAGCCGGGAGAGCGGGTCCTCGACCTCGCCGCCGGGACCGGCGTGTCGACCGTGGAACTCGGACGGTCGGGCGCCTGGTGTGTGGCCACCGATTTCTCCAAGGGGATGCTGCAGGCAGGCAGCGGCCGCCACGTGCCGATGGTCGCGGGCGACGCGATGCACCTGCCCTACGCCGACGCCGTGTTCGACGCCGCCACCATCTCCTTCGGGTTGCGTAACGTGTCCGATTTCGACGCCGGTCTCCGCGAGATCGCCCGGGTCACCAAACCGGGTGGGCGTCTCGTCGTGAGCGAGTTCTCGACCCCCGTGTTCGGGCCGTTCCGCACCGTCTACATGGAGTACCTGATGAAGGCGCTGCCGCGGGTCGCGCGCGCCGTCAGCAGCAACCCCGACGCCTACGTCTACCTCGCCGAATCCATCCGCGCCTGGCCGACCCAGCAGGAACTCGCGCTGCGCATCGAGGCGGCCGGGTGGCGGAACGTGCAGTGGCGCAACCTCACCGGCGGTGTGGTCGCCCTGCACCGCGCCACGCGCTGACCCTCAGCCGAACAGCGGCCGCGAGTCGACCTTCTGCGACACCAGACCGGACGCCCGCCACGCGCGGGCCGTGAGGTCGCTGTCCTCCTCGGTGACGAGGTTGCCCATGACGCGCACCGCGACGGTCATCAGCGCGCGGGACCGCATCGCCACCGGGCCGGACGCGGGCAGGACCCGGGGCACGGTCAGCAGTCCGGCGAGTCGCCGTGCGACCGAGAACGCCCGGCCGTACCGCTCCCTCAGAATCGACGGCCACAGTTGCGTCAGGTCGTCGGCGTCGAGGATCTCCGAGACCAGGCGCCCGCCCTCGAGCCCGTAATCGATGCCCTCGCCGTTCAGCGGATTCACGCACGCCGCCGCGTCGCCGATGATCGCCCAGTTCCGTCCCGCGATGTGCGACACCGCACCGCCCATCGGCAGCAACGCCGACGCGACGGCCCGCAACTCCCCGTCCCAGTTCCACTCCTCGCGGCGCTGCGCCGTGTACAGGTCCAGGAGGGGGCGTAGCGCGCCCGGGGCCGGACGTTTGGCGGTGGCCAGGGTGCCGACGCCGATGTTGACCTCGCCGGTGCCCAGGGGGAACACCCAGCCGTAACCCGACTGCAGCGTCCCGGCGGCGTCCCGCAGTTCGAGGTGGGACGTGATCCACGGGTCGGCGCTGCGGTCGGTGGCGATGTAGGCGCGGGCGGCCACACCGTAGGCCGTGTCCCGGTGCCATTCGCGACCGAGCTGCTTACCGAGCGTGGACCGGACGCCGTCGGCGACGATCAGCGTCCGGCAGCCGACGGTGTGGGTCCCGTCGGACGTCTTCAGGGTCACCGCCGTCACCCGGCCGCCGTCCCGCTCGACACCGATTGCCTTGGCGCCCTCCACCATGACGGCTCCGGCGTCGACGGCGGTCGCGCGGATCCGGTCGTCCAGCTCCGTGCGGGCCACGGCGCTGCCGACGGCCGGGAACGACCTGCCGGGCCACTCGAGTTCGAGCTCCTGCCCGAACCCGCTGAGCCTCAGCCCGCGATTGGTGCCCTTCGACCGCACCCAGTCGCCGAGGCCGAGATGATCGAGCTCGGCGACGGCACGGGGGGTGAGTCCGTCGCCACACGTCTTGTCGCGGGGAAACACCGCCGCGTCGGCGAGGACCACGTCCCGTCCCGCGCGGGCCGCCCAGGCGGCGGCCGAGGACCCGGCCGGACCAGCACCGATGACGAGGACATCGGTGGCGGTGGGAAGCGGGGATCCCGCGGGCGACTGTTCTGCTGCGACCACGCCTACATCCTGTCAGGCTTCGCTACACGACCGCGGCGAGGCCGACGGGCGGCGGAACCGCTAGGTTCACTACCGTGGTAGCCGAGCCGCCACCGACGGCGCGGAGCCGCGCCGTCACTGACGACAGGAATGGGTACTGAGAACGTGAGCACCGAGGGCGCAGCACACACCGCTGCCGACGCTGTAGTGGGCACTACGGTCGCCGGGATCGATCTCGGCGACCCGCAGCTCGCCGCCACGGTCCGTGAAGGACTGAAGCAAGTCGAGGAACTGCTGGTCAGTGAGCTCTCCGACGGGGAGGATTTCCTGACGGAGGCGGCGTTGCATCTCGCGAAGGCGGGAGGCAAGCGTTTCCGTCCCCTCTTCACGGTGCTCACCGCCCAGCTCGGACCGAAGGCCTCCGACCCGTCGGTGGTCACGGCGGCCACCGTCGTCGAACTGGTCCACCTCGCCACCCTGTACCACGACGACGTGATGGACGAGGCGTCGATGCGCCGCGGTGCGCCCAGCGCGAACTCGCGGTGGGGCAACAGCGTTGCCATCCTCGCCGGCGACTACCTGTTCGCCCACGCGTCGCGTCTCGTGTCGACCCTCGGCCCCGAGGCGGTGCGCATCATCGCCGAGACGTTCGCCGAACTCGTGACCGGCCAGATGCGCGAGACGATCGGCCTCCGCGGCGAGCAGGATCCGGTCGAGCACTACCTCAAGGTGGTCTGGGAGAAGACCGGTTCGCTGATCGCGGCGTCCGGGCGCTTCGGCGGCACGTTCTCCGGTGCGGACGCCGATCACGTGAAGCGGCTCGAACGGCTCGGTGACGCCGTGGGCACCGCCTTCCAGATCTCCGACGACATCATCGACATCTCCTCGGTCTCCGCGCAGTCCGGCAAGACCCCCGGAACGGACCTGCGCGAGGGCGTGCACACGCTGCCCGTCCTGTACGCGCTGCGCGACGAGGGTCCCGAGGCCGACCGCCTGCGCGTGCTCCTCGACGGTCCCGTCACCGACGACGACGACGTCGCGGAGGCGCTCGCGCTCCTCGAACGCTCACCCGGCATGGCCGCCGCGAAGGCGAAGCTCGAGGAGTTCGCGGTCTCCGCCCGCGCCCAGCTCGCCGAACTGCCGCAGGGCCCCGCGAACGACGCCCTCGTGAAGCTGGTCGATTACACGATCGAGCGCGTCGGCTGAGCCGTATCGTCAGTACCCGGACTCGTCTTCACCCGATCCCGTTCGTCGAACGGGAACCGTCCCGCCACCGTGTTTCGTTGAATGGGCAAGATCTCGAAACTCGGACGACCGTGATCGGGTGACAACGACAAGGAAGGCGTGACGTGCGCTACGCAAACGGGGCGAAGACTCTGGTTCTGTTGGTCGGCATGTCGGCGCTGATCGTGTTCATCGGCGCACTGTTCCGCAACCCGACCATCCTGCTGCTGGCCATCGTGTTCGCGGTCGGCATGAACGCGTACGTGTACTTCAACAGCGACAAGATGGCGCTCAAGGCCATGCACGCGCAGCCGATCACCGAGGTGCAGGCGCCGGTCATCTACCGCATCGTCCGGGAACTGGCGACCACCGCGCACCAGCCGATGCCGCGGCTCTACATCAGCCCCACCAGCGCGCCCAACGCGTTCGCCACCGGGCGCAGTCCCCGCCATGCGGCGGTCTGCTGCACCAGCGGCATCCTGCAGATCCTCGATGAGCGGGAACTCCGGGCCGTGCTCGGGCACGAGCTGTCCCACGTCTACAACCGCGACATCCTCATCTCGTCGGTCGCAGGCGCGATGGCCGCCGTGGTCTCGGGACTCGCGAACTTCGCCATGTTCGCCAACATGTTCGGCGGCCGCGGCGGGGGACAGGGTGCGAACCCGATCGCGCTGCTGCTGGTGTCGCTGCTCGGGCCCATCGCCGCGACCGTCGTCAAGCTCGCGGTGTCGCGGTCCCGGGAGTTCCAGGCCGACCAGTCGGGCGCCGAGCTCACGGGCGACCCCCTGGCGCTGGCGTCGGCGCTACGGAAACTGGAACGTGGCACCCAGGCCGCGCCGCTGCCTCCGGAGCCTCAGCTCGCCGCACAGTCGCACCTGATGATCGCCAACCCGTTCCGCACCGGCGAGAAGATGAGCCGGATGTTCTCCACCCACCCGCCGATGGCCGAGCGGATCGAGCGTCTCGAGCGCATGGCGGGGATGTAGGCGGCTTCGCCGCCTGTGAGTGGCTGACGAGTGCAGGGACTCGCTGACCACGCACAGGCGCGGAGCGCCTCTAGCGGTAGTTCACGAACTGCAGAGCGATCCCGAAGTCCTCACCCTTGAGCAGGGAGATGACGGCCTGCAGGTCGTCGCGCTTCTTGCTGCTCACGCGCAGCTCGTCACCCTGGATCTGCGCCTTCACGCCCTTGGGGCCCTCGTCGCGGATCTTCTTGGTGATCTTCTTGGCATTCTCCG
>JBCEBZ010000357.1:0-14101 GCA_039206675.1 Rhodococcus sp. (in: high G+C Gram-positive bacteria) | reverse complement strand
CGGGCAAGCTGAACAACGTCCGGGAGGCCATCGCCATCGCCCGCGAGTGCCGCACCATCCTCGGCGCAAACGGAATCACGTTGGAGTACCCCGTGATCCGGCACGCCAACAATCTCGAGTCGGTGCTGACCTACGAGGGCACGTCCGAGGTGCACCAGCTGGTGATCGGCAAGGCGCTGACGGGCGAGGCTGCGTTCCGGTGAGCAGTGCATCCCTGGACGGCCTGCTGATCGCCGATTTCGGACGGGTGCTCGCCGGGCCGTACGCCACGATGCTGCTCGCCGATCTCGGCGCGGAGGTCGTGAAGATCGAGCGCGCCGGCGTCGGCGACGACACGCGGCAGTGGGGGCCGCCGTGGGTGGGCGACGAGTCCACGTACTTCCAGTCCGTCAATCGCAACAAGCGGTCGTTCGCCTGGGATCTGCGCGATCCCGCCGACCTGGAACGGGCGCGGGAACTGGTGGCCCGGGCGGACGTGGTGGTGGAGAACTTCCTGCCCGGCACGATGGACCGGCTCGGGCTCGGCTACGACACCGTGCGGGAGATCAATCCCGACGTCGTCTACTGCTCGGTGACCGGATTCGGCGGCCAGAACAACCTGCCCGGCTACGACCTGCTGATCCAGGCCGTCGGCGGGTTGATGAGCATCACCGGACCCGAACCCGGTGTGCCGACGAAGGTCGGGGTGGCCGTCGTCGACATCATCACCGGACTGCACGCCGCGGTCGGGATCCTGGCGGCGCTCCGGCACCGCGACCGCAGCGGGGAGGGGCAGCAGGTCGAGGTGAACCTGCTGTCGTCGCTGCTGTCGGCGCTCGCGAACCAGACGTCGGGGTACGTGGGCGCCGGTGTCGTCCCGCACGCGATGGGCAACCGGCATCCCAGTATCGCGCCGTACGAGGTGTTCGAGACCGGCGACCGTCCGCTGGTGCTGGCGGTGGGGAACAACCGTCAGTTCGCCTCTCTCGTCCAGGTTCTCGGTGTGCCCGAACTCGCCGGCGACGAGCGGTACGCGACCAACACGCAGCGGGTGGCGCACCGCGAGCAACTGGTCCGGGACATCACCGAGGCGCTGTCCGCGAACTCCGCGGACGTGTGGTTCGAGAAGCTGACCGAGCAGGGCGTCCCGTGCGGTCCGCTCAACGACATCGCCGACGCGGTGGCGCTGGCGGAGCGGCTCGGGCTGACCCCGGTGGTCGAGATCGACGACCCGCGCAGGGACCGGCCGGTGCGGCAGGTGGCGAACCCGATCCGGCTCAGCGCCACCCCGGCGAGCTATCGCAGCGCCCCGCCGCTGCTGGGCGAGGACACCCCAGCCGTGAGTACTTGTTAACGTCCCGCGGTTAACAAGTACTCACGGGGGTCTTTCCTAAGGGAGTGTTAGGAAGCCGCCGGACCCCTTCCGAATCGATGTGACGTGACCCACTGTGGTGGAGACGCAGAGATCCAGGGCATCGAGAGGAGTCCCGCGTGAGCACCACATCGACGGGTGAGCGCCGAGTCATCGGCAATGTATTGAAGGGTTCGGTCGGCAACCTGATCGAATGGTACGACTGGTACGTCTACGCGGCGTTCAGCGTGTATTTCGCGAAGGAGTTCTTCCCGGAGGGTGACACCACCGCGCAGTTGCTTTCCACGGCAGCCGTGTTCGCGGTCGGGTTCCTCATGCGGCCGATCGGCGGCTGGATCATGGGCCGGTACGCCGACCGGCACGGGCGCCGGTCGGCGCTCACCCTGTCGGTGACCGTGATGGCGGCGGGTTCGCTCGTCATCGCCGTCACCCCGTCCTACGCGAGCATCGGGCTCGTGGCACCGGTGCTGCTGGTGATCGCCCGGATGCTGCAGGGACTGTCGGTCGGCGGCGAGTACGCCACCAGCGCCACCTACCTGGCGGAGGTCGCCTCGCCCGGCAGGCGCGGGTTCTACTCGAGCTTCCAGTACGTCACGCTCGTCGCCGGGCAGTTGATCGCGCTGGGTGTGCAGATCGTCCTGCAGCTGACGCTGCCCGCGGAGGCCATGCAGTCGTGGGGCTGGCGGATCCCGTTCGTCATCGGCGCCGCCGGTGCCGTCGCGGTGATGTGGCTGCGTCGCACGATGGACGAGTCGGAGGCGTTCACCGACGAGGTGGAGGCGAAGCGTGACGCGGACACGTCGGGGCCGAAGGAAGGTTCGCTCCGGATGCTGCTGCAGTACCCCCGCGAATGCCTGCTGGTCTGCGCGCTGACGCTGGGCGGGTGCGTGGCGTTCTACACGTACACCACCTACCTGCAGAAGTACATGATCAACACGTCCGGTATCTCCAAGGACACGGTGGCGTGGATCAACTTCGCGGCCCTGCTGGTGTTCATCGTGTTGCAGCCGATCGGCGGCGCGCTGTCCGACCGCATCGGCCGCCGGAAGCTGCTCATCTTCTTCGGGGTGGGCGGAACCGTCCTCACGGTGCCGCTGATGACCGTGCTCGGCAAGACGACGAACCCCCTGATCGCGTTCGCGCTGATGATGCTGGGACTGATCGTCGTGACCGGATACACGTCGGTGAACGCGATCGTGAAGACCGAGCTGTTCCCGACCAAGGTCCGCGCGCTCGGCGTCGGGTTGCCGTACGCCCTCACGCTGGCGATCTTCGGCGGAACCGTCGAGACCGTCGCCCTCGCCCTGAAGCGGGCCGGCCACGAATCGCTATTCTTCTACTACGTGACCGGGTGTATCGCCATCTCGCTCGTCGTCTACTTCTTCATGCGTGAGACTTCGGACGGTTCGCCCCTCGACCGGACGACCAGCCGGGAGGACACCCCGGACGACGACGTCGAGCTGGTCGACTCGCGGAGCTGATCGAAGGGAAGTGACGTGCAGATCGCGGTGGTCGAGGACGACGACGGAGTCGGCGACGCACTCGTGGAGGCGCTGGGAACCCACGGCCACGAGGCGGTGCGCATGCGCCGCGGCTCCGATCTCCTTCTCGGCCATCGCGGTATGGACGCGGTGATCCTCGACCTCGGTCTCCCCGACGCGGACGGCCTGCAGGTGCTCCGGCAGCTGCGGGCCGTCAGCGACGTTCCGGTGGTGATCCTCACCGCCCGCGACGACGAACGTTCGGTGGTGCGGGGACTGCGCGGCGGGGCGGACGACTACCTCGTCAAACCGGCGCGGCTCGCGGAACTGCTGGCCCGGCTCGACGTCGTGACCCAGCGCAGGCGCGCGACCGGACCGTCGGCGGAGCAGACGGTCACCGAGGGGGACGTGGTGGTCGATCTGGCGGCACGCGAGGTGGAGGTCGGCGGGGCGCCGGTTACGTTGACGGCCAAGGAATTCGAACTGCTCGAGGTGCTCGTCACCCGTCCCGGCGCCGCCGTGAGCCGACAGCAGTTGATGGACGCGGTGTGGGGCGACGCGTATGTGGCCATCTCCCGCACCCTCGACGTCCACATGACGGGGCTGCGCGCGAAACTGGGCCGTCCCGGGCTCATCTCGACCATCCGCGGGTACGGCTACCGCTGGGGTACCTGACGTGCGCCGCCGGGTGCTCGCCGTCCTGCTGGTGTTCGCGGCCGTCGCGGTGGTGGCGTTCGCGGTCCCGCTGGCATTGGCCACCAGCGCCGGGCGAACCCAGGCGCTGCGGCTGAGCAGGGAGGCGGACGCGACGCATTTCGCCGGCCTCGCCGGGCAGACCCAGGCCCCCGGAACTGCCACGTTGCTGCGTGAAGAGGTGGCCCGCTACCACGAGTTGTACGGCGAGGGCGTCCTCATCGTCGACGCCAGGGGCAACGTCCGCGCGGCGGCGGGACTGTCGCCGGACGACTCCGACGTCGCCGCGGCGGTCACGGCGGGACTGCGCAACCAGAAGCAGGGGATCAGCGGTTCGCTGAGACCGTGGTCGGCGGACCGTGTGCTGTCGGCCGTGCCCGTCGGCACCGGGGCGCAGGTGGACGGCGCCGTCGTGCTGGACGTGTCCACCCGGGCCGCGCGCGACTCCATCCGGACGTCCTGGCTGGTGATCATCGCGGGGGCGCTCGGCGCGCTGGCGGCGGTCACGGCCGTCGCGATCGCACTGTCCCGGTGGACCGTTCGTCCGCTCGGCGCGCTCACCGCCAGGGTCGGCGCCCTCACCGAGGCGGTCCCGTCCCCGCGCCCGCGGACGGGTCGCAACTCCGGGCGGCCGCCCGGCCGGTACAGCGGACCGCCGGAGGTACAGGAACTCGCGAAGGCGTTCGACACCATGTCGGGCGCCGTCCGGGCGTCGGGTCAGGCGCAGCGTCAGCTGATCGCCGACACCGCCCATCAACTCCGAAACCCTCTCGCGGCCCTGCACATCCGGCTCGACTCCCTCGGTCCGCACGTCGCCGAGGCCGGCGCCGAAACCTACCGCCGGACGGGGATGGAGGTCGATCGGCTCGGTGGAATCCTCGACGGACTGCTGGCGCTCGCCGTCGCCGAATCACCCGCCGACGCCGGCGAGGACGAGTCCGCGCGCGGCGGGTGCGACATCGGTGCCGTCCTCGCGGACCGGGCCGACGCCTGGACGGAGGCTCTCGGGGAATCGGGGATGGCCCTCGTGTTCCGTCCGCCGGCGGAGCCGCTGGTCGCGGACTTCCGGGACAGTCACCTGTCCCAGGTCCTGGACGTCCTGCTGAGCAACGCGCACGCGTATGCCGGCGGAGGGGCGACGGTCCGGATCGACACCGGACAGTCCGCCTCGGGAATCGAGATCCGGGTGAGCGACGACGGGGCCGGGGTGAACGAGGACGAGATCGGCAAACTGTCTTCGCGGTTCTTCCGCGGGGCCGGGGCGGCGAAGCAGGGCACCGGGCTCGGGCTGTCCATCGCGACCGCACTGGTCG
This sequence comes from Rhodococcus sp. (in: high G+C Gram-positive bacteria), assembly GCA_039206675.1. Taxonomy (GTDB): domain Bacteria; phylum Actinomycetota; class Actinomycetes; order Mycobacteriales; family Mycobacteriaceae; genus Rhodococcus_F. The sequence goes on along the minus strand of JBCEBZ010000357.1, from coordinate 9,263 downwards.
AGGCAGGCGGTGGAACACTGACGGTCGCGGCGGAACAGCCGCACGGGCTCCGGGTGACGCTGATACTTCCGGCGGTGCCGACGTGATCACGCGACGAGCACTGCTGCGCGGCACGCTCGCGGCGGGCGCGACCGCCGTCACGGGCACGGTTCTCACCGCATGCTCGGACGGCGGCACCGATCCGCTGCGATTGGCCGCGGGTGAGGAAGGCGGATTCTTCTGGGAGTTCGCCCAGTTGACGGCGGCCGCCGCGGACCGTGCCGCACTGCCGGTGCGGATCGTCCCGGTCCGGACCGCGGGGTCGATGGAGAATCTGGCGGCGCTGGCGTCCGGGGACGCGGAACTGGCCCTGAGTCTCGCCGACGCCGCCGTGTCGGCGCTGGAGGCCGGCGCGGCGTTCACCGCTCTCGGCAAGGTGTACGAAAACTACATGCAACTCGCGGTGCGCGCCGATTCCGGGATCACGGAGCCCGCGCAGCTGCGGGGTGCCCGAATCAGTCTGGGTGCCACAGGCTCCGGTGCGGAACTGACGGGCGAACGCATCCTGGACGTGCTGGGCCTGGCGGGTCCGGGAGACGTGACGCGACTGCACCTGTCGATGACCGACGCGGGGCAGGCCCTGCGGGACGGCACGGTCGACGCGGTTCTGTGGGCGGGCGGTGTGCCGACGCCGTCGTTCGCCGCTCTCGGGATCCCGCTGCGACTGCTCGACCTGTCCGCCGAACGGGAACTGCTGCGGGTGCGGTTCGGCCCACGCTACGAGCCGGTGCTGATTCCGCCCGGCACGTACGGACAGCAGACGCCGGTCGCGACAATCGGTCTCGCGAACCTGCTTCTCGCCGACCCGGCCGTGTCCGACCGCGCCGCGGGCGCGATAGTCGAGGTGCTCATCGACCACGCGGCGGAACTGGTGCCGGATCAGGCGACCGGCAGCCAGTTCCTGGACCGGCAGTCGTTGATCGTCACGGCCGGCGTGCCGCTGCACCCCGGCGCGGCCGCGGCATACCGCAGACACCACGGCTGACCGGGGCTCACCGCACCTGGGCGACGACGAAAATGCGCCGGAACGGGAAGAACGTGCTCCCGTCCGGCCGCCGGGGATACGCCTCGTCGAGGAGCGGGACGAGTTCCTCCCGGAAGCGGTCCCAGTCCGGCGCGGAGAGGGCATCCTTGACCGGGCGGAGCGCCGTTCCGGTGATCCACTCCAGCACCGGGTTCTCCCCGGTCAACTGCTGGACGTACGTGGTCTCCCAGGCGTCGACGGCGCATCCGGCGTTCGCGAGCAGGCCCGCGTATCCGACGGGATCGTCGACGACGTTGTCCGCCCGGAACGGCACGTCCGACAACCACCGGGACCACCGCTCGGTCCCGGCGAGGTCCCGGACGATCGCGTGCGACGGGGCGTCGAAGTTGCCGGGTACCTGAACCGCGATCCACGCGCCCGACGGCAGTTGTGCCGGCCAGCGGCGCAACAACTCCCGGTGCTCGGGCACCCACTGCAGCGCGGCGTTGGAGACGACGACGTCGGTGTCGGGCCGCGGCGTCCAGTCGCGCACGTCCAGCCTGGCGGCGTCGAGGCCGCGGTCACGCGCGGCCCGGACCATCTCGGGTGAGCTGTCGGAGGCCTCCAGGACGGCGTCCGGCCACCGCTGGGCGAGGCTGACGGTCAGGTTTCCCGGACCGCAGCCGAGGTCGACCACGCGGCGGGGTGACCGCGCGTCGACGCGCGACAGCAACTCGTAGAACGGGCGCCCGCGATGGTCCGCGAAGGCGAGGTACTTGTCCGGATCCCAGATGTCGTCCACGCCTTCAAACAGTACGCCCATACTGTTGGTGTGTGGGGTCAGAGGCCGAGATCCTTCGCAATGATCGTCTTCATGACCTCGCTCGTCCCGCCGTAGATGCGGGACACGCGGGTGTCTGCGTACAACCGGGCGATGGGGTATTCGAGGATGTAGCCGTACCCGCCGTGCAGTTGCAGGCACTTGTCGATGACCCGGCCCGCGGCCTCGGTGCAGAACAGCTTCGCCTTCGCGGCGTCGGCGACCGTCAGTTCGCCAGCGTCGTGCAGTTCGAGTGCGCGGTCCGCCATCAGCTGGATCGCCTCCACCTCGGTGGCGCACTCGGCGAGCACGAACTTGGTGTTCTGGAACGCCGCGACCGGCTTGCCGAACACCTTGCGCTCCTTGACGTACGCGATCGCGTGCTGCAACGCCGCGGCCGCGGTGGCCGATCCGCCGAGCGCGATGGACAGACGCTCCTGGGCGAGATTGTGGGTGAGGTAGCGGAAACCGGCCCCCTCCTCGCCGAGGCGGTCCGCCACCGGCACCTTCACGTCCGTGAAGGACAGTTCGGCGGTGTCCGACGCCTTCAGGCCGATCTTCTCGATCTTGCGGCCCACCGCGAAACCCTCGGCGGTCGTGTCGACGACGAGGATCGTCAGTCCGGCCCGGCGGTCCTCGGGGGTGCTGGGCGCGGTGCGGCACACCACCAGGATCCGGTCGGCGAGCGCCCCGCCGGTGATGAACGTCTTCGCGCCGTTCAGGACGTAATGCGACCCGTCCTGGGACAGCTTCGCCGACGTCGCGATGTTCGCGAGGTCCGAACCGGTGCCCGGCTCGGTCATCGCGATCGCGAACATGATGTCGCCGGACGCGAACCCCGGGAGCCACCGCTGCTTCTGCTCGTCACTGGCGTACTCGAGCAGGTACGGCAGGATCAGGTTGGTGTGCACGGAGTAGCTACCGAACGTGACGCCGGCGGCCGCGGTCTCCTCGCCGACCACCGCGGCGAACTTGAAGCTCTTCTCACCGCCGCCACCGAACTCCTCCGGCACCTGGATTCCGAGTACGCCCAGCTCACCGAGACGGCGGTAGAAGTCGCGCGGCGGATGCCCGTCGCTCTCCCACTCGTGGTGGACGGGAGCGACTTCCTTGGCGATGAAGTCGCGGATGGTCTTCCGGAATGCGTCGTGATCTTCGTTGAACACCGTACGCTGCACGATCTTTCTCCTTCGAATTGCAGTGCGTCACTGCGGCTCATGGATCGAGAATGCCTGATCCGCAGGGACCCGGCTAGGGGTGTTCGGGCTATCGGTCGGATAGCGCAGTCCAATGCACCCGCACCTCGGTGACTCATAGGCAGATGTAGCCGGTGCCTTCGCCGAGTGCGTATTGATCGCGGGCACCCCCGTCCGTTGAATGAACCCAGATACTGTGACCCACGCCACCACGTCTTCCGAAGGGATCACCACGTGACCCGCTCCTCTGCCACCCTCGACCGGGCCGCCGCCATCGGTTCCGAGTCCCGCAGCCGCGCTTGGGGCCTGACCGCGCTCCTCGTGCTGCTCTACGTCGTCAACTACGCCGACAAGGCCGTCCTCGGCATCATCGCCCAGCCCCTCGCCCACGAACTGGGACTGAGCGCCTCGCAGATCGGGCTGGTGGGAAGCCTCTTCTTCCTGACCTTCACCGTCGGCGGCTTCTTCGCCGGTGCGCTGAACCGCTGGATGTCGCTGCGATGGGCGCTGCTGCTGCTCGCGATCGCCTGGTCCGTCGCGATACTTCCGCTCGTGGTCGTCGCGAGTTTCGCGGTGCTGCTGATCAGTCGCCTGCTGCTCGGGCTCGCGGAAGGTCCGAGTTCCGCGCTGCTGCACACGGCGGCGTACTCGTGGCACGCACCCGCGAAGCGCGGACTGCCGAGCGCCCTGCTCGCCGGTGCCGCATCGATCGCGAAGATCGCCGTCGCGCCGGCTCTCGCGTTCGTGACCGTCACGTTCGGGTGGCGCTACGCGCTGGTCGCGCTCGCCGTCATCGGAGTCCTGTGGTGCGTCGTCTGGCTGACCGCCTGGAGCGAAGGCCCGTACATTCGCAGCGGCAAGGGCGCCGATTCCGCGACCGCCGGTGACGCGGGCGAACCGGCGGTGCCGTGGGGTCGCATCTTCCGGACCCGCACGTTCGTCAGCGGCGCGCTTCTCGTCATGAGCGTGTACGCGCTGGTCGCCGTGGTGTTGACGTGGCTGCCGTCGTACTTCGAGGTGGGCCTCGGGTACAGCCGCCTGCAGGCCGGCTCGATGTTCGCGTTCCCGAGCATCGCCGGGCTGATCCTGATGCTGCTGTCGTCCGTGGTCGGCGACCGTCTGCTCGCACGCGGCTCGACGTCCCGCGTGGTCCGCGTCGTCGTCCCCGCCGTCGGGGTGCTGATCTGCGGTGCGATCCTGCTGGCCCTCCCGTCCATCACCGCGCCCGCGGTGGCCGTCCTCGTCGTCTCCGTCGGCTACGGCTTCGCCGCGTCGGTGTTTCCGTTGCTCAACGCGGCGATCTCGGAGATCTGCCCGCCCCGCCAGACCGCGGGCACCCTGGGTGTCTTCCTCGCCGTCATGGCGATCGGCGGCCTCGTCGCCCCCTACGCGACGGGTCTGATCGTCGATGCGGCCGCCTCGCCCGCCGAGGGGTACGCCACCGCATTCCAGGCCCTCGGACTCGTCGCCGCCGTGTGCGCCGTCGGGGCGTTGCTCTTCGCGAACCCCGAGCGCGACAAGAAGCTGGTCCGGGGCGACGCTGCGGACATAGGCACGAACTAACGCTGCGATCGGCCGAAAGTCGTTGTGCTGACGACAACGCCCGTGATTGATTCGAGTCACCCCCTCAGATCGAAGGAACACACCATGCGCGATGCAGTGATCGTCGACGCCGTCCGCACGCCCATCGGGCGGCGTGGCGGTTCCCTGTCCGGAATCCATCCCGCCAATCTGTCGGCGCACGTCCTCGAGGCCCTCGCGGCGCGCACCGGACTCTCCCCGGATCAGATCGGCGACGTCGTCTGGGGCTGTGTCAGCCAGGTGGGGGAGCAGGCGGGCAACGTCGCCCGCACCGCCGTGCTCGCCGCCGGCTGGCCCGAATCGGTGCCGGGCACCACCCTCACCCGGGCGTGCGGATCGAGCCAGCAGGCCGTGAGCTTCGCCGCCGCCACCGTCATCGCAGGCCACGAGGACATCGTCGTCGCCGGTGGTGTGGAGTCGATGAGCCGGGTTCCCATGGGCAGCGCGAGCACGAACGGCGAGCACTTCCCGGCGGCCGTCCTCGACCGGTACGGCGTCGGCGGGTTCAGCCAGGGCACCGGTGCCGAGATGATGGCCGAGAAGTGGGGACTGTCCCGTCAGGCGCTCGACGAGTACGCGCTGCGATCGCACGAACTCGCGGCCGACGCCGCGGATCGCGGCGCATTCGACGGGCAACTCGCACCGCTCTCCGACGTCCTCGCCGGGGACGAGGGCATCCGCCGCGGCGGCACACTCGAGTCGCTCGGCAAGCTGAAGACCGTCTTCAAGGAGGACGGCGTGATCCACGCCGGCAACTCCTCGCAGATCTCCGACGGCGCGGGCGCTCTGCTCGTCACGACGAGCGAGAAGGCCGCCCAACTGGGCCTGACCCCGATGGCCCGCATCCACACGTGCGCCGTCGCGGGCGACGACCCGGTGATCATGCTGACCGGACCCATCGCGGCGACGGAGAAGGCACTGTCGCGCTCGGGGCTGAGGATCGACGACATCGGCGCGTTCGAGGTGAACGAGGCGTTCGCTCCCGTTCCGCTGGCGTGGCAGGCGGAGACCGGCGCCGCGACCGATCGGCTCAACCCGCTCGGCGGCGCCATCGCGGTCGGTCACCCGCTCGGCGGTTCCGGGGCGATTCTCATGACCCGCCTCGTCCACCACATGCGGGACAACGGCATTCGGTACGGATTGCAGACCATGTGCGAGGCGGGTGGCCTCGCCAACGCCACCATCCTCGAACTTCTCTGATCCGACAACACTTTTCGAAGGGAACACACGCACGATGGAACTCAAGGGAATCTCGACAGCCGTCACCGGCGGCGCGTCCGGTCTCGGGCTCGCGACAGCACGCCGCCTCGTCGACGCGGGCGCTCAGGTCACGCTCATCGACCTGCCGAACTCCGACGGCGAGGCGGCGGCGAAGGAACTGGGCAGCGCCGCGCAGTTCGCGCCCGCCGACGTGACCGATTCCGAGCAGTTCGCGGCCGCACTCGACGTCGCCGACGAGCGCGGCGGACTGCGCGGCCTCGTGCACTGCGCGGGCGCCGGACGCCGGATGCGCATCCTCGACTCCGACGGCAAGGCCGGCTCGGTCGAGGACTTCGAGTTCGTGATCCGGCTCAACCTCGTCGGCTCGTTCAACGCCCTGCGCCTCGGGGCGGAGCGGATGGCGCGGCAGGAGGAGGTCGACGGCGAGCGCGGCGCTGTGGTGCTGACGGCGTCCGTCGCCGCATTCGAAGGCCAGATCGGCCAGATCAACTACACCGCATCCAAGGCCGGCATCGTGGGCATGACCGTGACCGCGGCCCGGGACCTCGCCAGCCGAGGCATCCGGGTCTGCACCATCGCGCCCGGGATCATGGACACCCCGCTCCTCGCCCGGCTCCGCGAGGACGTGCGCGCGTCGCTGGAGAAGTCGGTGCCCAATCCGTCGCGTCTGGGCAAGCCCAGCGAGTTCGGGCAGCTCGCCTGCCAGATCCTCGAGAACGGCTACCTCAACGGCGAGACCATCCGCCTGGACGGCGCCATCCGCATGGCACCTCGCTGACGAACAGAGGACCGAACGTGAACAACCCTGCACCGGCACTGCACTACCCGGAACTGACGATGGCGGCGTTCCCGCCCGGCATGGCACGCCTGTACGGCGACCGGCCCGCGGTGGTCGACGGCGACACCGTATGCACCTACCGCGAACTCGACCGGCGGTCGGGGGCGTTCGCCGCCGCGTTGCGGGATGCGGGCGTGACCGAGCGCGACGTGGTGCTCCTGCACCTCGGCAATTGCATCGAATTCGTCGTGGCCTACTACGGCGCGCTGCGGGCCGGTGCGACCGTCACCCTGGTGAACCCGCTGCAACCCGCCCCCGGTCTGCGCGCGCAGATCGTCGACACCGGCGCGATCGCCGCCGTCACCGCGCCCGGGCAACTGGGCACGCTCACCGAGGCCGCGGAGGGCACCACCGTGGTGGCCGGACTTGCCGCAGGAAGGGGTCGCGGCCAGTTCGGATTCGACGAGTTCGTGTCCGGGTACGCCCCCGGGCCCTTCACTCCGCAGGTGTCCGGGGACGACGTCGCCCACCTCGCCTACACGGGCGGGACCACCGGGGTGTCGAAAGGGGTGCGGGTGCTCCACCGCAACGTCGTCGCCAACGTGACCCAGATGATCGCGTGGCGAGCGGGCCACGAGGTGCGGGCCACCGCCGACGGCGGCATCGAACTGCGTCCCGTCGAGAGTCTCGGGGACCGCGGTGTGGTGCCGGGCGGCGGAGCGACCGTCGTCGTGTCGCCGCTGTTCCACGCCCACGCCCTGATCAACCTGTCGTTCCTCCTGCTGTGCGGGGCGACGCAGGTGTTCGCCGGACGTTTCGAGCCCGGCCGGATGCTGGAGTTGATCGAGACGCACCGCGCCACCTACATCACCGGGAGCCCGGCGATGTGGCACGCCGTCGCCACCCATCCCGACGCCGCGACCCGGGACACCGGTTCGGTGCGGGTGGTCTCCTCGGGTGCGGCGCCGATCGATCACGTGACCCTGGAGGCGCTGGGCCGGGCCTTCCCGTCGGCGAGCGTCGTCGAGGGGTACGGGCTCACGGAGGGAACCTGTCTGGTCGCCTCCGCACCGCTGACCGGCGCCGTCGCCTACAAGATCGGCAGCGTGGGGCTGCCGGTCTTCGACACCGAGGTGCAGATCCGCGCCCAGGACGACTCCGGTGCCCTACTGGACGCCGGCGCCCGCGGCAAGCTGTGGGTCCGCGGACCGCAGGTCACGGACGGCTACCTGAACCATCCGGAGATCACGGCACAGCAGTACGTCGACGGCTGGCTCGACACCGGCGACATCGCCTACCTCGACGAGGACGGGTACCTGTTCATCTGCGACCGCACGAAGGACATGCTGATCTACAAGGGCTACAACGTGTATCCGCGTGAGCTGGAGGAGATCCTCGTCTCGCACCCCGACGTGTCCTCCGCCGCCGTCGTCGGCCGGGAAGCCGGCAGCGTCGGCCAGGAGCCGGTGGCGTTCGTGGTGCCGACGCCGGGTGCGCACATCGACGGGGATGCGGTGTCCGCGTTCGTCGCCGAGCGGGTGCTGCCGTACAAGAAGGTCCGCGACGTGGTGGTGGTCGAGCAGTTGCCTACCTCGGCGGCCGGGAAGATCCTCAAGACGACGCTGCGTGAGCAACTCGCGGCCGCGGCGAACTAGCGTCTCCTCCCGCTGGGCGGACGCCGCTCTGTGACGCGCTCCCTTCTTCGCCCTACCGTCCTGGTAGCGGGAAGAAGGGAGCGCTGATGGTTGCGGCCGAGCCGATCGTGTACATCGTCGACGAGATGGTGGTGAAGCCCGGTCGGGCGCACGCGTTTCTCGCCGCCTACCTGGAACGCTATGCGCCCGGGGCGATGGCGCGCGGCCTGACCCTCGATCGCGTGCTCGTCTCCCCGCCGGTATGGCTCGAGGACCAGTCGAACACCGTGAGTGTCAGCTGGACCCTGCGCGGTGCTCGAGAGTGGTGGCGGCAGAGTCTTCTCGCACGCCACGATGCGGAGGTTCTCCGCTGGTGGGAGGACGCCGACGAGATTCTCACCACCCGGCGGCGCACCGTCTCCTGCTCGCCCGGGGACGTGGAGGCCGCGACCGATGTTTAAGGTGACCAAGCTGATTCATCTCGTCGCCGACGAGGACGGCTCCGCCGCCGCGTCGCTGGCCGTCAGGCTGCGCAAGGTCGCGGCCCCTCGCACCCGGCGCGTTCTCGTGACACCGACCTTGCCCGGCGGCATCAACGGCGGCGACGTGCTGGCGCATCTTCAGTTCGACGACGAATCCGACTGGCGTGCTGTCGAACCCGATGTCGCCGAGCAGCTGTCCGTCCCCGAGGTCGGGCACGTCGACAGCGTCGGCTACGCGGGCGTGCAAACTCCCGCCGCACGGGTCTTCGAACCGGCCGTGTACCGGACGCTCCTCGTCTCGGTCGACGACTCTGCCGACCCGGCGGTGGTGGAGCAGTTCGAATCCGAGACGCGGGCGATGCCGGACTACATCCGCACCATCGGGACGTCGCAGCTGAGCCGGGTGCACGACTCGGCCGGTTCCGCACGGTGGACCCACGTCTGGGAGCAGGAGTACGCCGACCTGGGTGGACTGTCCGGGCCGTACATGACGCACCCCTACCACTGGGCGCACATCGACCGGTGGTTCGATCCCGAACGCGGGCCGC
>JBCEBZ010000356.1:0-14163 GCA_039206675.1 Rhodococcus sp. (in: high G+C Gram-positive bacteria) | reverse complement strand
GTGGCCCACCCCAAGCTCATCGACATCCTCGGCCCCCGGGCCGCCCGCGACCTGCGCAAGGGCGTCGACAGTGGACGATTCACGATTCCCGACGTGGAGATCGCCACCGCGTGCGTATTCGGCGCCCTGCTGTCGACGCTGCATCACGTCGTGTCCGCGCATACGCAGGACGGTGCCGACGAAGTCTTCGCTCAGGCGATGCTGTGCATGGTCGGCGTCCTCCCCGACGAGGCCCGCGACGTCGCCGCCAGGCCACTGCCACCCCTCCCCGAACTGTCGACCTAGCGCACACTCCAGGATTTCGACGAGGCCGCGCCCGTCGCTCACCGATCTTGACTGAATTTTCAGTTTGGAATATCTTCAGTGTCCAACAGGACGTGATGACGGTCACCTCCGCCCCCGAAAGTGAGGTCCGCAGTGTCCACGAATCTCGACCCGACGACGCCCCTCGACGACACCGCTCCCTCCCCGCCGGAGGACCGGTTCGGACACGTCGAGACGATCGGCGTGGAGTACATCCCCGAATCGGAACGCGATTCGCGACCGCTCAACATGCTCGCGGTGTTCTTCGGCGGCAATCTGGCGTTCTCGGTGATCGTGTTCGGTTGGCTCCCCATCACATTCGGGCTCAGCTTCGGCAGCGCGGTGGCGGCGAGCGCGGTCGGCATCGGGCTCGGCACGCTCCTCATCGCCCCCCTGTCGCTGCTGGGTCCGCGCACCGGCACGAACAACACCGTGTCGAGTGGTGCGCACTTCGGGGTGAGTGGGCGGATGATCGGCTCGGGGCTCACCCTCCTGTTCGCCCTCGCGTACGCGGCGATCGCGGTCTGGACGTCGGGGGACGCACTGGTCGCCGCCTCGCACCGCCTGTTCGGCACACCGGTCGACAACGGCATGCTCGCCCTCGGATACGGGATCATCGCCGCCGAGATCGTGGCCGTCGCGCTGTTCGGCCACGGCACGGTGGTCGCGCTCCAGAAGTTCGTGCTGCCCGTCGTCGCCGCATTGCTCCTGCTCGGGGTCTTCGCGTTCGGTGGCCGTTTCGACGGCGGAGCGGGCAGCGGCGACTACCTTCTCGGCGGATTCTGGCCGACCTGGATCCTGGCCGTGGTCCTCGCCGTCGGCGGTCCGCTGTCCTACGCCCCGACTCTGGGCGACTACAGCAGGCGGATCTCCCGGGTGCGGTTCAGCGACCGTTCGATCGTCGCGGCCACGATGGCCGGCATCTTCTTCGGACTGTTCCTGACCGCGGCGTTCGGGTCGTTCACCGCGTCGACGTTCACCACCCTCAGCGACTCCTACGTCGCCGACCTGGTCGCGGAGGCCCCCGGCTGGTACGTGCTGCCGATCGTCCTCGTCGCCCTCGCGGGCGGCCTCGGGCAGGGCGTTCTCAACGTCTACGCCAGCGGACTCGACCTGGAGGCGTTGATTCCCCGGTTGCGACGCGTTCACACCACGCTGATCACGTCGGCGCTCGCCGTGGCACTGCTCTACATCGGAGTCTTCGTCGTCGACGCCGTCGATTCCATCACCGCGATGACGTTGGTGCTCAACGGTTTCGCGGCTCCCTGGGTGGCGATCAACGTCGCCGGCTTCCTGGTGGCGCGGCGCGGGCAGTACGACGCCGTCGATCTCCAGGTCTTCAACCTGGGCCGGAAAGGCGGACGGTACTGGTTCACCGGCGGCTGGAACCTGCGCGCCGTCATCCCCTGGGCGGCCGGGTCCGTGTTCGGCGTTCTCGCCGTCGACACGTCGCTGTACTCCGGACCCCTTGCCGACGTCGCGCACGGTGTCGATGTCAGTCTTGTCGGATCGTCGGTCATCGCCGTGGCCGGCTACCTCGTCGCGCTGCGACTGTGGCCCGAACGTGTGGCCCCGGCCGAGGCGCCGACACCCTGAGACGGCACGAACCGAAGGAGATTCACCGATGAGCGAACGACGCGACGCGATCCTGAAGGCCAGCGCAACGGCCATCGCCCAGCGAGGTATCCGCGGGCTGCGCGTCAACGATGTCGCGGAGGTCGCGGGCGTGTCGCCGGGACTGCTGTACTACCACTTCAAGGATCGCATCGGCCTTCTCGAGGCCGCCCTGAACTACATCAACGACCGTGCCCGGGCCTACCGCAGCGAGGGCGAGGGGTCCGCGGACTCCGCCCGCGACCGGCTCACCCGCTCGCTCCTCGGGGAGATCCAGGACCGTCCCGAGGTCGTGGAGAACTCGTTGGCCTGGAACGAGTTACGCGCCTCCGCCGTGTACGAGGAGGCGCTGCGGGAGCCCCTCGCGCGGACCACCGCGGCGTGGGTGTCGGAGATCGCCGACGCGATCACGCAGGCACAACTCACCGGCGAGATCTCCCGCTCGCTCGACCCCCGGCGCACCGCGGTCACGATGACCGCCCTCGTCGAGGGACTGTCCGGGCGGTGGCTCTGCAAGGAGATCACCACCGAGGACGCCCGCTCCCATCTGCTCGGCGCGATCGACGTCGTGATGTCCGAGCCCAGCGACCGCACCACCGACAACCCCGTCACAACCAGAACGAAGGAAAAACCATGACAATTCGCACGATCACCGCGCTGCCCGCACCCTCCTCCCCCGCACGTTCGACGGCATCCGCCCGCACTCCGCTGCGGGTCGGGTTGGTGCAGCACCGCTGGCGCGCCGACGCGGATGCACTGCGCACCGGGTTGACCGACGCGATCGGCGAGGCCGCGGCCCTCGGCGCGGCGGTGGTGTTCCTGCCGGAACTCACGCTGTCGAAGTACCCTGCCGACGTCCGCGCGACCGGCACACCCGGGCGCGACGCCGAGGACCTGACGACCGGGCCCACCTACAGCTTCGCGGCCGCCGCCGCTGCCCGACATCGGGTCTGCGTCCACGCCTCGCTGTACGAGAAGGCCGACGGCCCGGACGGTCTCGGTTTCAACACCGCCATCCTCGTGGCCCCGTCCGGTGAGCTGCTCTCCCGGACCCGCAAGCTGCACATCCCCGTCAGCGCCGGGTATTACGAGGACACCTACTTCCGCGGCGGCCCCGCCGACGACGCCTATCCCGTCTACCGGCCGGCCGAACTGGGCGGCGCCGCCCTCGGACTGCCGACGTGCTGGGACGAGTGGTTCCCCGAGGTGTCCCGCATGTACTCGCTCGGCGGCGCGGAGATCCTCGTCTATCCCACCGCGATCGGGTCGGAGCCGAGCTTCCCCGCGTTCGACACCCAGCCGATCTGGCAGCACGTGATCGTCGGAAACGGCATCACCAGTGGCGCATTCATGGTGGTCCCGAACCGTTGCGGCAACGAGGGCGGGATCGACTTCTACGGTTCCTCGTTCATCTCCGACCCGTACGGCCGGGTGCTGGTGTCCGCTCCCCGCGACGAGGAAGCGGTGCTGGTGGCCGACCTCGACCTCGACCAGCGCAAGGACTGGCTCGACCTCTTCCCGTTCCTCACCACCCGCAGGCCGGACACGTACACCCGCCTCACGGACCCCGTCGACCACGAGCACCCCCACGGTCTTCCGTCGACGGTCGCCGCCGCGGAGACCCGGTCATGACCTGGCGGATGCCCAGCGAGACCGAACCGCAGGAGCGGGTGTGGATGGCGTTCCCGCCCCTCGGGGCGTCGATGACCGCGACGGAGGCAGACGCCCACGAGGCGCGGACCGCGTGGACCGCCGTCGCCCACGCGATCGCCGAATTCGAACCGGTCACCATGGTCGTCGATCCGGCGGACCGCGACGTCGCCGGGCGGTACCTGTCCCCGGACATCGACGTGGTCGAGGCACCCCTCGACGACGCCTGGATGCGCGACATCGGTCCCACGTTCGTCCTCGACGAGGAGAACCGCCTCGGCGCCGTCGACTGGACGTTCAACGGCTGGGGACAACAGGAGTGGGCCACCTGGGAACACGACCGGTCGATCGGCGCGGCCGTCACCCGGTGGTCCGGGGCCCGGCCGGTCCCGTCGTCGATGGTCAACGAGGGCGGCGGCATCCAGGCAGACGGCCACGGCACCGTGCTCGTCACCGAGACGGTGCAACTCGACCCGCTGCGCAACCCCGACCTGGACGCGGCGGGTGTCGAGGCGGAACTCGCGCGCACGATCGGCGCCGAGCACGTCGTCTGGCTGCCGCGCGGCCTGACACGGGATTCCGAGAAGTTCGGCACCAAGGGGCACGTCGACATCGTCGCGGCCCTTCCCGCGCCGGGGGTCGTGCTGGTGCACTGCCAGCGCGACCCGTCCCACCCCGACCACGAGGTGACCGCCGAGATCCTGAAGGTGCTCTCCGACAGCCGTGACCGGTCCGGCGCGCCGTTGCGGATCGTCGAGGTGCCCGCGCCGACCGTCCTGCGTGACGAGGAGGGGTGGGTCGACTACAGCTACATCAATCACCTCGTCGTCAACGGCGGCGTCATCGCGTGCGGCTTCGACGACCCCCACGACGCCCTCGCCCGCGACATCCTGTCGAGCGTCTACCCGGGTCGTCGCGTCGTCACCGTCGACGCCCGGCAGATCTTCGCGCGGGGCGGCGGTATCCACTGCATCACCCAGCATCAGCCTCGCGGGCGGATCTGACGGGCACCGGTTTCGCCGTCGACTTCCGTGAGCCGTCGAGTCAGGAAACGCCGGGTCGGTTCGTTCGCCGCCAGTCCGATCGCGGCGCGGTATTCCACGCTCGCCTCCGCCGGCCTGCCCGCTCGGCGCAGCAGGTCGGCGCGGGTGGCGTGCAGGGTGTGCGTCCGCGTCAGCCTCGGCTCCCCGGCGAGCGCGTCGACCTCGGCGAGTCCGGCGTCGGGTCCGTCCCGGTAACTTACTGCGACAGCGTGATTGAGACGAATTATGGGTGAGTCTCCGTACGCGGCGAGTTCGTCGTATCCAGCGACGACCGCGTCCCAGTCGGTGGCCTCCCAGTCCGGCGCCGTCGCGTGGGCGGCGGCGATCGTGGCCTGCGCGCCGTACGGACCGCCGCCCCGGCGCCGAGCGGCTCGCAGGCACACGACACCTTCCGCGATCTTCGCCCGGTCCCACCGCCCGCGGTCCTGGTCCTCGAGGGGGACGAGATCGCCGGCGTCGTCGGTGCGCTCGGACCGCCTGCTGTCGTGGAACAGCATGAGCGCCGTCAGCGCCCACGCCTCGCCCTCGTCCGGCATCAGTTCGCACAACAGCCGGCCGAGCCGCAGCGCCTCCTCGCAGAGTTCGTCCCGGATCGCGGTGTCACCGGACGTGGCCGAATACCCCTCGGTGAACACCAGATAGATGCAGGCGAGCACCTGCGGGATGCGCTCGGGGAGCAGATGGTCGGGCGGAACCCGGAACGGGATCCCCGCCGTCCGGATCTTGGCCTTGGCGCGGCTGAGCCGTTGGGACACGGTCGGTTCCGGGGCGAGGAACAACCGGGCGATCTCCGCCGGCCTCAGCCCGGCCACCAACCGCAGCGTCAACGCCACCTGCGACTCCGGGGACAGCGCGGGATGGCAGCACGTGAACATGAGCCGCAACTGGTCGTCACGCACCGGCCACACCTCTTCCTCGTCCGGAGGCGGAACGAGCCGCGCCGCATCGTGCTCCTTGTCGCCGCGCAGCGACTCCCTGCGCAACCGGTCCAGCGCCCGGTTGCGGGCGACGGTCGTGATCCAGGCGCCCGGGTTGTTCGGCAGACCCGAATCCGGCCAGCTGCGGATCGCCTCGGCGAACGCCTCCTGCACCGCGTCCTCCGCGAGGGACAGGTCGCCGACCATCCGTGCCACGGTGGCCAGCGCCCGCCCGGACTCCTCCCGGAAGACGCGGCCCAGAGTGTCGCCGTCCATCACTCCGCGTCGGCGACGATCTGCCGCAGTTCGATGCAGCCTTTCGGCGACACCGGGATCTTCGCCGACAGCGCGATCGCGCTCTCCCGGTCGTCGGCGGCCAGCACGTACAGACCGTTCGCGACCTCCGCGGTCTCGGCGAAGGGGCCGTCGGTGAGCAGAAGTTCCCCGTCCCGGACGCGGATCGTCGTCGCGGAGTCCGGCGGATACAGGGCTCCGCCGCCGCGGACCGCAGACCCGGCGACGCGACCGAACTGCTCGTGCTCGGCCATCCCCTCGTCCCATCGAGGCGTACCCGGCGACACGGCCGCCGCCACCGGTTCGCGGAGCAGCGCCAGCCAGCAGCCCTTCTGATCGGTCACGGGCATCCACTCGACCATCGGCCACAACTCGACGGACCCCTCGGAGGCCTCCGGGATGCGGCGCGCGTGCTCCAGCACCTCGTCCAGGTCCGAACCCTGGAGGACATAGAAGCCGCCGATCACCTCCGCCGTTTCCGCGAACGGACCGTCCGTGATCAGCGCGCGGCCGTCCTCGTTCCGGATGGTCGCCGCCTCCGCGCTGGGGTACAGCGCCCCACCGCCGACGAGCGCGGAGCCCGCCCCTTCCCAGAACGCCTGATGGCGTCCCATCGCAGCAGCGAACTCCGGACTGTCCGGTCCCCACTCGGTGGCGTTCTCCTCGCCCGCCAGCAATGCCAGGTAGTACATGGGGTCATCCTTCCTCGATTCGAGGGAACTCGGGTGCTCCCTCTGACCAGACGACGAAGAAAGGGAGCGAACTTCTACATGCGCGGCGAGAAACCGGCAACTGCGGGTGAAGAATGGTCGAAGGAGCACTACCGAACACCAACTGTTCACCATCTGGCCACTTGATCGTGAGATAACGAGCCGTACGCACCACCACCGCTCAGAGAAGGAATCCTGGATTGTCTCTCCAGTCGCCGACGGATTCGGACCTGTCGCTCCGTATACCCCGGGAATTCCTCCGCCGTGAATTCGCACCGGCGCCGCGCACCCTCGTCGACATCCTGTTCGCGACGGCCGAGGCGAACCCCGAAGCCCCCGCGATCGACGACGGCACCACGTCGCTGACGTACCAGGAACTGCTCGAGGAGATCCGGCAGACCGCCGGCGTCCTCGCCGAATCGGGAGTCGGGGCCGGCGATCGCGTCGGGATCCGCATGCCGTCCGGGTCGTGCTCCCTGTACGTCGCCATCCTGTCGACCCTCGCCGTCGGCGCCGCCTACGTGCCGGTCGACGCGGACGACCCGGAAGAACGCGCCGAACTCGTGTTCGGCGAGGCGCAGGTCCGGTGCGTGGTGACCGGTAGCGGAATCACCGCGGGCACCGCCCCCGACCGGGAAGAATCGCCGAGCGCCCGCCCCCCGACCGTCGACGACGACGCCTGGATCATCTTCACCTCCGGCTCCACCGGCACCCCCAAGGGTGTCGCGGTGAACCACCGCAACGCGGCCGCGTTCGTCGACGCCGAGGCCCGGATGTTTCTGCAGGAGGACCCGATCCGGCCCGGCGACCGGGTGCTCGCCGGACTGTCGGTGGCGTTCGACGCGTCCTGCGAGGAGATGTGGCTGGCGTGGCGTCACGGCGCCTGCCTCGTTCCCGCACCCCGGTCGCTGGTGCGCAGCGGCATGGATCTCGGCCCGTGGCTCGTCGCACGCGACGTCAGCATCGTCTCGACGGTGCCGACCCTCGCGTCGCTGTGGCCCGCCGAAGCCCTCGAGGCCGTGCGCCTGCTGATCTTCGGTGGCGAGGCCTGCCCGCCCGAACTGGCCGAACGCCTCGCCGTCGACGGTCGCGAGGTGTGGAACACGTACGGGCCCACCGAGGCGACGGTCGTGGCCTGCGGCGCCCTGATGGACGGCCGGAGCCCGGTCAGCATCGGCCTCCCGCTGGACGGCTGGGATCTCGCCGTCGTCGACGCAGCAGGCGAAACCGTGCCCGAGGGTGAGGTCGGCGAACTGGTCATCGGCGGTGTCGGCCTGGCCCGGTACCTCGACCCGGCGAAGGACGCCGAGAAGTACGCCCCGATGCCGACCCTCGGCTGGGATCGGGCGTACCGCAGCGGCGACCTGGTCCGCCTCGACCGCCGCGGACTGCTGTTCCAGGGCCGCGCCGACGACCAGGTGAAACTCGGCGGCAGGCGGATCGAGCTGGGCGAGGTCGACAACGCATTGCAGAACCTCCCCGGCGTCGGCGGCGCGGCGGCGGCCGTGCGCCGGACCGGTGCCGGTCACCAGATCCTCGTCGGCTACCTGGCCAGCACCAACCCCGACTTCGACCTCAAGGCCGCGCACACCACACTCACCGAGCAGCTCCCGGCTGCGCTGGTCCCGCGGCTGGTGCTGGTCGACGAACTCCCCACCCGCACGTCGGGCAAGGTCGACCGGAACGCACTTCCCTGGCCGCCGCCGGGCGTCGACGACGCCGCGGAGAAGCTGGGCCTCGAGGGCACGACGGCATGGGTCGCCGAGTTGTGGACGTCGATTCTCGGCGCCGAGATCACCGGGACCGACGACGACTTCTTCGAACTCGGCGGCGGATCCCTCTCCGCCGCCCAGCTGGTCACGGCGCTGCGCGAACGGTTCCCCGAAGTGACGGTCGCGCAACTCTACGACCATCCGCGGCTCGGTTCACTCGCCGAATACCTCGACGAGCTGGCGCCGATCGAGGCCGCCGAACCCCGCACCGTCACCCCGACCCCGCGGCGTAGCCAGCTCGCGCAGATCGCGGCCACGGTCCCGCTGACCACGCTCACGGGCCTGCAGTGGGTGACGTGGCTGGCCATCGCGAACAACGTCTTCTCCTGGTTCACCAGCGTGCCCTGGGCGCCCACCGTGTCGTGGTGGTGGATTCTGCTCGCGTTCTTCGCGTTCATCAGCCCGGTCGGGCGGATGGCGATCTCGGTGCTCGGCGCACGGATCCTGCTGCGCGGACTCGAGCCCGGAACGTATCCCCGCGGGGGCAGCGAACACCTGAGACTGTGGGTGGCTCTGCGCCTCACCGAGGCCAGCGGCGCCGCGAACCTGTCCGGCGCACCGTGGATGCTCTACTACGCGCGGGCGCTCGGCGCCGACGTCGGCAAGGGCGTCGACCTGCACACGCTCCCGCCGGTCACCGGCATGCTCGAACTCGGCGACGGTTGCTCCGTGGAACCCGAGGTCGATCTGTCCGGGCACTGGGTGGACGGCGACGTCGTGCATATCGGTGCGATCAAGATCGGTCCGGGAGCCTCGGTGGGTGCCCGGTCCACGCTGGTGCCCGGCGCGACCATCGGGCGGGGCGCCGAGGTCGAGGCCGGTTCCGCCGTGTTCGGACGGGTCAAGGCCAATCAGCACTGGGCCGGTTCGCCGGCGGTCAAGGTCGGCAAGGCCGTCCACCCGTGGCCCGAGGAGACCCCGCGCCGCGCGTCCTACTGGGTTCCCGCGTTCGGTGTGACGTCGATGCTCATCGCCGGACTGCCGATCTTCGCCCTCGTCGCCGGCATCGTCATCATCGGGTGGTGGATCCGCGACGCCGGCACGATCGGGGCGGCCGTCCTCCAGTCGCTGGTGATCCTTCCCGCCGCGACGCTCGTCAGCCTCGCCGTGTTCGCCGTCCTCACGGTCGTGGCCGTCCGGCTGCTGTCCATCGGATTGCGTGAGGGCTACCACCCGGTCCGCAGTCGCATCGGCTGGCAGGTGTGGGCCACCGAACGGCTCATGGACTCCGCCCGCACGTTCCTGTTCCCGCTGTACGCGAGCCTGCTGACACCGGGATGGCTGCGGTTGCTCGGCGCCCGCATCGGCAAGAACGTCGAAGCGTCGACGGTCCTCATGCTGCCGAAGTTCACCACCGTGGCGGACGGCGCGTTCCTCGCCGACGACACGATGATCGCGAGTTACGAACTCGGCGGCGGCTGGATGCACATCGAACACGCGAAGGTCGGCAAGCGCGCGTTCCTCGGCAACTCCGGCATGACCGGTCCGGGCCGGCGGGTCCCGAAGAACGGTCTCGTCGCGGTGCTCTCGGCCACGCCGTCGAAGGCGAAATCCGGTTCCTCCTGGCTGGGCAGTCCCCCCGTCCGCCTCCGCCGGGCGCCCGGCGACACCGACGCCTCCCGCACGTTCCGTCCGCCGTTCCGGCTCAAGGTCGCTCGTGCCGTCGTCGAAACGTGCCGTCTCCTTCCCGTGATGGTGACGTTCGGGATCGGGCTCGGTGTGCTGTTCGCACTGGAGGTGATGGCCGGCCGCGTCGGTTTCTGGCTCGCGGCGCTGGCCAGCGGGGTCGTGCTGCTCGTCGCGGGTGCGGCAGCCGGACTGATCTCCGTGATCGCGAAGTGGCTGGTGGTGGGCCGGATCGGGAAGATCGAGCACCCGCTGTGGAGTTCGTTCGTGTGGCGGAACGAGGTGTCGGACGCATTCGTGGAGACCGTCGCCGCACCCTGGTTCGCCCGCGCCGCCACCGGCACCGCCGTCCTGAACGTCTGGTTGCGGGGCCTCGGCGCCACCATCGGCAAGGGTGTGTGGTGTGAAACGTACTGGCTCCCCGAGGCCGATCTGGTGACGCTGGGCGACGGGGCGACCGTCGAACGGGGGTGCGTGGTGCAGACTCACCTGTTCCATGATCGGATCATGTCCATGGACACCGTCATCCTCGGAGCCGGAGCCACCCTCGGTCCCCACTGTGTCGCGCTGCCCGCCGCCCGGATCGGCGAAGGCGGCACGGTCGGACCGGCCTCCCTCGTCATGCGCGGCGACACCGTGCCGCCGTCCACTCGGTGGCAGGGCAACCCGATCGCCCCCTGGGCGGCCACGTGAAGTCCGACAAGGGGATGGACGAGCCGGTCGACCCGTACCTCCCCCAGAACGGCAATCGCGGATACCGGGTGTCCCGGTACGAACTCGACCTCACGTACAAGGTCCACAGCAACCGGCTGGCGGGCAAGGCCACGATCACCGCGGTCACGACCGGCGCCCGCTCCCGGTTCGCCCTGGACCTGGCGGCCAACCTGCACGTCACGAAGGTCACGACCAACGGTTCCCGCAACACGAAGTGGCTGCACCGCAACGGCAAGCTGATCATCACGCCCGCGCAGAAGATCCCCGCGGGCGGCGCCCTCGTGCTCACCGTCCAGTACGGGGGTTCACCGAAACCGATCCGCAGCATGTGGGGTGAGGTCGGGTGGGAGGAATTGTCGGAGGGCGCACTCGTCGCCAGTCAGCCCAACGGAGCGGCGTCCTGGTTCCCGTGCGACGACCATCCCAGCTCGAAGGCCAGCTACCGCATCGCGATCACGACCGATTCGCCGTATTACACGGTGGCGAACGGCGCGCTGGTGAGCAAGCAGACCCGGGCGAGTCAGACGACGTGGGTGTACGAGCAGACCGAGCCGATGCCGAGTTACCTCGCCACCATCCAGATCGGGCCGTACGAGCGCCGCAGTTTCGGATCCGGCGGAGTTCCCATGTTCGCCGTCCACCCGCCGCGGCTGCGGACGTCGTTCGACGTGGACTTCGGCCGGCAGCCCCAGATGATGGACGTGTTCTCCCGGTTGTTCGGCCCCTACCCGTTCGCCGATTACACGGTGGTCGTGACGGACGACGAGTTGGAGATCCCGCTCGAGGCGCAGGGACTGTCCATCTTCGGCGCCAACCATTGCACCGGCAGGCGCTGGGCCGAACGTCTGGTGGCGCACGAACTGGCCCACCAGTGGTTCGGCAACAGCCTGACACTCGGCCAGTGGCGGGACATCTGGTTGCACGAAGGCTTCGCCTGTTACGCCGAGTGGATCTGGTCGGAGAATTCCGGTGGACACTCGGCGCACCAACTCGCCCTTCAGGCGCATCAGGGCCTCGCCCGCAAACCGCAGGACCTGGTGATCGCCGATCCGGGACCGCAGCTGATGTTCGACGACCGCGTCTACAAGCGCGGCGCTCTCACACTCCATGCTCTGCGGCGCCGGCTCGGCGACGACAAGTTCTTCGCGTTACTCCGTGAGTGGACTCTGGCCCACCGCCACTCCACGGTCACCAGCGAGCAGTTCACCGACCTGGCCGCCCACTACACCGACGAGTCGCTCCGCAGGCTGTGGGATTCCTGGCTCGGCGAGAAGATTCTGCCGCCGATGTGATCTGCCGTTCCCTCCGGCTTCGGGAGGTGCGACCGCCACTTCCCAACCGCGAGCGCAAGGCATCCCGTCGCGGCGACGGCGCCGAAGACGAACATTCGCGGATACGTCACCGCCGGGAACGTCTCGGACAGGTAGGCCATCACGACGGGTGTCCCGAACCCCAGGTACGTCAGCGAGTAGAAGACCGCGGTCAGTCCGGCGAGGTCGTCCGGGCCCGCGATCCGCTGGATCTCCTGCAGTCCCGACACCATGGCCAAGCCGTATCCGCAGCCGAGCACGACGGCCGCGGCGAGCGCGAGCGGGACGGTCAGGGCGGACGCGGCGACGAACGCGAAACCCATTCCGACGACGACGACAGCGAGCGAGACCACGACGGCGCGCGCATTGTGCGGAGTGTCGATCCTGCGGCCGAGCGCCTGGATGGCGAAACCCGTCCCGAGACCGACCATGCACATGAGGGCGGAGAACGCGAGCGGCAGCCCGCCGCTGTTCCGGGACATCAGCGACGGCAGCACCGCGTAGGCGGCGGCGGCCGTGCCGAACACCCACGGCGCGAGCGGCACGATCACGAACAGGAACCGCTTGTGCGCGGCGGACGGGATCGCGAGGTCGCGCGCGAGCGAGACTCGTTCGGAGACGGGCTGGGCCGCGCGGGTCTCGGGTGCCCGCCACAGTGCGAAGGCAGCGGCGACGGCGATCGCGCTGTGCACGGCGTAGGACAGGACGCTCGGCAGAGGCGCCCACTGCGCGAGAACACCGGCGACACCGGCGCCGAGGCCGAATCCACCGGTCAGGCTCATCGCGGCCCGCCGCGCACCCGCCCCGTCCGTGGCCGCCGGATCCCAGGGCGCGGTCGACAACTCCTTCACCCAGCTGCCGCCGACGGCCATGCCGAGGCCGAGCGCGACGCCGCACAGGACGCGGCCGACGATGAGCATCGCCGCGGAGTCGGCGCCGAGGGCCAGGAGCGCGGAGCCGGCGACCGTCAGGAACGGTGCCGGGAGCAGGATCGGCCGTCGTCCCAGCCGGTCGGAGAGTGGCCCGCCGAGGAGCAGGGCGGGCACGATCCCGAGAACGTAGGCGAACAGGAACAGATCGACCGTGACCGGGGAGAATCCGTGGTCGGCGCGGTACATGCCGAGGAGCGGCGTGAATTCGTTGCCGCCCCACGCGACCGCGAACATGGTCGCGGCCACCAGCAGCCAGGTGCGCGGCGACGCGAGGGCCTCCGGCACGTCCATCGGGGATTCGCGGACGACCGTCATCGCGCGACTCCTCTCGGATTGAGGGCGTGGACCTGACGCATGTGGACGAGCACCGCGGCGTCGAAGCCGGCGGCGTCGCCCGCCGCGACGAATTCGGTCAGCCGTTCGTGGTCGGCGATGATCCTGGGCAGCTGTCCCGGGTCACGGGCGATCGAGTGGGCCGTCATCCGGCGCTGACGCTCGCGAATGCTGGAGTAGAACGTCGCGAGCAGCGGGTTCTCGCCCGCCTCGACGATCATCCGGTGGAAGTCGGCGTCGGCGGCGCTGAACGCGGCGAGGTCGCCGCGCTCGGCGATCTCGCGCTGCTCCGCGAGGTTCTCGCGCAGGCGGGCGACGAGGAGTTCCCGGGTGCGGGGCTGGTCGGCGAGCAGCCGGACGCTGTGCGTCTCGACGAGTTGGCGGGCGTCGACCACGTGTTCCGCCTCGCCGTCGGCGACGGGCACGACCAGCGCGCCCCGCTTCGGGTACAGCCGCATCCAGCCCTCGGCCTCGAGCCGGAGGAAGGCCTCGCGCACCGGGGTGCGGCTGAGACCCATGCGTCCGGCGATCTCGCCCTCGCTGATCAGCTCACCGCCGGGCAGACCGCCCGACAGGATGAGCTCCTTGACCTCGCGATAGGCCTGCTCCGCGGCGGAATACAACATAGACACAAGATGTATTTATACGCCGGTGACCCGCGTCGGGTCTATGTCGAGACGGCCACTGTGAGCTCTATCTCCACGGGCGCGCCGGACGGCAGGGCGTACACGCCGATCGCACTGCGCACCGGCAGCGCGCCGGGTCCCAGGCATTCGACCAGCACGTCGGACGCGCCGTCGGCCACCGCGGACAGTTCGCGGAAGTCCGGGGCGCAGGCGACGAAGACGCTCATGCGCAGGCACCGGGAGATGGCGGCGGTGCCACCGGCGGCCGCGGCGACGGCGGCGATCGCGTTCCTCGCCGCCAACCCGGCCGCCTCCCGGG
>JBCEBZ010000355.1:0-14199 GCA_039206675.1 Rhodococcus sp. (in: high G+C Gram-positive bacteria) | reverse complement strand
GCTGGGGATCGGCCTGCCCGAACAGCACAGCGGCACCGGCACCGAAGACCCGGTCCTCCTCGGACTCGCGACCGAGACCCTGGCCTACGGCGACGTGAACGTGGCATCGGCGCCCGTCCAGGTCGGGCTTGTCGCCTCCCAACTGGCGCTGTGCCGGGACGAGATTCAGGAGCGCTACCTCCCTCCCCTCATCAATGGTGAGCAGACCATCGCCATCGCCCTGACCGAACCCGGGTCGGGGTCCGATGCCAGTGCACTGACCACCACCGCAACGGCGGTCGAGGGCGGATGGCGCCTGAGCGGCGAGAAGACCGCCATCTCCTGGGCCATGAATGCCACTGCGGCCCTCGTCTATGCGCGTGAGCCCGGATCGAGCCGCGCACGGGGCGTCAGTTGCTTCGTCGTACCGCTCGACGCGGAAGGCGTCACCGTCAGCCACATGCCCGGCATGGGCTGCCTGCCGCTGGGCTGGGGAAGCATTCATCTGTCGGATGTCTTCATTCCCGAATCCCACCTCGTCGGTGAACTCGGCAGGGGCTTCCACTCGGTCATGGACCACTTCGACTTCAGCCGTGCAGCCCTCGGTCTGATGTGCCTCGGGGCCGCAAAGCAGAGCCTGGAGGAAGCCGCCGCATACGCCCAGCAGCGCGAGACGTTCGGACAGCCGCTCTCCGAGCACCAGGGACTCGCATTCCAATTCTCTGAACACGCAACATATCTGGAGGGTGCACGCTGGATCTGCTATCGGGCACTGTGGCTCCGGGAAACGGCCCAGCCGCACACTGCGCTGGCGTCGATGAGCAAGTGGTGGCCGCCCGTCGTGGCCAAGAACGCAATCGAGTTCGCCATGCGAGTCCACGGAAACCTCGGCTACTCCACGGAATCTCCCCTGCAGCAACGCTACCGCGATGTCACCGCCTACCTCGTCGCGGACGGCACCGCAGAGATCCAGAAGCGGATCATCGCGAAGGACATCTTCGCCCGCGGCACAGTTTCCCTCTGACATCACCCTCTGACAGGAGTACACAAATGGGTACGCAAGACATCGCGCCGCCGAAGGAACTGAAG
This sequence comes from Rhodococcus sp. (in: high G+C Gram-positive bacteria), assembly GCA_039206675.1. Classification (GTDB taxonomy): domain Bacteria; phylum Actinomycetota; class Actinomycetes; order Mycobacteriales; family Mycobacteriaceae; genus Rhodococcus_F. The sequence goes on along the minus strand of JBCEBZ010000355.1, from coordinate 13,131 downwards.
GACAGCAGTGCGCTGATCGTAGGCGGCACGGCCGGGATCGGCCTCGCGACGGCTGTGGGACTGGCCGAGGCAGGGGCACCGCGCATCCTGATCGTCGGACGAGGAGCGGAACGCGGAGAGGCTGCCCGGGAGCACATCTCGTCCGTCAACTCGGCATGCGACGTGAACTTCCTGTCCGCCGACGCGACCACGGTGGAGGGCGCCGCGCACATCGCATCCGAGGCCGAGCGGATCCTGGACGGCGTCGACATCCTCGTCTCCACGACGGCCCCCGACGTCCGGCCGGAACTCTTCGCGAACATCCCCACCGACGACATCGCCAGGACATTCAACCAACTCGCGTTGCCGTGCATGTATCTCGCGAGCGAGATCGTCCCTCACATGACGGCGAGGAGGGGTGGCGTGATCATCAACGTCGCCTCGGACGCGGGAAAGACCGCGACGCCGGGCGAATCGGTGATCGGGGCAGCGAAAGCGGCGATCATCATGTTCACTCGCACCCTCGCCATCGAAGCCAAGCGGAGCGGAATTCGCGCGAACGTCCTGACTCCCTCTCTCGTCAACGGAACCGGATCGACCGAACGCATCACCTCCGACGGATTCAGCGCCAAACTGTTCGCCAAAGCGGCACAGCAGGCGCATCTCGGCGTTCCCGAATCCGAAGACCTGGGCGCCCTGGCCGTCTTCCTCGCCTCACCGGCCGCGCGCCGTCTCACCGGACAGGCGATCAGCGTCAACGGGGGAATCTCGGCGGCCTGACGCACCACGATGCACACCCCGCCCTTGCCACGGAAGGGGTGAGAAGTTTATGGTCAGTCCATTCGCATGAAAGGAGATCAGCGTGTCGATCAGAGTGGGATTGTCGGTCACCGACGCACTCCTCGTGCCGAAACCCGCCGATCGACGGCTTCTTCTCGATTCCGCCGCGGACGCGGGTCTCGACCACATCACCGTCGGCGATCACATCAGCTTCCACGGCGGAACCGGGTTCGACGGCATGGTTTCGGCGACATCGGTGCTGTCGACCCACGACACGCTGTCGGTGATCATCGGTGTCTACCTGCTCGGACTGCGGCACCCGATGCTCGCCGCCCGGCAGATCGCGACGCTGTCGCAGATCGCGCCCGGCCGGTTGGTTCTCGGTGCCGGTGTGGGCGGCGAGGACCGCTCCGAGATCTCGAACAGCGGGGTCGATCCGAGCACCCGTGGCCGTCGCCTCGACGAGACCCTCGAAGTGTTGCGCGCCGTCCTCACCGGCGAGGAAGTGACGCATCACGGCGAGTTCTTCACCCTCGACCGGGCGCGGATCCTGCCTCCGCCGCAACCGCAGGTCCCGATCCTGATCGGCGGCCGGGGCGAATCCGCCATCCGACGGACCGCCCGGTACGGCGACGGCTGGCTCGGCATCTTCTGCACACCGAGACGCTTCGCGGAAACCCGTGCCGCCATCCTCGACGCGGCCGCGCAGCAGAACCGCACTCCCGACTCGTTCGGCGTCAACGTCTGGTGTGGATTGGACACCGATGCCGAGACCGCGGATCGACTGGTCGGCGAGAAGATGCAGGCGCTCTATCAATTGCCGCGCGAGAAGTTCCGCCATCTCGCACCCGCAGGCACCCCCGAGCAGGTGGCCGAGTGGCTGAACTCGTTCGTCGAGGCGGGCGCCGACAACATCACCCTGGTGCCGGCAACCACGTCGATGGAAGCGGCCATCGAGCACACGGCCTCGGTCCGTGCGCTGCTCCTCGAGCATCACCGCTGACGTCGATGTCCACCGCGGACGAGCGCGCCGGCCGTAAGCACCTGCCGCTGAGCGTGTTCGACGAACTTCTCGACGACGCCGCCGTCGCGGTGGACTGCCTGTCCGCGATCGTCCGGGTCTGCTCGGAGACCACCGGAAAAACGGTGACGCTCTTCGATCGTCATGGGCATTCCGTCGCGTCCACCCGGCCCGGGGCCAGCAGGCAGGCGACGTTCCCGCCACTCCGGGACATTCTGCGTGGACACACCGTCACCTCGCCGCCCACCGCGGACCCCGTGTTGCTGGCGGCCGAACTCGGCACCGGATTGTCTCGGCGGAAGCTCCTCAGCGCCGTCGTCGAACGCGGCGAACACCTCGGATGGCTGGTCGTGGACGAACACCCCACGCCGTTCCAGCCGACGGACGAGTACGTGACATTGCGCTGCGCCCGCCGCATCGGAGCGCAGTTCCTCACCCAGCGTCGTATCACCCGAGTGGCCTGGAACGCGCGGTCGAACTTCGCCCGGCAACTCGTCCGGGGTTCCGGCGCCTGGAAGGATCTCGCGGCAGGCGCCGAGTATCTCGGCGTGAACGTCCGCGCACACCGCGCCCTGGTCTACGTCCGCGATTCCTCGGGCGCGCCCGAGGATCTCGACCGTTCCCTCGCCGAGTACACCGAGCGGGCCCTCGGCCTGGAGGTACTGTCGACGCGGGGATCAGAGGGAATCCTCCTGCTCATCGAGGCACCACCGCAGGTCGCGTCCCCCACCGTCGTCGGGCGCATCACGTCGGTCCTCGAGACCGCGGCCGCCGAGTTGAGCCCGGCGAGCGGTCTGATCGCCGGGGTGTCGTCGGTGTACGAACCCGAGTCGTTCGCCCGCGCCTACCGGGAGGCGCGGGAGGTGGTGCGCTGCATCGACCGTTTCACTCACGGCACGGGACACCGCGTCCTCGCCGTCGACGACCTGGGACCGGCCCGGCTCTTCCTCGCGAACGGCGAGGTTTCGGCGATCCGGCACTTCATCGACGACATGCTCGGCCCACTCCTGGACGACGACGCCGCGTCGACCGAACTGATTCGCACCCTCGCCGTCTGGTTCGAGCAGAATCGCGGGATGCGCCGCACCGCCATCGAGTTGGGTGTGCACGAGAACACGGTCCGACTCCGGTTATCGCGGGTGCACGCCTTCACCGGACTCGACGTCACCGGTGACGCATCCCATCAATTGAGCATCCAGACCGCGCTTCTCGTCCTCCGATTGCGCGACCATCCGGCGTTCCACATCGAAAGCCGTTGCGCCGGTGCGAGGGACGATTCCGCGCCGCTTCCCGACGAATGGAGATCCGCATGACCGACCCGCGCCGCCGCAAGGCACTGGTGACCGGTGCCGCACGCGAAGGCAGTATCGGCAAGGCCATCGTTGCGCGGCTCGAGGCGGACGGGTTGGACGTGATCACTCTCGACCGCTCACCGGGATGCACGTATCAGGCCGACATCTCCGTCGACGAACTGCCGCTACTCGACGACATCGACGTGTACGTCGCGAACGCGGGGCTGACGACGATGTTCGGTGCCGCGCACAGCCTGTCGATCGACAAGTGGCGGAAGGATCTCGACGTCAATCTCACCGGGACGTTCCGCGTGCTCCAGCAGTGCCTGCCGGGGATGCGGGAACGGCGGTACGGCCGTGTCGTGGTCATCTCCAGCACCGCAGGCACACAGGGCATGCCGGCCCAGGTCTCCTACAGCACCACGAAGGCCGGCCTGCTCGGTCTGGTCAAGACCGTTGCGGCCGAGAACGTCGCCCTGGGCATCACCGCCAACGCCGTCCTTCCCGGAATGACCGCCAGTTCCGGCATCCTGTCCATGCCGCAGGACATCCAGGACGCGTGGCTCGCATCGATGCCCAACGGCTTCGTCGACCCGGCCGACATCGCGGACGCCGTCGCGTTCTTCGCCTCCCCCACCGCCCGCAGCGTCACCGGCCAGTTCCTCACCGTCGACGCCGGCGACGGCCTGAACACCCGCACGGTCACGTCCTCGGTGGCGCAGCGCTGATGGGGTGACACCGGGCGGGGTGCTCAGTTCACCAGCACGCCGCCGTCGACGGGGAGACTCACCCCGGTCAGATACGCGGACGCGTCGCCCGCCAGGAACACCACGACCGCGGCGATGTCTTCGGGGTCGCCGATGCGTCCGAGGGGAATCTTCGCGTCGATGATCTTGCGCTTGTAGTTCTCGCTGTAGTGCGCGGTCGCCTCCGACGGAAAGACCCCCGGCAGAATGGCATTGACGCGAATTCCGCTCGGCCCGAGTTGTGCGGCGAGGTCGCGGGTCAGGCCGAGGACGGCCGCCTTGCTCGCGCTGTATGCGGCGGCAGGCATCTTCGCGGTCGTGAGAGCCATGACGCTGGAGACGTTCACGATCGAACTGCCCGCCCCCATCACCCGCGCGCACGCCTGGATCATCCAGTAGGAGCCGTGCAGGTTGACATCAACGACGGACCGGAAGTGGCCGGGCGGATCCTGCGTCACGTGGTGGTACTCGCCGCCGGTGCCCGCGTTGTTGACGAGGACGTCCACCTTCCCGAACGCCTCGACGGCGGCCAGGGCGAGCCGATTGCACTGACCCACCTGCGTCACGTCGGTCTCCACCGCCACCGCGCGGGGATTGTATTGCCGCACCAACTCCGCGGTCGCGGCCAGTTTGCCGCCGCGCCGGGCGCCGAGGACGACGTCCGCGCCCGCCTGCGCGAGCGCCCGCGCGTAGGCCACGCCGAGACCGGAGGATGCTCCCGTCACGATCGCCACCTTCCCGCGCAAGGAGAATCGCTCCAGCATGTTTCGGTCATCGGCGGTATTCGACATAGGAAAAGCTCTACCACGGCCTCCGGTGGCGGCCGAAGAGTCACACGAATCGCCACTGGAGATTTCTTCAGCGACTGCCGCGCCCATGCTTGCGGGACCGACGGGCCGGCCCGATGGTGGACTCGTGACGGAATTCGACGTGAGCATCCTGACCACGCGGGCTGCCGAGGAGGCCGGGCGCTTGTGGCCGGGAGCTGCGGTGTCCGCACCCTCGGCGCTGCCGGGCGGCGTGTCGAGCCTGACGTATCGGGCCACGCTGACCCGACCGGGCCTGCCCGACACCGGCATCGTCCTCAAGATGGCGCCGCCCGGGCTGGAACCGGTCCGCAACCGCGATGTGCTCCGCCAGGCGCGCATCATCCGTCTCCTCGGCGCCGCGCCCGGCGTCCGCGTGCCGTCGATTCTCTTCGAAGAGGACGGGACGGCCGAACGCCCGCCGCTCTTCGCCATGACTCTCGTCGACGGACAGTCCTACGAACCGCTGCTCGATGTCACCGACTCCCCGCCCGCCCCGGGCACCGTCACCGTCCGCGCCCGGGCGGCCGCCCGCATGCTCGGGCGGATGCAAAACCTCGATCCGGTCGCGTTGGGTATCGGCGACGAACCCGTCGTCACGGTCGCGGAGGAACTCGGACGGTGGCAGCGTCTCCTCGACACCGTCGACGACGACATCGCACCCCGGCACGCCGAACTCCATGCCGCCCTTGTGGAACGGATCCCGGCACCGGTCGCGCCCACCCTGCTGCACGGCGACTACCGACTCGCGAACATGCTCTTCTCCGGTGAAGACCTCGCCGCGATCATCGACTGGGAGATCTGGTCGGTCGGCGACCCTCGCACCGATCTGGCGTGGTTGCTGATGCACACCGACCCGGTCCACCGGTTCCGGCGGTCCCGTCCCGCGACCGATGTCCACGCCGGCACCGGGATGCCGTCCCGCGGCGAACTGTTGGGCGCCTACCGCGCCGAGCGTGACGTCCCGGTTCCCGACCTGGACTGGTTCCTCGCCTACTGCCACTACAAGACGGCGTCGACCCTCTCGGTCTTCGTCAAGCGCAACCGGAAGCGCACCGATCCGGACCCGGCCCTGGTCGTCGCCGCCGACAGCCTCGCCGCGGTGATCGAGCGCGGCCTCACCGTCCTCGGGGCACCGGTGGCACCTCGGGCGTGACACCTCCAGGCACGACCACCTCGACCACGACCTTCCCCGTCGCGGCGCGGTCGTCGAGCGCGCGGAGGGCGGTCGCCGCCTGCTCGAGCGGGAACGTCGCCCCGACGTACGGCCGGATCCGTCCCTCGGCGGCGAGCGTCTCGACGGCGTCCCGGACCATTCGCAGCGTCCCAGGATACTCGGTTTCCATGTTGTCCATGGTGATTCCCGTGACGGTGAGGTTGCGGTGGAGGAGGCGGTTGACCTTCACGGTCGGGATCGAGCCCCCGGTGAATCCGACGACGACGAGTCGGCCGCCCTGACGCAGCGCACGGAGCGAGTCGGTGAACCGGTCGCCGCCCACCGGGTCGATCACCACGTGGACGCCGCGCCCGTCGGTCAGATCGCGGACGTCGTCGAGCCAGGGCCCGTCCGACCGGACCACCGCGTGTGCGCCGCATCGCCGGGCGACGGCGGCCTTCTCGTCGTTCGAGACCACGGCGATCGCCTTCGCACCGAAGGTCGCCGCGAGGTCGAGGGCCGCAGTGCCGACCCCACCCGCGGCGCCGTGCACGAGGACGTACTCCCCCGGCTGCACCTGCGCTCGATGAAGCGCGTACCAGGCCGTCGAGTAATTCATGTACAGGGCAGCCCCTTCCACGAACGACATCGTCGCCGGGAGCTTCACCGTGTAGTCGGGCAGGGCCAGGGCACGGTCGGCGAGCGCGCCGTGCCAGACGATGCCCCCGACCCGGTCGCCCGGCCGGAAGTCGGTGCCGGCCGGTGCCTCGACCACGACACCCGCGAATTCGCTGCCGCATACGTATGGTGTCGGCACACCGTTCTGGTACTTGCCCCAGGTCTGCAACGGGTCGATGAACGACAGACCGGCGGCGTGCACGTCGACCAGAAGCCGCTGTCCGTCCGCCCGGGGGTGGGCGCCGACAGGTTCCGGCACTTCCGCCAGGGTGACGGCCTCGGGGCCGGTCAGTTCCTCGACGACGACTGCGCGCATGGACGTCACTCTCCTTCTGTTCAGTGGAAGTAGGCCACGACCGCGTCCGCGACGCAGGCGGGTTTGTCGGAGCCCTCGATCTGGAAGGTCTGCCGGATCGTGAACCGGTATCCGCCGTCGATCGGCCGCGCATCCTGCAGTCGCGCCGTCATGCGGATCCGCGAACCGACCCGGACCGGATTCAGGAACCGCACCGTGTCGAACCCGTAGTTGAGGCCAAGCGAGTGCCCGTTCATCTCGAAGATCTCGTAGAGGAACTTCGGCCCGAGCGACAGGGTGAGCATCCCGTGGGCGATCGTGCCGCCGAATCCGGCCTCCCGGCCCCGCTCGGGATCGAGGTGGATCCGCTCGAAGTCCTCGGTGTCGTGCGCGAACGCCGTGATGCGGTCCTGGGTCACGTCGTACCAGTCCGTGGTGCCGAGGTCGGTGCCGACCCTCGCGATCAACTCGTCGATACCGTTCAGCTTCAGCATTCCCGCATGCAACCACGGAATCCCCCACGATCGGCGGAGTCGTCCGCGCCGCACTGGCGAAATCAACAGTGCGGCGCGACGGCCTCCTGGCCGCCGATCCCGTCGCTCCCTAGCGTCCGAGGCATCGGATCCCGAATCGGAGGACGCCCCCATGGACTGGACCATTCCCGACGACGTGCAGCAGTTCGTCACCGACCTCGACGCGTTCATCGACCGTGAGATCGCACCGCTCGAGGCCGAGCACCCGCAGTTCTTCGACCACCGCCGCGAGTACGCCCGCACGGACTGGGAACGGGACGGGTTTCCGAAGCAGGAATGGCGCGAGTTGCTCCGCGAGGCGCGACGCCGATCCGATGCCGCCGGGTTCTTCCGGTTCCCGCTGCCCAAGGCGCTCGGCGGGAACGACGGCAGCAACCTCGCGATGGCCGTCGTCCGCGAGCACCTGCTCACCCGCGGGTCGGGTCTGCACTTCCCCCATTCCGACGAGGCGTCGGTGGTCGCGAATCTCCCCCTCGCCCTCGTGCTGCACGAATACGGAACCGACGAGCAGCGAGAGCAGTACCTCGAACCGCTGATCCGCGGTGACATCGAGATCGCGTTCGGCCTCACCGAGCCGGGACACGGCAGCGACGCGACGTACCTGGAGACGACCGCCCGGCGCGACGGCGACGACTGGGTGATCACCGGGGCGAAGCGCTTCAACAGCCTCGTCGACTGTTCCGAGGTCGACCTCGTGTTCGCGCGCACGTCCGGGCAGGCGGGCAAGGCGGACGGGATCACCGCGTTCCTCGTGCCGACGAACTCCCCCGGTTTCTCGGTGCCGTTCAACCACTGGACGTTCAACATGCCCAGCGACCATTCGGAGGTCCGTCTCGACGACGTGCGGGTCCCCGCGAGCGCCGTGGTCGGCGAGGTCGGCCGCGGACTCGACTGCGCCCAGCTGTTCGTCCACGAGAACCGCATCCGGCAGGCGGCGTCGTCGCTCGGCGCCGCGCAGTACTGCATCGACGAGAGTGTGCGGTACGCGCAGGAACGGGTCGTCTTCGGCAAGGCGCTGCACGAACACCAGGGCATCCAGTGGCAGCTGGTGGAACTGCAGACCGACGCCGAACTGATCCGCAACACCATCTACAAGACCGCGGCGATGATGGACGAGCTGGGGAAGACGGCCGTCTCGGACAAGGTCGCGATGGTGAACCTGCGCAGCAACCAGCTCGCGTGCCGGGCCGCCGACCGCGCGATCCAGATTCACGGCGGTGTCGGGTACACCCGACACAAGCAGTTCGAGCACATCTACCGCCACCACCGTCGCTACCGCATCACCGAGGGCACGGACGAACTGCAGCTGCGCCGCATCGCGAGCAGGATGTTCGACTTCGGATCACCGCGGGAAACGACTGTGGGAACCGCTTAGCCCAGTTTGGTCTGTCCTTTACATTTGGCCTGTCCATATGCTCTCATGCTGTGACGAGCGCCACTCAGGTGGCTCGCCCGCACCCCACGTCCACTGTTCGACCATCGACATCGATCGACAGGAGCTCCCATGAGCACAGAGTCCACGCGGCATCTGAACCGCTGGTGGTACGTCGTCACAGGCTTTCTGACTCTGCTGTTCGGCACGACAGCGGTCAACGTCCTGTTCAACATCCTCGGCAAGCCCATGACCCAGGAGTTCGGCTGGGAACGAAGCGTCATCAGCAACGGCCTGTCCATCGAAACGGTGCTGGTGGGTATCAGCATCGTCATCCTGGGCTTCCTCATCGACCGGTACGGGCCCAAGATCCCCTCGGTTCCGATGTCGCTGGCGTTCGGAATCGGCCTGATGCTGATGGCCGCGCTGCCGAACAGTCAACTCGTCTTCTACCTGCTCTGTGTGGTGATCGGTGCCGGCGCGGGCGCCGTGAACCCGGTGGCGCACTCGACCGTGGTGAGCGCCTGGTTCCAGGACCGTCGCGGCATGGCGCTGGGCATCCTCATGGCCGGCCTCGGCTCGTGCGGTGTGCTGATGCCGTATCTGGCCAACTGGATGCTCGGCATCGGCGGATGGCGGATGGCGTTCCTGGTCATCGGCGCCCTGTGCACGGTCATTCCGGCCGCCGTCTACGCCTTCGTCACCCGCATGCCCGCCGAACACGAGGCCGAGCGCGTCGCCGCACGCCAACAGGGCCGGATGGCCGGCGAATCGCTGCTCACCATCGCGAAGAAGTACCGGCAGTTCTGGCTGCTGTCCGTCGCCATCTTCTTCGTGTCGTCGGCGACGTTCGGCCTGATGTCCCAGGTCGTGCCCATGACCACGGACAAGGGCATCAGCCAGGGCACCGCCGTGTCCATCCTGTCGGTGCTGAGCCTCGCGTCGATCGGAGCACGACTGCTGGTCGGCTATCTGCTGGACCGGTTCTACGCCCCCGTCATCGGCTCGATCATCTTCGCCCTGTGCGGAGTCGGCGTCTTCCTCATGATCACGTCCTCGCAGACCGGTGTCCTGTTCGCCGGCGCCGCCCTGATCGGTCTGGGTCTGGGCTCCGAGGGCGATCTCGCCGCCTACATGGTGAGCCGGTACTTCCCCAAGCACTCCTACGGCCGGGTGCTGGGATTCATTTACTTCCTGTACGCGCAGGGGTCGGCGTTCGGCATCTTCCTGCTCGGACAGGTTTACGGTGCCACCGGTTCCTACAGTGCCGGCGCGCTTCCGATCATCGTCCTGGTCGGCGTCGCCATCGCGTGCCTGCTGATGATGGGTTCCTACCGCTTCACGCTGGACCATCGCGAAATCGGCGCCGACAATGTGACCGTAGAACAGAAGGAGCACGTATGACCGACGGATTTCACGACGCCCTGGTGACGCGCAGCACCGAGGACATGCCGGAGAAGTTCTTCGACCGGTTCATGTTCAATCTCCACCCGGACGGAGTCGCTGCACCGTCGGTGATCCTCGGCGCGGGGGTCTATCCGCCGCGGAACGTCGTGGACGGCTTCGTCGTCCTCACCACGGAGTCCGAACAGCGCAATCTCCGCTTCTCCACCGAGCACTCCGACACCGACGGCGCCTCCGTCGGACCGTTGACGTGGGAGACCGTGGAGGACAACACGACCTGGCGAATCCAGCTCGGCGAGAACAAGACCGGACTCGAACTGGATCTGCTCTGGCGCGCCCGGGCGCCGTACTGGCTCGGATCGGTGGACGTGAAGAACACGGATGGCAACGTCACCGCATTCGATCACCTCTTCCAACCCGGTCGCTACGAGGGCACTCTCACCCTCGACGGAACCACGACGGACGTCGGCGGCTGGTACGGCCTGCGGGACCGCTCCCGCGGCGTGCGCACGATGTCCGGGGGTCAGGGCCTGCACATCTGGTATCAGGCCCAGTTCCCGGACCGCACGTTCGGATTCCTCCTCGTCGAGGACCGCGTGGGCGGACGGATCCTGTTGGAGGGCGCCGTCATGCACGACGACGGCCGACTCGACGACATCACCGACGTCCGGCACGACCTGGTGTTCACCTCGGGCAACGACCTGGCCTCCGGAACGGTGGAGATCGTGACGGCCGGCGGCGCCACCTACCGCGTCGACGCCGATGCCTCGGCGGGCGGCGGCTACATGGCGGGCGGCGGCTACGGCGGGCACCACGGCAAGGTCCGTGGCCGCGACCACGAGGAGTTCGACGTCTACCCGCTGGACGGGACCGTGGGGCCGAAGACTCTCGACTCGGCCCTGACCGACCGGTGCTGCACGTTCGAGTGGGACGGGCAGACCGGGTACGGGATCTTCGAGTTCGCGCTGTCGCGGTCGTCGTCCTACGCGTACCGCGCCAGCATCGCGGCGTAGTCCGATGCGTGTCACTGCCCCTGCACCCGCCGACAGTGCAGGGGCAGTGCGCTAGTCGCGGAACGCGTCGAGACCCTCGCTCGCCATCCGCACCATGTGGTCGGCCAGCCCGGCCGTGCGGGTCACCTTGGCCGGCCAGTACGCGATCGAGAAGATCATGCCCAGGCACGACTGGGTGGCCACCGACACCTCCGCCGGTGATGCGGCGGGGATCGACCGCGCCACCGCGGCCTCCCAGCTCTGGACGTACTGCTTGCGCCGGCGATTGATCGCCTTCCGCCACGGATCGACCAGCGACCGGTCTTCACGCTGGCTGACGTTCACGAGATGGCGGTGCCGGGCCGCGAAGAGGGCATGGTGCCGGATCATCCGCTGAAGATCGAGTTCCGCGTCGTCGTGCACGGGTTCGGTGGCGCCGATCAACTCGTCCATCGCCTCGTCGAACAGGGTGGCCAGGATCTCGTCCTTGCCTGAGAAATGACGGTAGATGGCGGGACCGCTCAGGCCGGCACGAGACCCCAGTTCGTCGACACTCGTTCCGTGAAAGCCTTTTTCGTAGAACAGCTCTGCGGCAGTGTCGAGGATCTTCCGGTTCCGGTCCACCGCGCCATTCTAGCACCGGTTGTGAACGATCGTTATAGTGGATCGATGACGATACCAGCCGAAATCCCCTCCTACCTCCAGGTGGTCGCACTGCCCCGCGAGTGCGGACCCGTGCTCGTTCCGTCCGCCTACGAGGACGAGAACGGCCACATGAACATCCGCCACTACTTCGACCTCGAGGCGCAGGCGATCGCGGAGGTATTCGACCGGATGGGGATCACCGACGACTACCGCGCCGCGCGTGGCCAGGGGTTCTTCACCGCGGAGCACCACATCCGCTACTACGCGGAGGTCCACGTCGGCGACCGGGTGTCCGTGCACGCGCGGATCGTCGCCCGCTCCGACAAGGTGGTGCACGCGATGGCGTTCCTCGTCGACGACACCACCGAGCGCCTCGCCAGCACCCTCGAGGTCACCGCCACCCACGTCGACCTCACCAGCCGCCGGGTCGTGCCCTTCGCCGACGACGTCGCCGACGCGGTCGACCGGGAACTCGCCCGCACCGACGTCACCTGGCCCGCCCCCGTCTGCGGCGCGATGGGCATCCGCGCCCGGGCGGCGCGCTGACGGCGCAGCACCGACGACATCCCCGGATACGACCCTCGCCCGCTCCCCCACCAACGCGACCGGAGGGTCGGCGCGAAATCGATCCGCACCAACCCTCCGGTGGTTACCTGTCAGTCCGGCATCGTGGCCGACACCGCGGACTACGTACGCACCGGATCGCCTACCTCGCTGCTTTTCGGACCTGTGGTGGCCCGGACCAACGTCGTTCCGCTTGTCTCGCGCGCGATCAGCACTGCCACCAGTGTTATCACTGCAAGCACTGCGATGTAGCCGAGGATGTAGTAGATCTTGTCGTCGTTGGCGGCCAGCAAACTGATTGCCACGAGAGGCGCAATCCCGCCGGCGACGACTGACGCCACGTTTGCGCTGATCGCTGTACCGCTGTATCGGAAATCGGTCGGGAACAACTCCGCGAACCATGCCGGCTCGACCGAGAGCATCGGTGCCATCCCGAAGGCGTAGGCCAAGGTGAATGCCAGCCAGATCAGACCCGTCGTGTTGGTGCTCAGGAGAAGGAAAACCTGTTCGTGCCATTGGGACACCAGAAGAACGCCACTGCGGCATACCTGCAGATCCGGGAGGCAATTCTGGACGGGACGCTGCCCACGGGAAGTCAACTCCGCGAGGCCCACATCGCCACGGACATGGGCATCAGTCGGTCACCGCTGCGGGAGGCCCTCAGCCGCCTCGAGGAAGAAGGCCTGGACGAGCAGGTCGCATTCAAAGGCGCCTTCGTCTCGGCAGTGCCCCCGGAAACCATCGCCGAGATCGCTGCCGTGCGAGTGGTCGTCGAGCCGTTCGTAATCGAGCAGGCGCTCCCCCTGCTCGGCCCGGAGCACTGGCAGGAAATCATCGACATCCTCACTCGACTCGATCAGGCCACCGC
>JBCEBZ010000354.1:0-14210 GCA_039206675.1 Rhodococcus sp. (in: high G+C Gram-positive bacteria) | reverse complement strand
GGATCGATCGACGACGCGGTGGAGGACGGGCGGGTGGGGCTCTCCCTGCGCAGCTACCCGACCCCCGGCCGCCTGGACTAGAGGGGACAACCGATGTCACGGATGGCAGGCAAGGTCGCCTTCATCACCGGTGCCGGAAACGGCATGGGACGCAGTCACGCGGTCCGGCTCGCGGAGGAGGGCGCCGACGTCGTCGCCGTCGACCTTCCGTCGGCCGGCGCCGATCTCGACGAAACCCGAAGGTCGGTAGCCGAACTCGGCCGCCGGGTAGTCGTAGCCCACGCCGATGTGCGGGATCCGGCGGCGTTGCGGGCGGCCGTCGACGCCGGAGTCGCGGAACTCGGGCCCTTCGACGTCGTCGTCGCGAACGCCGGTGTCTGCGACAACCCCGGCCCGGCCTGGACGATCGACGACGAGATCTGGCACCGGTCGCTCGACGTCAACCTCACCGGCGTCTGGAACACGGCGACCGCCGCAGTCCCGGCGATGCGCGACGGTGGCGGTTCCGTCGTGATCGTGAGTTCGACCGCCGGTATCAAGGCGGTGGCCGGGGCCGCCCACTATTCGGCGTCCAAGACCGCCGTGGTCGGGTTGGCCCGGACCCTCGCGGGCGAACTCGGACCGCGGTTCATCCGGGTGAACGTGCTGCACCCGGGTGCCGTCGGCACCCGCATGACCCTGAACCCGGAGACGATGGCACGGCTGCGGCCGGACCTCGAGAACCCGACCCGGGACGACGTCGTCCCCGTCCTCGCGGCCAACCACGTCCTGCCCGTTCCGTGGCTGGACTCGCGGGACGTCAGCAACGCGCTGTTGTTCCTCGCCTCGGACGAATCGCGATACATCACCGGCACACAACTCGTGGTCGACGCCGGCCTGACCCAGAAGGTGTAGAGATGACAGGTCGAGTGAACGGAAGAGTCGTCCTGGTCACCGGTGCCGCGCGCGGGATCGGCCGGGCGCAGGCACTGCGATTCGCGCAGGAGGGCGCGGACGTCGTGGCCGTCGACCTGTGCGGTCCGGTCGGCACGGTGGTGACGCCGCCGGCGAGCCCGGAGGATCTCGAGGTGACCGCGAAACTGGTCCGGGACACGGGCCGCCGGATCGTGACGGCGCAGGTGGACGTGCGCGACGGCGACGCGCTCGCCGAGTCGGTGACGGCGGCGGCCGGAGAGCTGGGCGGGCTGGACTTCGTGTGCGCCACGGCGGGCATCACGTCCTCGGGGGCCGCGCTGGAACTGGACTCCGAGACGTGGCAGACGATGCTCGACGTCAACCTGACGGGGGTGTGGCAGACGTGCAAGGCGGCGGCCCCGCACCTGATCGAACGGGGCGGCGGGGCGATGATCCTCACGAGTTCCATCGCCGGTCTGCGCGGACTCGTCGGCGTCGCGCACTACACCGCGGCCAAGCACGGGGTGGTCGGGCTGATGCGGTCGCTGGCGAAGGAACTCGCACCGCACGGGGTTCGGGTCAACAGCGTGCATCCCACCAACGTCGACACGGACATGATCCAGAACGACATGGTGCGGCGGGCGTTCCGGCCCGACCTCGAGCACCCCACCCGGGAGGAGTTCGCGGCGGCCGCGGTGACGATGAACATGCTGCCGATCCCGTGGATCGAACCGGTCGACGTGGCCAACGCCGCGCTGTTCCTGGCCTCGGACGAGGCGCGGTACATCACGTCCGTCGCCCTGCCGGTCGACGCAGGCAGCGTCAGCAGATAGTTCCGAGTCGCTCCGCGCGGTGTGCCGTCCGTGGTATGTAGAACAGGTGTCAGTTTCCGATCTCGAGGCCGTCGCGGCGATCAGCCGGCTCAAGTACGCGTATCTCCGTGCGCTCGACACGAAGAGCTGGGACGAGTTCGCCGACACCCTGCTGCCGGACGCCACGGCGAACTACGGTGAGCGCCTCACCTTCGACTCACGCGACGCGCTCGTCGAGTACATGAAGTCGAACCTCGGATCGAACACCATCACCGAGCACCACTGCGGTCACCCGGAGATCGACGTGGACGCCGACACGGCCACGGGACGGTGGTACCTCTCCGACACCGTGCTGGTCCCGGAACACGGCATGGTGCTGCGCGGGGCGGCGTTCTACTCCGACCGCTACCGGCGGGGCGCCGACGGTCGGTGGCGGATCGCGCACACGGGGTACGAGCGCACGTACGAAGCGGTGGTGTCGCTGGCCGACATCCCGAGTTTCCATCTCACGGCCAACCGATGGGCGGACACCTGATGGGCACGCTGGACGGCAAGGTCGCGCTGATCACCGGCGCCGGTCAGGGCGTGGGTGCCGGGATGGCGTTCGCGCTGGCCAAGGAGGGCGCGCGGATCGCGGTGGTCGGGCGCACGGAGGCGAAACTCGTCGACACGTGCGCCGCCGTCGCCGACTTCGGCGGCGTCGCCGAGCCGATCGTGTGCGACGTCAGCAAACGCGATCAGCTGGGTCCGATGGTCGACCGCGTCGTGGAGGTGTTCGGCGGCCTCGACATCCTGATCAACAACGCCAACGCGAGCGCGCTCGGACCGCTCCTCGAGATCACCCCGAAGCTTCTCGACCGCGCGATGGCCGTCGGCCCGGTGGCCACCCTGTTCCTCATGCAGCTGTGCTATCCGCACCTGAAGGCGCGTGGCGGCGGATCGATCATCAACCTCGTCAGCTCCTCGGCCGTGCGCTGGGACACGAGCGGCTACGGGCTCTACGCGGCCACCAAGGAGGCGATGCGTTCGCTCACCCGGACCGCCGCCAGCGAATGGGGTCCCGACGGCATCCGCGTCAACGCGATTGCGCCGCACGCACTGTCCCCGGGGCTGAAGTGGTGGACGGAGACCAATCCGGAGGAGGCCGCCGAGTTCGTGAAGTCGATTCCGCTCGGCCGGATCGGTGATTGCGAACGCGACATCGGGCGCGCCGTCGTCTTCCTCGTGGGTCCGGACGCCGGCTATCTGTCGGGAGCCACCATCCCACTCGACGGCGGTCAGGCGCGCTGGAGCTGATCGCGGCCGATTGCCCCGAGCTTGCTCATTTCCCTCCCATCCGGTAGGAATTGGGTCGTGCATACGACTCACCTGGTGCGACGCCTCGCCGTCGACCTGTGCCGTACGTGCGCCAACATGTGTTGTTGTTGACGGTCCGGCGCGCGTACCGCGTGCTGTCCACTCCTCGGTAGCCATCGGATTTCCGGTAATTCCTCGCGCGTCCTTCGCGTTCGCAGGTCCGGGCCGACCCTCGACAACTTCGCGAAAGAAATCATGAGCACTGCATTCGAGACCAGAGCGGCGTCGTTGACGCTCGACAAGTTCGGCCCGTCGTTCGGCGCCGAGATCATCGGCCTGGACGTCGCGTCCGCCACCGACGACGAGGTGGCCGCGATTCGTTCGGCGCTGACCGAGCACAAGGTGCTGGTCCTGCGCGGCCAGTCACTCGACGTCACCAGCCACATCGAGTTCGGGCGCCGGCTCGGCCGGCTGACCGCGGGCCACCCCGTCCACGACAGCGGCGACGTGGCGCAGGAGGTCTACGCGCTCGACAGCCAGGACAACGGTTTCGCCGACGTGTGGCACACCGACGTCACGTTCATGAAGCGGCCGCCGCTCGGGTCGATCCTCCGTCCCGTCGTCCTCCCGCCGCACGGCGGCGACACCAACTGGGCCGACAGCCAGCTCGCGTACGAGTCGCTGTCGCAGCCGATCCGGCAGATGATCGACCAGCTGACCGCGGTCCACGACGGCAACCGCGAATTCGGCTACTACCTCGCGCAGAAGCGCGGCGGCAAGGGAAACATCTGGGACGGTGAGGAAGTCACCGCACTCGTGCCCGTCGAGCATCCCGTCGTGCGGGTTCATCCGGAAACGGGGCGCAAGGGCATCTTCGTGAACCCGGGCTTCACGTCCCACATCGCCGGAGTGTCCGAGGCGGAGAGCCGGGGCATCCTCGACTTCCTGTACGCCCACCTCACCAAACCGGAGCACGTCGTGCGGCACCGCTGGCGTCTCGGCGACCTCGTGCTGTGGGACAACCGCAGCACCGCGCACTACGCCAATCGCGACTACGGAACCGCGCACCGCGTCATGCACCGCATCACGCTGGAAGGCGATGTGCCGGTGGGCCCGCAGTAGGGCAACGTGTGCAATCACCGGGCGGGCGGCGTCCGCAGCGACTAGCGTCACGATCCGTGACCCCGGCATCGGACATCTCACGACGCAAGTTCCTCGCCTCCGCCGCAGCGGCCGGCGGCGCCGCATTCCTCAGTTCGTGGGCCGGCCCGGTCATCGACAGGGCATACGCGCAGGATCCGGGTGGCAGCGGGTCGCTGAACGACATCGAGCACTTCGTCTACCTCATGCAGGAGAACCGCTCCTTCGACCACTACTACGGCACGCTGTCCGGGGTACGCGGATTCGACGACCCGTCACCGGCGTGGCAGCAGTACGGCTGGACGCCCGGCGCCGGGCCCACCCCGACCGGGTTCCTCGAGCCGTTCCGTCTCGACACCACACAGGGAACGCATCTCGACGGCGAATGCATCAACGACCCCACCCATTCGTGGGGTCCGCAGCACGACGCGTGGAACGGCGGCGCGATGGACCGGTGGATGCCGGTGCACGTCGCGCACGAGGGGCCGCTCAACGGCCCCGCCACGATGGGCTACTACACGCGGGCCGACATCCCGGTGCACTACGACCTCGCCGACGCCTTCACGATCTGCGACCACTACTTCTGCTCGGTGCTCGGGCCGACGGACCCGAACCGGCTGTACTGGATGACGGGAACCATCGACCCGGACGGACTGGCAGGCGGTCCGCTCGTCGAGACGCCGACGGTGATCCCGAGGTTCGCCTACTCCTGGCGCACCTATCCGGAGAACCTGCAGGAGGCCGGGGTCGGCTGGAAGGTGTACGCCAACAAGGACCTCGGCCCGGTGTCGAGTGTCGCGCTCGACGGGATGCTCGGCTGCTTCACGCAATACAGCGACCCGAATTCGGAACTCGCCCGCCGCGGCCTCGATCCGACGTACCCGAACGACTTCCGGGCCGACGTTGCGAACGGCACCCTGCCCGCGGTGTCCTGGATCGTCCCCAACATCTTCACCTGCGAACACCCGGCGCTGCCCCCGGCCGCGGGCGCGGTCGGGATCGTCGAGGTGCTCGACATCCTCACGTCCAACCCGGCGATCTGGGAGAAGACGGCGCTGATCATCAGTTACGACGAGAACGGCGGCTTCTTCGACCACGTCACCCCGCCGACTCCGCCGCCGGGCACCCCGGGCGAATACCTGACGGTCCCGTTGAACACGGTGGCGGAGAGCGAGAACAATCCGGGTCCGATCGGCCTCGGGTTCCGGGTCCCGTCGCTGATCATCTCGCCGTACAGCCGCGGCGGCCTCGTCGCGTCCGACACGTTCGACCACACGTCACAACTGCGACTGCTCGAGCAGCGGTTCGGTGTTCCCGTCCCCAACCTCACCGACTGGCGTCGCGGCGCCGTCGGCGACATGACGTCCGCGTTCGATTTCTCGTCGGCGCCGAACGCCGGCGTGCCCGCGATGACCGACCCCGGGCCGCGCCTGCAGGCGGCGATCGCCCAGTGCGGGCCGAACGTCGCCGCGGGAACGCTCAATGCCGGTGCGCCCTACCCCGTCCCGCCGAACTCGATGCCCGTGCAGGAACCGTCGCCGCTGCGGCGACGGCCCAGCGGGCTGATCATGTAACGACCCGGACCGCCCGGCCCTCGTCGATCGACTGCAGGATCGCCAGCGCGGCCGTCACCGACCGCAGTCCGTCGAGTCCCGTCGCCACGGGCTCGCCGACCCCGCGGACGGCGTCGACGAACGCCCGGATTCCCGGCGCGTACAGGTTGTCGACGGTCTCGAGCGGGACGGCCGTGGCGTGTCCGTCCCGGATCATGCGCAGCGTTCCGGTGGGGTCGGGGCGCATGCAGTCCTCGGCGACGAGAGTGCCTGCCGTTCCGTGGATCTCGAATCCCGTGACGGCGCCCGGAACCGTGTACGCGTCGTGGAGCGAGAACAGGGTGGACGTGCCGAGCACGCCGCTCGTCATCACGGCGTCCGCCGGACCGTCGCTGAGTCCCTGGCACACGCCCACCGCCGTGACCGTGGCCGGTTCCATCCCGGTGACGAAGCGGAGCGTGTCGATGTCGTGCACCGCGAGGTCGAGGACGACTCCGCCGCCGACGCCGTCGAGACGCCACCCGCGCAGGGCCTGGCGCAGCAGGATGGCGTTGCCGACGCGCACCGACAGGATGTCGCCGATCGCGCCCTCGGCCAGCAACTGTCGCGCCGCGCGGTGGACGGGGTGGGTGCGGAGGTGATGGTTCGTCGCGAAGACGACCCCCGCGGCCGCGGCCGCGTCGACCATCTTCTGCGCCTGGGTGATGTCGAACGAGAGAGGCTTCTCGCACAGCACGTGCAGGCCCGCGTCGATCGCGGCCATGGCGTGGTCGAAGTGCTTGTCGTTGGTGGAGGAGATGTATGCGGCCCGGACGTCGCCGCCCACCGCCTCGCGCAGGTCGCCGGTGGCGGACTCGATGTCGTGGGTCCGCCGGTAGTCCTCCGCGCGCGACGGGTCACCGCTGAGCACCACCGCCGCCGTCTGGCCGCACTCGCGCAACGCGGGCAGCACGCGGGTGGCCGCGACGTTGCTCGCGCCGAGAATCGCCCATCTCATGAGCTTCGGTCCTTCCTCGGGCCGGTGGTTCCGGCCTTCCGAGGCGGGACTGTACGCCGAGTTCCGAGAGCGGACTACTGTTCACGATACGAACGGGACTCAGGGGCGGAGGGCGTCGACCGTTTCCTCGCCGGAGGTCGTGGGATCCGGCGTCTCGTCGCCGACCTGGCGGGTCCGCTGACGGTAGATCCCGATCCCGACCACCACGACGGCGAGTCCCATCGAGACGTACATCTGGCTCCTGGTCTCCGGCAGCACGAGCATGCCGATGCAGAGCGCGATGATGGCGGCGATGGTGCACCACGTCAGGTACGGGAACATCCACATCTTCAGCGTCAGGTCCTTGCCCTCCGCCTCGAGGCGACGGCGCATGCGCAGCTGCGACACCGAGATCACCAGCCACACGAACAGGGCGATCGCGCCCGACGAGTTGACGAGGAACAGGAACACGGTGTCCGGGTACAGGTAGTTCAGGCCCACGGTCAGGAATCCCACGACCGTCGACACGAGCACGGCCTGGCGCGGAACGCCGGACGAACCGATCTTCGACAGCGACGCCGGGGCGTCGCCGCGGCGGGAGAGCGAGAAGATCATCCGGCTCGCCGTGTACAGGCCGGAGTTCAGGCAGGACAGCACGGACGTGAGCACGACGACGTCCATGATGTTGCCGGCCGCCGGGATGCCGAACGAATCCATGACCGCGACGTACGGGCTCAGCGCGACGGACGCGTCGTCCCAGGGGAGAAGCGTCACCACGATGGCGATGGATCCGATGTAGAAGATCAGGATCCGCCACACGACGGACCGCACGGCGTTGCGCACCGCGGCGACGGGGTTCGCGGATTCACCGGCCGCGATGGTCGCGATCTCGGCGCCGAAGAACGAGAACACGACGACGAGGACCGCCGCGAACACGGCACCGGCCCCGTTGGGGAAGAACCCGCCGTGACCGGTGAGGTTGGTGAGTCCGGGTGCTTCGACACCGGGCAGGAATCCGCAGATCGCGAGGATGCCGAGCCCCAGGAAGATGACGATGGCCGCGACCTTGATCGATGCGAACCAGAACTCGAACTCGCCGAACGACTTCACGGACGCGATGTTCGTCAGCGTCAGCAGCACCATCAGGATCAGTGCCCAACTCCACTGCGGGACGTCGGGGATCCACCGGTTCATGATGACGGCGCCCGCGGTCGCCTCGATGCCGAGGACGATGATCCAGAACCATGCGTAGAGCCAGCCGATGCTGAAACCCGCCCATCGGCCGATCGCCTGGTCCGCGTACGCGGAGAACGATCCGGTCTCGGGGTTGGCGGTCGACATCTCGCCGAGCATGCGCATCACGAGGATGACGACGATGCCGGCGAGTGCGTAGGCGACCAGAACGCCGGGGCCCGTCTCGCGGATCGCGACCCCGGAGCCCACGAAGAGGCCTGCTCCGATCACCCCCGCGATAGCGATCATCGAGAGGTGCCGCTTCTTCAGCGTGTGCTGAAGTTGCGGATCGGTGGTTCCTGACATGGAGAAATCCCTTCGGCGCTACTCCGGATGTGATGGGCGTCGCTGATTCGAGAAAGTGTGGACGAGTCACGGGGGCCGCGGAACCGCCGATTCGGTGAATTTCTGGTGGCCGGGATCGACGAAACGGCAGTACCGCGCATCCGGGCTGCCTTGACAACACGGAAACGCTATGGCTACCGTCACATTATTCAACCAGCGGACATGCGTTCGGCATACGAACGGGCTAGGTCCGGTATCAACCTAGACGGGACATCGGAATGAGCGATCACGCCTTCACCCCGGCGGCCGAGAAGCAGGCGCGCAGAGCAGCGCTGAGCAGCTTCGTCGGCGCGGTCATCGACTGGTACGACTTCCTGCTCTACGGACTGGTCGCGGCACTGGTCTTCAACTCGGAGTTCTTCCCGAACGTCAGCCCGGCGATCGGAACCCTCGCCGCGTTCGCGACGTTCGGCGTCGGATTCCTGTTCCGGCCGCTCGGCGGCGTCGTGTTCGGCCACTACGGCGACCGCATCGGACGCAAGCGGATGCTGATCCTCACCGTGCTGATCATGGGCACGAGCACCGCCCTGATCGGACTGCTGCCGTCCTTCGCGTCGATCGGCTGGTGGGCGCCGGTGCTGCTCGTCACGCTGCGCGCCATCCAGGGCTTCGCCGTCGGCGGCGAGTGGGGTGGGGCCGCGCTGATGGCCGTCGAGAGTGCGCCGCCGAAGAAGAAGGCGTTCTACAGCAGCGGCGTACAGGTCGGGTACTCGGTCGGGCTCATCCTCGCCACCGGATTCGTCATGCTCATGAGCAACCTGACCACCGAGACCGCGTTCAGCCAGTGGGGTTGGCGTGTTCCGTTCATCGCCAGCGTCGTCCTGGTCGGCATCGGTCTGTGGATCCGCGCCGGAGTCCAGGAGAGCCCCGAATTCGTCGAGAAGGTCGAGAAGGTCGAGGACGACACCCCGCAGGAGAAGAAGCGGATCCCCCTCGTCGAGGCACTGCGCAATCACCCGAAGGCGTTCCTGCAGATCATCGGCCTGCGTTTCGCCGAACTGTTCTCCATGTACATCGTGACCACGTTCGCGCTCAGCTACTCCACGCAGGAACTGGGGATGGAGCGCAACTTCATGCTCAACGTCGGTCTACTCGTCGGCGCCGTGGGTATCGGCACCATTCCGCTGTTCGCCTGGCTGTCCGACAAGCACGGCCGTCGCCGCGTCTACATCCTCGGCGCGCTGATCGGTGCGGTGTGCGCGTTCCCGTTCTTCATCTTCCTCGAGCACGGATCGATGATCGGCACCGTCATCCTCGCCGTGCTCCTCGTCAACATCTCCCACGACATGGTCGTCAGCGTGCAGCAGCCGCTGTTCACCGAGATGTTCGGGGCGGAGTACCGGTACAGCGGTGCGGGCGTCGGATACCAGGTGGCCAGCGCGATCGGCGGCGGTTTCACCCCGTTCATCGCGGCGGCTCTGGTCACCGCCAGCGGCGGGTCCTGGCACCTCGTGGCCGTCTACCTGGCAGGCGGATGCGTCGTCAGCGCCCTGATCGCGTGGCGACTGCAGCCCGATTCGACTGCCGACGCCGCGGACGCCACCGCGGCCGCGAAGCTCGAGAACGCGCACTGAGCCGGTAGACGAGGAGGCGACGGTCATGGCTGCACAGTCGGTGCTCTGCGGACTCATCGGAGACGGGATCGACGGTTCGTTCTCGCCCGCGCTGCATGAGGCCGAAGGGCACGCGCAGGGCATGAACTACGTGTACCGCCTCCTCGACCTCGAGCGTCTGCACGGGGCGGCGGCCACCGTCGAGGGCATCGTCGACCTCGCCCGGCAGTGGGGGTTCGACGGGCTCAACGTCACCCACCCCTACAAGCAGCAGGTGATGGCGTACCTCGACGAATTGTCGCCGGACGCCGCGCGGCTCGAGGCCGTCAACACCGTGGTCTTCACCGGGGGCAGGGCCGTCGGGCACAACACGGACTGGACCGGGTTCGGCAGCAGCCTCGGCCGGGAGTTGCCGGGTGCGAGCCTCGACCGGGTGGTGCAGATCGGGGCGGGCGGCGCCGGAGTCGCCGTCGCCTACGCGGCGCTCACCCGGGGCGCCGGGCACCTCACCGTGACCGATGTCGACCTCGCCCGTGCCGAACACTGCCGCGACACGATGCGAAAATTGTTTCCCGGCAGCGTCGTCGACGCGGTCCCGGCCTCGGAGATCGCGGGCCCGCTCGCGACGGCGTCCGGTCTGATCAACGCCACACCCATCGGCATGGTCGGATTCCCCGGCACCCCCGTACCCGTCGAACTGCTGCGCCCCGACCTGTGGGTCGCCGACGTGATCTACCGGCCGATCGAGACGGCGTTGATCCGGGCGGCCCGCACGCTCGGTGCGCCCACTCTCGGCGGCGCCGGCATGAACGTCTTCCAGGCCGCCGACGCGTTCGAGCTGTTCACCGGTGTCACACCGGATTTCGAGCGCATGTACGCGCACGTGCTGACGCTCGTCGAGCAGCAGTCCCGGCGCGCCGCGTAGGCGGTCAGCCCAGCGACAGGTCGGAACCGATCCGCTCCGCCGTCGCGACGAGTTTCGGCACCACCGTCGCCTCGACGTCGCCGCGTGTGTACCGGGTGCCCTGCAGCGAGGAGTTCAGGGCGGCGACCACGGCGCCCGTCCGATCGCGGATGGGAACGGCCGCGCCGCGGATGCCGATCTCCAGTTCGTCCTCCGACATCGACCAGCCGTCCGCGGCGACCTGCCCCACCGCGGTGCGCAATTGGTCGACATCCGAGATCGTCTGCGGGGTGAACGACTGGAACGTGGTGGACTTCAGGTAGTCGTCGAGCGCGTCGGCAGAAAGTCCCGCCAGCAGAACCCGCCCCGTCGACGTCGCGTAGGCGGGGAACCGCATGCCCACCGTGATGGAGATGCGGATGATCCGGGGTGAGCGGACCCGCGCCACGTACACCACGTCGGGGCCGTCGAGGATGGTGACGGAGATGGTCTCGCCCAGTTCCTTCGCGAGCGCCTCGATGTGCGGATCGGCGACCTGCGGCAGTCGCAGCGCGGCGAGATACGAGAAACCGAACCGCAGAACCCGGGGAGTGAGCGAGAAGTTGCGTCCGTCGAGACGCAGGAAACCCTTGTCCACCAAGGTGAGCAGAATACGGCGCGCCGTGGATCGGGTGATCCCGACGCTCTGCGCCACCTCGCTCAGCGTGCGCTCGCGGTGCTGCTCGTCGAAGCATTCGAGGACGCTCAGGCCGCGGTCCAGGGACTCGAGGAAGTACCGTTCACCCGATGCCGGCTGCTCGGCCACCTCAGCAGCCACCTGTTTCGCACACGCCGTCATGGTACCGGTCTAGAGACCGGTCTCCGCGGGAAGCCGTCCCGCCTTCACCGCCGCCCGCAGCGCGTCGTAATCCTTCTCGGACTGGTCCGCATACAGGCGGGCCCAGGCGGTGATCGCCAGGTCGAAGGTGTCCCCGTTGCCGAGATACCCGGCGACGAACGCCGATCCGGGGCTCTGACTGTGCGCGCGGGCGAGCATCGTGCCACACAGCGCCGCGTACCTCACCGACTGCGCCGGTTCCAGGGTCTGCAGGTCGACGGACCCCTTCATGTCGCGGAACTGCCGCAGGTAGAAGTCGCGCCGACGCCCGTCGTCGCCCTCGACGTCGCGCACCCACCCCAGAAACGGGTCGGACTGCGCCTGCAGGATTCGCTGCGCGCCGACGACGCGGGAGCCCTGACCGTTCTTCGCGACCGCGCGAATGATCGAGTCCGGTGCGGTCGCGACCTTCCCGTGCGTCTCCAGCACCGACCGCGGTGCCTCCTTGGCCTGCAGGAAGAGCGGCTCACCGGCCGGTCCCTGCAGCAGGATCAGCCAGCAGCGGGTTCCCACACTCCCCACACCCACGATGCGCATCGCGTAGTCGACCACCTCGTACTGCGACATCAGCAATTGGACGTCCGCGCGAAGGCTGGCCCGGTAGCGAAGGTGGAGCTCGGTGATGCGGCCCAGGTCGTACTTCGTCGAATGCCGGATGACGGGGAACTGGTCGACGATGTACGGCCTGCCGTCCTCCTCCATGGTGGTCAGCTTCCGGAGGACCTGTTCGGACGTCCGTTTGCGTGCCTTCTCGGTGACCGCCCGGATCTGCTGTCGCTGTGCGCCCGGGTTGCCCTCGATGACGTCCGTCTCCTCCTGGAAGTAGTACCGCTCCGTGGCGGTCAGCCGGAACAGTGTCCTCAGGGTGTTGCGGTACGAGCGGACGGCGGCGCCGGTGGAGTCGGCGCACTGCGCCTCGGTGTACGAGTTGGCGCGCCCGTGGATCCATGCGCTCGCGGCGAGCCGGCGCACATCCCACTCCCACGGCGCCGGATAGGCCTCATCGAAGTCGTTGAGGTCGAACAGCATCCGCCGTTCCGGTGAGGCGAACAGCCCGAAGTTGGCGAGGTGCGCGTCGCCGGAGGCGATGACCTGACACCCGGTGACCGCCGAGTCGGCGAGGTCGTGCGCCATCATCGCGGCCGAGCCGCGGTACAGCGCGAACGGCGAATCGAGCATGCGCCCGACCCGGATCGGCACCAGGGACTGCAGCCGGGTGGTGTTCTGCGCTTCGATCACCGCCACCGGATCGCGCTCCGGAAGGGCGAACACGCCCTGCGCCTTGCGGGAAAGCGATTCGCGTGCGGCCTTCCCGGCCGAACGTCGGGCATCGATCACCGTGGACCTGCCGGCGCGAGAAGACGTGGCCATGGTCCGAGTCTAGGCACCCGCAGCCCCATGTGAGTGCGGATGCGTGCGGGAGGACACTTTGCCGCTCACGTGGGGGAGGATGGACAGGGTGCGGTCGCGCGACGGGAGGACATCCATGGGACAGCGACTTGTCGTGGCCACCGCGGCGCTGCTGGTCGTCGCGTGCGCGGCCTGCCAGTCCGAGGGGAGTTCGGCGCAGGTGTCGACGGCCACCGCGGCCGCCGCGCCGTCCGCGGGCGAGCCGGCCGTCGTCGCGTCCGACCTGGACGTGCCGTGGGGGATAGCGTTTCTGCCGGACGGGACGGCGCTCGTCGCGGAACGGGACAGCGGGGCCGTCCGGCACCTGCAGTCGGACGGGAGCACCACCGTGGTTGGCGAGGTGCCCGGCGTGGCGGCGCGGGGCGAATCGGGGCTGCTGGGCCTGGCCGTCTCGCCCAACTACGCCACCGATCGGACGATCTACGCGTACCTGACCACCGGCGACGACAACCGGGTGGTCGCCCTGCGGTTCGACGGCACCAGCCTCGGCGAGCCGGCCCCGATCCTCACCGGTATCCCCGCCGGATCGATCCACGACGGCGGCCGGATCGCGTTCGGCCCGGACGGCAAGCTGTACGTCGCCACCGGTGAAGCCGGCGACCGGCCACGCGCCCAGGACCCGTCTTCGCTCGGCGGGAAGATCCTGCGCATCGACCCCGACGGATCGATCCCGGCCGACAACCCGACCCCCGGGTCACCGGTGTGGTCGCTCGGGCACCGCAACGTGCAGGGCCTCGCGTGGGACGGCGCCGGCAGGCTGTGGGCCACCGAGTTCGGCGAGAACACCTGGGACGAGCTGAACCTGATCGAACCCGGCGGCAACTACGGATGGCCGGACGTCGAGGGACGGGCCGGCGACGCGGGCTTCGTCGACCCGGCGATCCAATGGTCCACCGGGGAGGCGTCCCCGTCCGGTCTCGCCTTCCACGACGGCGCGCTGTGGGTCGCGGCGCTGCGCGGCGAACGGCTGTGGCGGATACCGGTGGGCGGGGACGGCGCGCTCGGTGAACCGCAGTCGCTGTTCGAGGGCGAATACGGGCGACTGCGGACCGTCGTCGCGACACCGGACGGCGCCCTCTGGTTCAGCACCAGCAACCGCGACGGCCGCGGCGATCCGGGCGAGTCCGACGATCGGATTCTGGAAACCCCGTGAGTACTTCTCAACCGCCCGGAGGCTGTTGCTGAATCGGTCTGCGGCGTTTCGGGGTCGGTCGGCT
>JBCEBZ010000353.1:0-14217 GCA_039206675.1 Rhodococcus sp. (in: high G+C Gram-positive bacteria) | reverse complement strand
CCACCGACGCACCGCCCAAGCTGCTTGACCACTTACGCCCCTGGGATGTCTAACTAGGACATATCGGGAAGGCGCCCGACGGCGGACGAGCGGACCGCTCGCCACGACCGGCTTTCATTGAGGCGAATTTGATGGTTTCTGAGCCTTGATTGAGGCGCGAGTCACAGCAAGACTAGCTGCATGAGTACGAGCAGTCCTTTCCCGAGGCGGCGCGAACGACCCTGGACCTTGCGCCTGTCGACTTAGGCCGCGAGTCCGCGCGGTCGGCGGTCGCCAATCACCACCACAACCCCTTTACGTTGCCCATTCCGAACGGTTCTCCCGTTTGCGAGTGTGAATGTCTCAGTCCGATTCGGCACGGAACGTCGCTGACTAGCGGTACGTGTATTCGATTCGACACCAGTACTTTTCCCACGTTTGTTCTGTCATGCCGTCCTGCCGCTTGCCGGTGGGCGGCGAACGAGTCCCGATATGGAGTCCGAGATGGATATGTTGCTTGCCGGTCAGTGGCGCGGCGCTGCTGACAGCGCCACCGAGATCGTCCGCTCGCCGTTCGACGGTCATGCGGTCGACTCGGTGCCGGTGGCCACCGCCGCCGATGCCGCGGCGGCCCTCGATCGGGCCGAGGTCGGCGCCCAGGTCCAGCGCGCCCTCCCGGCGCACGAGCGCGTGGCGATCTTGATGCGGGCCGCCGACCTGGCCGATCAGCGTGCCGAGGACATCGCGCAGACCATCAGCGCGGAGACCGGCAAGCCGATCAGCGAGGCGCGTGGTGAGGCAGGCCGGTCCGGATCCATCATTCGCCTGGCGGCCTTCGAGGGCAGCCAACTCTACGGTTCGACGTTGCCGTTGGACGCGAACCCCGGAACCGGCCTCGAGAAGGTCGGGTTCACACTCCGCCAGCCGTGCGGGATCGTCGTGGCGATCACTCCGTTCAACTACCCGGCGCTGCTGGTGCTGCACAAGATCGCGCCGGCGCTGGCCGCCGGTAATGCGGTGGTACTCAAGCCCGCTCGCACGACTCCGCTGACGGCGTTGAAGCTGGCCGAGTGCTTCGTCGACGCGGGCCTGGCCCCCGAGGCGCTGTCGGTGCTGACCGGACCGGGCTCTGCGCTCGGCGACATCCTGGTCACCGATCCCCGGGTGCGGAAGGTGTCCTTCACCGGGTCGACCGCGACCGGCACCCGGCTGGCATCCATCGCCGGAATCAAGAAGCTGTCCCTCGAGTTGGGGGCGTCCTGCCCGGTGATCGTGCTCCCCGACGCCGACATCGAGCTCGCCGCCTCGGCTGTCGCGGCCGGCGGATACATCAACGCCGGACAGGTCTGCATCAGCGTGCAGCGGGTGATCGTCGACCAGCGAGTGGAAGCGGACTTCCTCGACGCCCTGGTGCCGAAGGTCGAGGACATCCTCGTCGGCGACCCCGCGAAGGACGACACCAAGCTCGGCTCGCTCATCTCCGAAACCGAAGCCACCCGGGTGCATTCGGCGATCGCCGAGGCTGCGCTCGGTGGCGCGAAGGTCCTCACCGGCGGCGACCGGGACGGGGCCGTCGTGACCCCGACGGTCGTGGCGGGAGTCGACCCCGCCTCCCCGTTCAGCCGCGACGAGCTGTTCGGCCCCGCAGTGGCGGTCTCCTCCGCACCGGACATCGAGTCCGCGATCGCTCTGGCCAACGACAACGACTACGGCCTCGGCGCCGGCATCTTCACCTCCGA
The DNA here is from genome assembly GCA_039206675.1 of Rhodococcus sp. (in: high G+C Gram-positive bacteria). Taxonomy (GTDB): domain Bacteria; phylum Actinomycetota; class Actinomycetes; order Mycobacteriales; family Mycobacteriaceae; genus Rhodococcus_F. The sequence goes on along the minus strand of JBCEBZ010000353.1, from coordinate 12,499 downwards.
CATCTCGGCCACGACCCGGGCGATGCGGCAGATCGACGCCGGCAACATCCACATCAACTGGACCCCGCTCTGGCGCGCCGACCTGATGCCCTACGGCGGGCTCAAGGGCAGCGGCATCGGCAAGGAAGGCGTCCGCTCCGCCGTCGAGGAAATGACCGAGGAGAAGACCATCGTCCTCCACGGCCGCCCTTGGTAGCAGATCTGCTCACGCACGCATACCGGCACTCACAGAAAACCAACGAGATGACACCCTTGAGCTCCCACAAGACCATCCGGCTGACCACCGCGCAGGCGGTCGTGAAGTACCTCGCCGCGCAGTACTCCGTCGCCGACGGTGAACGCCGTCGCCTGATCCCCGCCGCGCTCGGCATCTTCGGCCACGGCAACGTCGCCGGCTTCGGCCAGGCACTCGACGAGCTGTCCGACGACCTGCCGTTCATCCAGGGCCGGCACGAGCAGTACCTCGCCCACATCGCCACCGCCTACGCCAAGGCCAGCCGCCGCCGCGCCACCCTCGCGGTCACCGCGTCCATCGGCCCGGGCGCGCTGAACCTGGTCACCGCCGCCGGGCTGGCCACGATCAACCGGCTGCCGCTGCTGCTGCTGCCCGGCGACACCTACGCCACCCGCCACCAGGGTCCGGTGCTCCAGCAACTCGAGCACGCCAGCGAGGCCGACCTGACGGTCAACGACACCTTCCGCCCGGTGGCGAAGTTCTTCGACCGGATCACCCGCCCCGAGCAGTTGCTCACCGCGCTGCCGCAGGCGATGCGGGTGCTGACCAGCCCCACCGACACCGGCGCCGTGGTGCTGTCGCTGCCGCAGGACGTCCAGTCCCACGCCTTCGACTTCCCGGTCGAATTCTTCGAGCCCCGGGACTGGAAAATCCGTCGCCCGCTGCCCGATCCCGCCGACGTCGACGCCGTCGCCACCCAGATCCGGGAAGCATCCCGGCCGGTGATCATCGCCGGCGGCGGTGTGCACTACTCGGAGGCCACCGCCGCGCTCGAGGCACTCGCCGAGCAGGTCGGAATTCCGGTGGTCGAATCGTTCGGCGGCAAGGGCGCGGTCAGCCGCGACGAGTGGTGGCAGGTCGGGGGCATCGGCCTCGAGGGCAACTTCGCGTCCAACAAGCTGGTCAAGCAGGCCGACCTGGTGCTCAGCGTCGGCACCCGGCTCACCGACTTCGTCACCGGGTCGCAGTCGATCTTCGAGAACGAGAACGTGCGATTCGCCGCACTCAACGTCGTCGACGCCGACACCCGCAAGCAGGGCGCCACCGGCATCCTCGCCGACGCCCGCCTCGGACTCGAGGCGCTGACCGCCGCGCTCGCCGGGCACACCACCAGCGACACGTGGCAGGAGACGGTGCGGTCGGCGAAGGCGGACTGGGCACCGATCCGGGCCGCCGCGCTCGACCCCGACACCGCGTTCGACCCCGCGCAGCACCCGCACGCCCCGGTCACTGGCGCCGTGCTGACCCAGCCGCAGCTCATCGGCCTGATGCAGGAACACGCCCGCAGTGGCGACACGATCATCGCCGCGGCCGGGGGCCCGCCCGGGGACCTGCAGAAGGTGTGGGACGCCACCGGGAACCGCAACGTCCACCTGGAATTCGGGTTCTCCTGCATGGGATACGAGATCCCGGCCGCGATGGGTGTGCGCCTGGCCGAGGGCAACCGCGGGCAGCGGATCGTCACCTTCATCGGCGACGGCACCTACCTGATGGCGCCGACAGAGCTGGTCACCGCCGCACAGGAGGGCCTCGACGTCACCATCGTCGTCTCCGAGAACCACGGCTACCAGGTCATCCACCGCCTCCAGATGAACCGCAACGGACGCGAATTCGGAAACGAGTTCCGCTACCGCACCGACGGCGACATCATCGCCGACGGCGGCGACAAGGCCCGCCTCGAGGGTGAGTACCTGAAGGTGGACCTGCGGCAGATCGCCGAAGGCCTCGGTGCCACCGCGATCCGCGCCACCACCGCCGCCGACGTCCGCGCCGCGCTGAACGAGACCCGGGAAGTGTCCGGTCCGGTGGTCATCGTGGTGCCGACGGTCCCGCACGTCGACCTTCCCGGTGGGGACGTGTGGTGGGACGTCGCCCCCGCCGAAGTCTCGAATCAGGAATGGGTGCAAACCCTGCGCGCCGACTACGACCACGCCGTGGGACGTCAGCGGTGGTTCGGATGAGCACCGGTCCCGTCAACTCAGGAAGCCCCATGAACAACACCACTCCCCTCGACGGGGGAACACTCCGCCAGAGACTGGCCGACGGGGAGACCACCGTAGGCACCTTCGTCGGGATGGCGTCCTCGACGGCGGCCGAGGTCTGTGCCGCCGCCGGCGCCGACTGGATCCTGCTCGACCTCGAACACGGATCCGGGTCCGAAGATGCGCTGCGCGACGGCATTCTCGCCGCGGGCGCCTATGGCGTCCCCACCGTGGTTCGGGTCGAATCCGGTGAACGCATCCGGATCGGCCGGGTTCTCGACCAGGGCGCCGCCGGGGTGATGGTGCCGCGCCTGGACAAACCCGATCAGGTCGCCGACGCGATCACCCACCTGGCGTATCCGCCGCACGGGGACCGCGGCGTGGCGACCTACAACCGCTCGTGCAGGTGGGGCATGGACCGCTCCGTGCTCCTCGCCGAGGAGCAGGCCGCGCTCGGGGTGATCCAGATCGAAACCCTCGCCGCCCTCGACGCGGTCGACGAGATCGCCGCCCAGGCCGGTGTCGACGTGCTGTTCGTCGGACCGCTGGACCTGTCGTTCGCTCTCGGGGTGCCGCTGCAGTTCGACAGCCCGGTGTTCACGGCGGCGCTCGGGCGCGTGCTCGAGGCGGCGCACCAGCACGGCAAGACGGCGGGCATCCTCGCCGCGAACGCCGCCCTGGCCGCCGGCTACGTCGAGCTGGGCTTCCGGTTCGTGGCCATCGGCTCCGACTCCACCCTGCTCGCCGCGGCATTGACCGACGCGTTCGCCACCGCCCGTCCCGAGCAGACCACCTAGCCCACCGGGCGAGAACACCCGCGCCCTACCGGGCCGGAACCACCGAGCCCAGTAGGGCAGCGACTGAAAGAGGTAACACCCGTGAGCACACCGCGCACCGTGGGAGTCGGTCTGATCAGTGTCGGCTGGATGGGGCAGCTCCATGCCCGCGCCTACCGCGACGTCCCGATCGTCTACCCCGAGCTCGGGGTCACCCCGAAACTGGTGATCGCCGCCGACACCGCCGACAGCCGGGTCGAATTCGCCAAGAACGTCCTCGGATTCGCCGAGGGCACCACCGACTACCGGGAGGTCCTCGCGCACCCGGACGTCGACGTCGTCTCCATCTGCGCACCCAACTTCCTGCACGCCGAGATCGGCATCGCCGCCGCGAAGGCGGGTAAGCACTTCTGGATCGAAAAGCCGGTGGGCCGCAGCTACGCCGAAACGTCGGCGATCGAGACCGCGGCCACCGAGGCCGGCGTGATCACCTCGATCGGCTACAACTACCGGCACGCCCCCGCCGTCGAGCATGCCCGCACGCTCATCGCCGAGGGCAGCCTCGGCCGGATCACCAACGTGCGCGCCACGTTCTTCTCCGGATACGCCAACGAACCCAACGGCGCCCTGTCGTGGCGGTTCGACCGTGAGCTCGCCGGCTCCGGGGTCCTCGCGGACCTGTTCAGCCACGCGACGGATCTGTGCCAGTACGTGGTCGGGCCGATCGCCGAGATCAACGCGCTCACCAGCACCGTGTACACCGAACGCCCGAAGCTGGAAATGGGGTCGGGTACCCACTTCGCGGTCATCGAGAACGGCGAGATGGGCCCGGTGGAGAACGAGGACTACGCCGCAGCCCTGGTGCGGTTCGGCGCCCAGGGCCCGGGTTCCGGTGCGGTGGGCACCATCGAGGCCTCCCGCGTGATCGTCGGACCCGAGTGCGGCTACCAGATCGAGGTCTACGGCACCGAGGGCTCGGTGAAGTGGGACTTCGAGCGGATGAACGAGCTGAAGGTGTGCCTGGGGCGCACCAACGCCGAGCAGGGTTACCTCACCGTCAATGCCAGCCCGAAGCACGGCGACTACTCCCGCTTCCAGCCCGGACCGGGCAACGCCCTCGGCTTCGACGACCTCAAGACCATCGAGGCGAAGAAGTTTCTGCTCGCCGTCACCGGTGGGCCGCAGGAGAACTCGAACGTGCACGACGCCGCGTCGGCGGCCGCGATCGTCACCGCCGCGGAGACCTCCGCGGCCACCGGTCAGTGGCAGAAGCTCGACGACGTCGCCGGCACCACCGCCTCCCGCACCGTCTGACCCCCTCCCGCCCCGCACCTTTCGACACCTGCAAGGACGCTGATGTCAACATCGATCTCGACTCAACTGTTCGTCGGCCTGGGCCCGCTGAATCGGGAGCTCGTCGACCCGTATCTGGCCGGGCACCAACAGCTTGCCCTCGATCCCACCGAGGAACAGCTGGCGGTCGCCGAGGCCGCGATCGTGCGGGCGGCATTCACCGTCGACGCCGCGATGCTCGACCGGATGCCGGCATTGAAAGTTCTCGCCCGCACCGGAGTGGGCACCGATCTGGTCGACGTCGCCGAAGCGCACCGACGGGGTATTCCGGTGGTGATCACCCCGGGCAGCAACACGGTCTCGGTTGCCGAGGGCGTGTTCGCGCACCTGCTGTCGTTGGTGAAGCGGCTGCCGACACTGACCACGCTGGTGCGGAGCGGCCGCTGGAGCGAACGGGGTGGGGTGACCGTCGGCGACCTCGAGGGTGCGACGTTGGGCATCGTGGGGTTCGGGCGGATCGGCCGCAAGGTCGCGCAGATCGCGGAAGCGTTCGACCTGAACGTCCGCGCGTACGACCCGTACGCCGAGATCCCGGACAGGTACCGGTGTGCGAGCGTGGACGAGGTGCTCACGTCCAGCGACTTCATCACCCTGCATGCACCGCTGACCGCCGGGAATCATCACCTGATCGACGAGGTGCGGCTGGCCGCGATGCGGCCCGGCGCGATCCTGGTGAACTGCAGCCGCGGCGCGCTGATCGACCTGGACGCCGCGCACGCGGCGCTGCGGGCCGGACAGTTGGCCGGCCTCGGCCTGGACGTCTTCGATCCTGAACCGCCGCAGCATCATCCGGTGTTCGACCACGCGAACACGGTCCTCAGTCCGCACCTGATGGGTTTCACCGACCGGGCGATGGCGCTGACCATCCGCGCCGCGGTCGAGGGTGCGGTCGCGGTCCTCGACGGCCGCGCACCGGCCGCGGTGGCGGCCCCGTGACCGTGCGGGTGGGAGTGATCGGCGTCGGCGTGATGGGCGCCGATCACGCCCGCACCCTGCAACGGTCGGTCTCGGGTGCACAGGTGACGGTGGTGACCGACTTCGACGCCGCCCGCGCGGACACCCTCGCGCACGAGCTGTCAGCGCGCACCGTCGCCACCGCGACGGAACTGATCGCGGCCCCCGACGTCGACGCGGTGGTGATCGCCTCCCACGATTGCGCGCATGCCGAGCAGGTGGCGGCCTGCCTGGACCAGCGTAAGCCGGTGCTGTGCGAGAAGCCGCTGGCACTGAGCGTCGACGAGTGCCGGGACCTGGTCGCGAAGGAAGGCGCGCTCGGTCTGCCCGATCCGCTGGTGTCGGTGGGATTCATGCGGCGATTCCACCACCCCTATGTGGCGTTGGCCGACGAGGTGCGGTCCGGGTCGATCGGTACCCCGTTGCTGGTGCGCAGCTCGCACCGCAATGTGTCCGCGTATCCCGGTGGGGATTCGGCCGGCACCATCACCAACTCCGCCATCCACGAAATCGACGTCACCAGCTGGCTTCTCGGGTCACCGATCGTGGAGGTCAGCTGGCATGCCCCACGATCGACGTCCTACGACACGTCGCGGCAGGATCCGCAGGTGCTCCTCCTCAGGACCGCCGACGGCGCATTGACCACCGTCGACGTCTTCGTCAACGCCCGCTACGGCTACGACGTGCGCTGCGAGGTGGTCGGCGAAACCGGCGCGGTCAGCCTGGCCGCGCCCCACGCCCTGTCCATCGACTCGTCGCTGCGATCGGCATCGACGTACCCGAAGGACTGGCGGCCGTTGTTCGCCGATGCCTACCGGCGCCAGTTGCAGGCCTGGATCGACGCCCTCACCGCCGAGGTGGCCTCACCGCTGGCGACGGCGCGCGACGGATTGCGGGCCACCCAGGTCGCCGTCGCCCTGATCGATTCGATGAACAACGACGGTGCCACCACCACAGTCGACTACCGCTGATCGTGACCCTCGCCATCGCCGAGGAGGCCGCGGAGCGACGGGCACACGAGCACACTGACCACATACACATGAAGTCGAGGGGATAGAGATGACAACCACCCAGACACCGGCACTGCTGGCCGCCTGCTGGACCTCCGCGGGCGATGTGATGCCGGCGCGAGGCTCGGATCTGAGTCCGGTCCCGATCCGCGAGCGGATCGAGGCGGTCGCGCGGACCGGCTACACCGGATTCGGCTTGACCCGGCCCGACCTGGTCGCCGCCCGCGAGACGGTCGGGCTCGGCGAGGTCGCGAAGATGCTGGCCGACAACGGCATCACGCAGGTGCAGCTGGAGTGGATCACCAACTGGTGGACCACCGGTGACGCCCGCGCGGCCTCTGACGAGGTCCGCCGGGACCTGTTCGAGGCCGCCCCTGTCCTCGGCGTCGACAACATCAAAGTCGGCGCCGATGACGACGGTGTCCCGGTGTCCCGGGACCTGCTCTGTGAGCAGTTCGATGCCCTGGCCTCCGACGGTGCCGCCGTGGGCGTGAAGATCGCGTTCGAGAACACCCCGTTCTCGCACCACATCAAGACCACCGAGCAGGCCGCGCAGTTCGTCAAGGACGTCGACAACCCCAACGGCGGGCTGATTCTCGACATCTGGCACGCGTTCCGTGGCGGGACCGACTACGACACCCTGCCGCAGCTCGTTCCCGCTCGGTTCGTGTTCGGTGTCGAACTCGACGACGGCTGGTCCACCGTGCGGGGAACCGACCTCGAGGACACCTTCGACAACCGAGTTCCCTGCGGGGAAGGCGAATTCGACGTTCCGAAGTTCATCAACGCGGTCCGTCGGATCGGGTTCGACGGACCGTGGGGAGTCGAGCACATGTCGGAGGAGTTCCGGCAACTGCCCGTCGCCGACGCCCTCGCCCGGGCACGGACCGGAGCGCTGCAGTGCTTCGCGCGCGCCGACGAACAGGCGGCCGGAAAACGGTCCTGACGTCGATCGACGCACCGGAACCCGCTGGGCGGACCCGGCCCTCGCGGCCGCGGCCGGCCAGCGGGTTCCGCCGTCTCTGCACCCGCGCCGCCGCGGTGATCCCCGGCACGGTGCAACATTCTCAGGCCCGGACTGCACCCGAGAACCTCAGGACGCGGACCGCACGGTCGCCTCGGTCAGCCCCGCTGGCTGGGGTAACCCGTACCCGCACCACCACTCCACACCTAGTTTGAGGGGAAAATGATGGATAACCCACCTTGATTGAGGCCTGTGTCACAGCAAGACTGAACAGGGCACACGGACCAGCACTCCGGACGCGACCACTTCCCGGTTCAGCGGGCGTGTTCACCACTCTGCGGATCCCGGTCCGTCTGCCGCACCGACCCCTCCGGCAACGATGCCGGAGGGGCGCAAGATCGAAAGGAATACAGTGGCCACCCTGTTGAACGAGAAAGTCGTTCTGGTCAGCGGAGGAACGCAAGGCGTCGGCGCCGGCGTCGTCCGCGCCGCGGTCCGTGAGGGCGCCCGAGTGGCGTTCACCGGTCGCCGCGCCGAGGCCGGCAAGGCCCTCGCCGCCGAGCTCGAGGCGACCGGCGCGCAGGTGCGGTTCTTTCAGGCCGACCTCGCCGACCCCCAGGAGGCCCGCGATTCGGTGACCCGCACCATCGAGGAGTTCGGCCGCATCGACGCATTGTGCAACGCGGCGGGCCTGACCACCCGCGGCACCCTGCTCGACACCACCCCCGAACTGTTCGACCAGCACATCGCCGTCAACCTGCGGGCCCCGTTCTTCACCATGCAGGGCGCCGTCGCGGACATGGTCGAACGGAAGGCACCCGGGACGATCGTCAACATCATCTCCATCGCCGAGCACGGCGGGCAGTCGTACCTGGCGCCGTACGTGGCGGCGAAGGCGGGCCTGGCCGGGCTGACCCGCAACGCCGCCTACGCGCACCGCTTCGACCGGATCCGCATCAACGGACTCGACATCGGCTGGACCGAAACCGAAGGCGAATCCGCAACCCAGCAGCGCTTCCACGGCGCCGACGACAACTGGGCGACCGAGGCCGCGGCCAAGGTGCCGATGGGCAAACTCGGACAGGTCGACGAAATCGCCGACATGGTGGTGTTTCTGCTGTCGGACCGCAGCGGCGTCGTCACCGGCTCGGTGATCAATTGGGACCAGACCATTATCGGAGGGCATGACTGATGGGATCGACAATCGGAGTAGTCGGCCTCGGCCGCATCGGCGCATTCCACGCCGACACCCTCGCCCAGCTTCCAGGGGTCGACGGCCTGGTCGTCACGGACGAACGGCCGGATGTCACGGCGTCCGTGGCCGCCAAGTTCGGTGCCCGCGCGGTCGAGAACGCCGCCGCCGTCTTCGCCGCCGGCGTCGACGGAGTGGTGATCGCCGCCGCGACCCCGGCGCACGCACCCCTGATTCTGGCCGCCGTCGACGCCGGGATCCCGGTGTTCTGCGAGAAGCCGGTCGCGTTCACCGCCGACGAAAGTTACCAGGTCGTCGAACGACTGAAGACCTCGACGGTGCCGGTACAGATCGGCTACAACCGCCGCTTCGACCCCGCCTTCGCCGCCGCCCGGTCCGCCGTCGCCAGTGGCGAACTCGGCTGGCTGCACACCGTCCGCTCGACCACCCTCGACCCCGCCCCGCCACCGGCGGACTACGTGGCCGCCTCCGGCGGGATCTTCCGTGACTGCAGCGTCCACGACTTCGACATCGTCCGCTGGGTCGTCGGGCACGAGGTGACCGAGGTCTACGCCGCCGGATCCAACCAGGGCGACTCGATCTTCACCGACTGCGGCGACGTCGACACCGCGACCACCACCCTGACGTTCGAGAACGGCACCCTCGGTGTCGTCTCCAACACCCGTTACAACCCCCGCGGCTACGACTGCCGCCTCGAGGTCCACGGATCCCAGGACAGCGTCGTCGCGGGTTGGGACGCCGGCGCCCCGGTCCGCAACCTCGAAGCAGGCGTCGCGTTCCCCGACGGCCCGCCGCACCGGTTCTTCATGGACCGCTTCGCCGCCGCCTACCGCGCCGAACTCGACGCGTTCCTCGGCGTGATCGCCGGCACCGCACCCTCACGGTGCACCGCCCAGGACGCCCTCGAGGTGGCCTGGATCGCCGAGGCTGCCGCACTGTCCCTTTCCCAGCACCGCCCCGTCCAGATGAGTGAGGTTCGTCGATGATTCGTATTGCAGGAGCACCTATTTCGTGGGGTGTGTGCGAGGTGCCCGGCTGGGGTCACCAGCTCGGTTCCGAGCGCGTGCTCACCGAGATGCGCGACGCCGGCCTCGAGGCCGCCGAGATCGGCCCCGAGGGATTCTTGCCGTCGGACCCGCAGGAGCTGGCGGCCACCCTGGCCGCCTACGACCTGAAGGCTGTCGGCGGCTTCACCCCGGTGCTGCTCCACGACCCCGACCACGACCCCGTCCCGGACATCACCGGCACCCTGGCCGCCTTCACCGCCGCCGGCGCCGAGGTGCTGGTGCTGGCCGCGATCACCGGCACCGACGGTTACGACAGCCGCCCCGACCTCGACGACGCCGGCTGGAAGACCCTGCTGTCGAACCTCGACCGGTTGCACGACGTCGCCGCCGACCAGGGCATCCGCGCGGTCCTGCATCCGCACGTGGGCACCATGATCGAGAAGAACATCGAGGTCGAACGAGTCCTCGACGGATCCTCCATTCCGCTGTGCCTGGACACCGGGCACCTGCTCATCGGCGGCACCGACCCGCTCGAGTTGGCCCGCGCCGCCGCGGACCGGATCACCCACACCCACCTCAAGGACGTCGACGCCGAGTTCGCCGCGCGCGTGCAGGCCGGCGAACTGACCTACACCGATGCTGTCGCCCAGGGTATGTACACCCCGCTCGGCACCGGTGACGTCGACGTCGCCGGGGTGGTGCGGCATCTGGTGGCTTCCGGCTTCGACGGCTGGTTCACCCTCGAGCAGGACACCATCCTCGCCGGGGAACCCGAGGGCGAGGGCCCGGTCGCGGACGTCAAGACCAGCGCCGCGTTCCTGCGGAGCCTGCAGCTGTGACACCGCTGCGGATCGGCGTTCTCGGCGCCTCCCGGATCGCGGAGCTGGCGATCGTCAAGCCGGCCCAGATCCTCGGGCACCGGCTGGTCGCGGTCGCCGCCCGCGACCGCGGCCGGGCCGAGACGTTCGCGCAGACATACGGGGTCGAACGGGTGCTGGACTCCTACGAGGCGTTGATCGCCGACCCGGAGGTCGACGTCGTCTACAATCCGCTGGCGAACGCATTCCACGCCCCGTGGAATCGCAAGGCCATCGAGGCCGGCAAAGCCGTATTGACCGAAAAGCCGTTCGCGCGCAACGCCGCCGAAGCGGAAGTGGTGCGGTGCCTGGCGCGGGAGCGGGATGTTCCGATCATGGAGGGCTTCCACTACCTGTTCCACCCGATCATCCGGCGGATGTTCGAACTCCTCTCCGATGGCACCCTCGGCGCTCTGCAGCGGGTCGAGGTGGTCATGCGGATGCCCGAACCCAAGCCGGACGACCCGCGGTGGAGTCTCGACCTCGCCGGCGGAGCCGTGATGGACATCGGTTGCTACGGCCTGCACGTGCACCGGCAGCTGGGTCGATTCGCCGGCGGCGAACCGACCGCGGTGGCCGCCCGCGCCGTCGAACGCTCCCCCGGAGTCGACGAGTCGTGCGATATCGACCTCGTGTTCCCCAGTGGAGCAACGGGTTCGAGCATCAACTCGATGACCTCGGACCGGTTCGAGATGACCCTGCGCCTGGTCGGGGACCGTGGTGAAGCGTTCGCCCACGATTATCCGCTGCAGTACGGCGACGACCGCATCACGATCACCACCGACACCGGCACCGTCGTCGAACATCTCGGAACCCGCTCGACCTACACCTACCAGCTCGACGCTTTCGCTCAGCACCTCGCCGACGGGACCGCGTTCCCGATCGACGTCGACGACGCGGTCACCACCATGGAGCTCATCGACTCCGTGTACCGCGCCGCCGGCCTACCCCTGCGGTAGGTCACATTCTCCCCGCCGGGCCGTGAGGAACCGACTTCCAAGGTCCGGCCCGGCGGGGCCTCCACCACACTCTGTGCGTTTCGCTCCTCCCCGTTCCACCCTCCCCGCGCTTCTCCATGCCTGCATGGTTGCAGCTTCCGAAAGGCCAACCACATGGACACATACAACGGCCCGAATGCCTCCGTCCCGCGGAAGACCCCCCGCCGGGTGACCGCTCTCGCAGTGAGCGTCGCCGCGGCCGTGCTGCTCGCGGGATGTTCGAGCACCGGCGGGAAACCGGAATCGACCGGTAGCGGCATGGCCTCGGGCACCGCGGACACACCCCGCGCCACCATCGCGATGATCACCCACGAGGTACCGGGTGACACGTTCTGGGACCTGATTCGCAAGGGTGCCGAAACCGCTGCAGCCAAGGACAACATCGAACTTCGCTACTCGTCGGACCCCGAGGCGCCGAACCAGGCCAACCTCGTGCAGAGCGCCATCGACAGCCGCGTCGACGGCATCGCCGTGACCCTCGCGAAGCCGGACGCGATGACACCGGCCGTGCGCGCCGCTGTCGACGCCGGCACCCCCGTCGTCGCCTTCAACGGGGGCATGGATCAATACAAGTCCCTGGGAGTGCCCCAGTACTTCGGACAGGACGAGAAACTCGCCGGCATCTCGGCCGGGCAGCGCCTGACCGCCGACGGCGCCAGGAAGGCGCTGTGCATCATCCAGGAGCAAGGGCAGGTCGCACTCGAGACCCGCTGCGCGGGCGTCATCGAAGGGTTCAAGGGGCAGACCGAGATCCTCAACGTCAACAGCAAGGACCTGCCCTCCGTCGAGGCCACGATCACCGCGAAGCTGCAGCAGGACCCCTCGATCGACCACGTCGTCGCGCTCGGCGCACCGATCGCCCTGACCGCCATCCAATCCAAGTCCAACGCAAACAGTTCCGCGACGATCGTCACCTTCGACACCAACGCCGCCCTCGTCGACGCCATCAAGGCCGGGGACGTGCAGTGGGCGATCGACCAGCAGCCCTTCCTGCAGGGCTACCTCGCCGTCGACTCGCTGTGGCTGTACCTGAACAACCGCAACACCATCGGCGGCGGTATGCCGACACTGACCGGCCCCGCCTTCATCGACCAGTCCAACATCGACAAGGTCGCCGAGTACGCCAAGGCCGGAACCCGCTGAGCACGGC
>JBCEBZ010000352.1:0-3560 GCA_039206675.1 Rhodococcus sp. (in: high G+C Gram-positive bacteria) | reverse complement strand
CAGTCCCTTCGCCGCGGCGGTGGCTGCGGTGGTCGTCAGGCCGGAGACGTCAGACGCGACCCGGTCGCGTACGGCGACAACAGGACCCGGAGCGACACGAGGTGGTACGCACGCTGTCCGCCGTAGAGGTGTTCACACCAATATCCTTGCGATCCAGCACAATCCCCGTCAACATTGCTTCCCACCGAATTAACTCCGAACCTGTGATACACGTCACGAAATTCCGGCCAGCGGCCGCACGAAACTGGTGAGCGGTGCCCGGTAGAGCTCCGCGAGGATCACCGAACCGGCGGACACCGGCAGGGCCCGTCCCGGAAAGCTGGTGGACAACACGGACCACGAGGGATCGTCGCACGTCGCCGACGACTCCGCGACCGCCCGCCGGACCGTGTCGAGGCAACCGGGTATCCCGCTCACACTCTGGTCGCAGACGATGAGGACCTCCGGATTGAACAGATCCAGCAGGCGCGCCGCCACCACCCCGACGCCGTGCGCGCGTTCCGTGAACAGTGCCAGCGCCTCCGGGTGCCTGCTGCGGCCCGCGTCGAGAAGGTCGCGGAAGATCGGCCGCTCGATGATGCCCAGCTCCATCGCCCTGCGCACCAGGACCCGATCCGACAGGGTGGCCTGCACACATCCGGTGCGCCCGCACGCGCACTCCTCGGCACTGTTCTCGACGGGCACGTGCGCCACCGCGCCCGCCGCCGCGCGAGGACCGTGATGGACCACGCCGCCGGTCGCGAACGCGGCGTCCACCACGTTCCCGACGAAGAGTTGCACCACGCTCTCCCGCGCCCGCGGTTCCCCGAACAGCACTTCGGCGTCGATGAGAGCGCGCGCGTGCGAATCCATCCGGACGTCCAGGCCCGTGCGGTGCTCGAGGTCCGCGCGGACCGGATACCCGTTCCATCCCGGGATCGGATGATCGCGCACCACACCCGATTCCGAGTCGATCCAGCCGCCCGCCGCGAATCCGACGCCGATCGGAACCGATGGCTCACCGTGCCGGACTGCCAGCGCTTCCAGGGTCGTCACGGCGTTCCGCAGGATCTCCTCCGGTCCCAGCCCGTGGTGCGGATCGCGGGATCGCGCCAGCACCCGCCCGCGCAGGTCGAGCAGAGCCGTGGTCACGTGCGTGATCGCCAGATGGATGCCGTAGACGACGTAACGGCTGTCGTCGAGGTCCACCGGCACGTGTGGACGTCCCAGCCCGGTGGGACCCGCGATCTCCGGTAGTTCCCGCAGCAGGCCGTGGTCGACGAGTTGCGCGCTGGCCGTGGTCACCGTCGCGGGCGAGAGGCCGGTGACGCGTGCGATGGTGCTGCGTGCGATCGGCCCGCTGTCGAGGACCGTACGCAGCACCGTGCCCGCGCTGGCGCCGGAACGTCCGGTGCCGCGCCGGGTGACGGGCTGGGTTCGCGCCATCGTTCCCCCTTCGCCGCGCGCAGTGATGTGGCCTGACCTCGAACGCTAGCGAAGGGGAAGGTGCAGTTCAACGGACTCGATTCCCGTGAATTTAACTCCCCGTGAGTACTTGTCAACGTCCCGCGGTTAACAAATACTCACGGGGCTTAGCCACCCAGATTGACCTCGATGCAGTAGGTGCGCTGGGGTTCGGAGAAGGCGATGGGGAATGCGGTGTCGAACTCGTTGCACAGGGTTTCGTCGTCCTGGCCGTCGGCGCGCCGGACGACCCTGACGGTCTGCATGTCGGAGCAGTCGGACGGCACGATCCGGCCGTCGTCCTCGAGCAGGTAGCAGGAGTCCTCGATCATGTTCGGGACGAGGCACAGCGTGGTCTGCACGTCCTTGTCCTCGCCGACCAGGGTGTAGGAGAAGTAGTCCTCCCCGCACTGGACGTCGCCGTCGTTCTTCTGGGCCACCTCGTACGTGGCCTCGCTGTCGGAGCAGTCCCGCTTCTCGTGTGAGGTGTCGGCCGCGGTGGTCGACGCGGACTCGAAGAACAGGCAGTCGCCGACGTCGAGGGCGTTCTCGTCGGCGCTCTTGACCGCGTACACACCGAACGCGGCGACGGCGGCGAGGATCACGACGGCGAGGACGCCGAGAGTGATGAACAACCCTTTCCGCGACTTCTTCGGCTGCGGTGGGTACTGACCGGGCGGGTACTGACCGGGTTGCTGCCCGTACTGGCCCGGCGGATACTGACCGGGCTGCTGGGCGTACTGCCCCTGTTGGTACGGCTGCTGCGGGTACTGACCCTGCTGGTAGGGCTGCTGCGGCCCACCCTGCGGGTACGGTTGCTGCGGGTTGTTCGGCGGTTCGCCGGGGACGCTCGGATCGGGGCGGTTCGGGTCGTCGGGGGGCTGGGTCATCGCGAGCCTCGTCTCTGGGTCGATCCATCCGGCTGCCCCTCAATTTAGGCCCCGACCGCCGCGGATGTGCAGGTATCGGCCCTGCCGGGGGCCGCGACGTGGCGCGCCGCCGCCCGGATCAGGACAATGGACAGGCTGGCTACATCCGGCACCGCATTTTCGAGGAGGCTTCCGTGACCGACGGACCGTTGATCGTCCAATCCGACAAGACCCTGCTGTTGGAGGTCGATCACGAACGCGCGAACGACGCCCGCCAGGCGATCGCCCCGTTCGCGGAACTCGAGCGCGCCCCCGAGCACGTCCACACGTACCGCATCACGCCGCTGGCGCTGTGGAACGCGCGCGCCGCCGGGCACGACGCCGAGCAGGTGGTCGATGCGCTGGTCAGCTTCTCGCGCTACGCGGTGCCGCAGCCGCTGCTGGTCGACATCGTCGACACGATGGCCCGGTACGGGCGCCTGCAGCTGGTGAAGAATCCCGCCCACGGACTGACGCTGGTCAGCCTCGACCGCGCGGTGCTGACCGAGGTGACCCGGCACAAGAAGATCGCGCCGATGCTCGGGGCCCGCGTCGACGACGACACGGTGGTCGTCCACCCGAGCGAGCGAGGCCGGCTCAAGCAGTTGCTGCTCAAGGTCGGCTGGCCGGCGGAGGATCTCGCCGGGTACGTCGACGGCGAGGCCCACCCCATCGATCTGGACTTCGACGGCACCTCCCCCGGGTCCGCGGACGGCCACTGGCACCTGCGCGACTACCAGGAGATGGCGGCCGACTCGTTCTGGGCCGGTGGGTCCGGCGTCGTCGTCCTGCCGTGCGGTGCGGGTAAGACGATGGTCGGTGCGGCGGCGATGGCCAAGGCGAAGGCCACCACGCTGATCCTGGTGACGAACACCGTCGCGGGACGGCAGTGGAAGCGTGAGCTGATCGCGCGCACGTCGCTCACCGAGGAGGAGATCGGCGAGTACTCCGGCGAGCGCAAGGAGATCCGGCCGGTCACGATCGCCACGTACCAGGTGATCACCCGGCGAACCAAGGGCGAGTACAAGCATCTCGAACTGTTCGATTCCCGCGACTGGGGCCTGGTGATCTACGACGAGGTGCACCTGCTGCCCGCCCCCGTGTTCCGCATGACCGCCGACCTGCAGTCCCGTCGGCGCCTCGGCCTCACCGCCACCCTGGTGCGCGAGGACGGCCGCGAGGGCGACGTGTTCTCCCTGATCGGGCCGA
>JBCEBZ010000351.1:0-3576 GCA_039206675.1 Rhodococcus sp. (in: high G+C Gram-positive bacteria) | reverse complement strand
TCGAGGGCGAGGGTGCCGACGACGTGCCGTGGGGGCCGTCCCATCTGGTGGTCCGGGCGATCGAACGCGGCCTGGAATCGGCCGGGGTGTGGGCCGACGGTCTGGATGTGGTGTGCCGCAACGTGATACCCCATTCGCGCGGTCTGGGGTCCTCCGCCTCCGCCGTCGTCGGCGGGCTGGCGGCCGCCAACGGCCTCGCGATCAAGCTCGATCCCGAACTCGGACTGTCGCTCGATCAGCTCGTCCAGCTGTCGTCCGAGTTCGAAGGGCACCCCGACAATGCGTCGGCGAGCGTGCTCGGTGGCGCCGTCGTGTCGTGGAGCTGCGCCGGTGAGCAGGCCGACGGAGCACCCGCGGCCACCGACATCTACTCGGCTGTCGCGCTGAAGGTGCACCCCGCGATCCGGGTCGTCGCGCTGGTTCCGGGGGAGCGTTCGTCGACGGCCCACACGCGGGGTCTGTTGCCGGAGACGGTTCCCCACCGGGATGCCGCGTTCAACGTCAGCCGTGGCGCCCTCGCTGTGGTGGCGCTCACAGAGCGTCCCGACCTTCTCATGGCGGCCACCGAGGACCGACTGCATCAGACGCAGCGGGCTCCGGCCCTTCCGCTGACGACGCGATGGATCGCCGTCCTCCGGAAGGCGGGTATCGCCGCCACCGTCTCGGGGGCCGGGCCGACCGTTCTCGCATTGACCACGGAACCTTTCCCCGTGGAACTTCGAGCACAGGCCGAGGCCGAGGGGTTGCAGGTTCTCGAACTGGACGTGGCAGACGGCGTCCGGACCAGCTGACACGCCGTAGGGGCGTCTCCTTGCCCCTACGGTCGTTCACAGCTATCCTGGGCACTGTCCGTACATCGTGCGCATCAGACGCCGGTGCTTCACCAGGGCAATTACTCCAGGTCAATCGGGGTTGACGGCTCCTGGCACGATCCTCCGCACTATCTGTCGTGTAGGGATTGCGAGTACGCGCCTGTTTCAAGGGTGATGTGATGGCGGGCAAGCCGGCAGTTCTTCACATGCAACTACGTACGGCACATCCGAATTCGGTACTCGAAACCGAATTACGGGACGAACCCTCGACTCAGCGCAGCGCGAGTGAGGGAAGGAAAGGACCTCCGTGACCGATACGGACCTCATCGCCGCTCCTGTGCGCGCCTCCTCGGTGGATACCGTTGGCGCGCAGGCAGGCGACTCTACACAGGCGTCATCAGTGACGGCCTCCACAAAGCGCGCCGACGCGCGCCGAGGTGCCGGGCTGTCCGGAATGGTGCTCACCGAGCTCCGCTCTCTCGCAGGTGAGCTGGGCATCAAGGGCATTTCGGGGATGCGCAAGGGCGACCTGATCGCCGCGATCAAGGAGCGTCAGGGCGGCTCTGCGGCCCCGGCCGCCGCCGCGACCGACACCGCTCCCCGGACCCGGGCAACGCGCGCAAAGCGCGAACAGTCCGGTCAAACCGAACTCGAAGTGACTCCGCAGGCGGAGCCCGCCGAGAAGGCCGCCGAGCCCAAGGCGGCCGAACCCGCGACGGGCGACGGCGCAGCCGGCGACACCGACACCGCCGAAGGCGGACGTCGTGGCCGCCAGCGCCGCGGATCCGCGCGTCGGGCGGGCGCTCCCGAGCAGGGTGACCAGGGCGGCAACGCTCAGGACACCGCCTCGGCGACCGCCACCGACACGCAGCAGGCCGAGCGCAAGCAGGCCGAAGACCGTCAGGATTCCGCCGAGAAGCCGGCCAAGCAGGACGGCTCCGGCGAGCAGGGCGGCGACCGCAACCGGCGTGAGCGCGGCGGCGACCGCGGCGACACCCGTGGCGATCGTGGCGAGACCCGCGGTGACCGGGGCGAGACCCGCGGTGACCGGGGCGAACGCGGCGACCGCGGCCAGGGCGGCAACGGCCCGCGCACCAACGACAACCGCCCCGGCGACGACGAGGAAGGCGGTCGCGGACGCCGCGGACGTCGCTTCCGCGAACGTCGTCGTGGACGCGACCGCGGTGAAGGCGGCGGCGGTGACGCCCGCGAGACCGAGATCCGCGAGGACGACGTCCTGCTGCCCGTCGCGGGCATCCTGGACGTCCTCGACAACTACGCGTTCGTGCGGACCTCCGGCTACCTGGCCGGACCGAACGACGTCTACGTGTCGATGAACCTGATCCGCAAGAACGGTCTCCGTCGCGGCGACGCCATCACCGGCGCCGTCCGGGTGGCACGCGAGGGTGACCAGGGCAACCAGCGACAGAAGTTCAATCCGCTGGTCCGCATCGACACCGTCAACGGCGGCGACGTGGAAGCGGCGAAGAAGCGGCCCGAGTTCGGCAAGCTCACCCCGCTGTACCCGAATCAGCGGCTGCGTCTGGAGACGACGCCGAACATCCTGACGACGCGTGTCATCGACCTGGTGATGCCGATCGGCAAGGGGCAGCGTGCGCTGATCGTGAGCCCGCCGAAGGCCGGTAAGACCAGCGTTCTGCAGGCCATCGCGAACGCCATCGCGACCAACAACCCCGAGTGCTACCTCATGGTGGTGCTGGTCGACGAGCGTCCCGAAGAGGTCACCGACATGCAGCGTTCGGTGAAGGGCGAGGTCATCTCCTCGACCTTCGACCGTCCGCCGGGAGACCACACCTCGGTTGCCGAGCTCGCCATCGAGCGTGCGAAGCGCCTGGTGGAGGCGGGTAAGGACGTCGTCGTCCTCCTCGACTCGATCACCCGCCTCGGCCGTGCGTACAACAACTCGTCGCCCGCGTCGGGACGCATCCTCTCCGGTGGTGTCGACTCGACCGCGCTGTACCCGCCGAAGCGTTTCCTCGGTGCGGCGCGCAACATCGAGAACGGCGGTTCGCTGACGATCATCGCGACGGCCATGGTCGAAACCGGCTCCACCGGCGACACCGTGATCTTCGAGGAGTTCAAGGGCACCGGTAACGCCGAGCTGAAGCTCGACCGCAAGATCGCGGAACGTCGCGTGTTCCCGGCTGTGGACGTGAACCCCTCGGGCACACGTAAGGACGAGCTGCTGCTCAGCCCGGACGAGGCCGCGGTGCTGCACAAGCTCCGGCGCGTGCTCTCCGGACTCGATTCGCACCAGGCCATCGATCTCCTGATCGACCGGCTCAAGAAGAGCAAGAGCAACCTCGAATTCCTCATGCAGGTGTCGAAGACTGCTCCGGGCGCGATCGACGACTGATCATCGACCCGAAGCGGGGCCCGGCGACTTTCGGTCGCCGGGCCCCGTTGTTTCTCCTCCGGAATCACCGTGGAACAAAACGCGGCCCACCCGCGTTGACCACACCGCAAGCACAAATGCCGATTGGGATCGCGAACCTGCGATCTGGCATACTGAGCGGCTGAGTCCGGTTCCGGTTCACGTCTTCGAACGGCGAAGTCGACCCGGCGACCATTGAAAGGGACACCATGAAGTCAGGCATTCACCCCAATTACGTGGCCACCACCGTGGTCTGTGGTTGCGGCAACACCTTCGAGACCCACAGCACCAAGGAGACCGGGCGTATCAACGTCGAGGTCTGCTCGCAGTGCCACCCGTTCTACACCGGCAAGCAGAAGATCCTCGACA
>JBCEBZ010000350.1:0-3576 GCA_039206675.1 Rhodococcus sp. (in: high G+C Gram-positive bacteria) | reverse complement strand
TCGACATGCGAGGGGCGAGCGGGCAGTTCCCGCCGGACAAGGCCGCGGTCACGGCACTGGCCGCGGGAGTCGACATGCTGGTCCTGTCCCCGGATCTTCCGCGGGCACACGCGGCGGTGCTCGACGCCGTGCGGTCCGGGCGGATCTCCATGTCGCGACTGGACGCCTCGGTGGTCCGCGTCCTGAGCCACAAGCTGCGCCGCGGCCTGTTCGCCGCCGCCTCCGACACGGACCGGGCCGAACGCGTCGTCGGCGGGGCGGGGTTCCGGTCGGATGTCGCCGCGATCACCTCGCGCGGCACGACGCTGGTCAAGAACGACGGCGGCACGCTCCCGGTCCGCACCGGCACGCGCGATGTCCTCGTCACCGGTGCCGACTCCCCCGCCGTGTCGCGTCTCGCCGCTTCGTTCCGCTCGCGCGGGTACGTGGTGAGCACGCCGGACGCCGGTGCCGCGATCGAGGAGGTGGCCGCTCGGGCCCGCACCGTCGATCTGGTGGTCGTGGCCACGAGCGGCTCCGTCGCCACCCAAGTGGCCCTGGTCCGCGCTCTGCTGGCGACGGCGACCCCGGTGGCCGTGATCGGGGTGCGCACCCCGTACGACATCAATCGCTTTCCGGACGCCACGGCGTATCTGGCCACGTACGGCAATGGCACGACCGCCCTCGACCAGGCGGTGGCGGTGATCGTGGGCGAGCACGATCCGAGTGGACGGCTGCCGGTGTCGGTCCCCGCGGCGGACGATCCGTCGCGGACGCTGTTCCCGCTGGGACACGGGCTGCGCTTCGAGCGCCCCTGACCGGGACTCCGCCCGTTGTCAGGTGCGGCGGGCGGAGGCGGCGAGGCGATCGGCGAACGCGGCGACGAGGTCGCGCAGTTCGCCGGGGCGCTCGATGGCGAACGGCCGGTCGAGTGCGGCGAGCACCGGTGGCAGCCAGTCGAGCCGCTCCGCGCGCAGGACGACCCGCAGCCAGCTCCCGGCCGCCGGATCCTCACTCCTCCCGGACTCGTCCTCCGTCACGCTCGCGAGGCTCTCGGGAAGGCGGGCGCGGACCTGCTCGACGGTTCCGTGGACCCGCAGAATCACTTCGTGACGGTACGCGGCCGTGGCGAATCCGGAGATCACCCGCTGTGCCGGGTCGAGGTCCGGTGGCGCCTCGAACGAGCCGGGGAGGGTGCGCGCGTCGGCGACGCGGTCGAGCCGGAAGGTCCGGTCCTCGCCGATACGGGCGTCCACGCCGGTGACGTACCAGCGGCCAGTGTGGGCGACGACCCCGTACGGGTGCAGTGTGCGTTCGCTGCGCCGTCCGTCCCGCCCGGTGTAGCGGATCGCCACCGGGCGGCGGTGGCGTACCGCGTCGGCGAGGGTGAGCAGGATGCCGGCGTCCGGAGCGGCTGCCCCGCCGGTCGCGTCGGTCTGGTCGGTGAAGGCGAGCGCGTCCAGGAGTGCGTCGAGACGCCGGGCGGTGTGCCGGGGCAGCACGCGCCGGATCTTGGCGGCCGCCGTCTCGCTCGCCGTGGGATCCGTCGTCAGCCCCGCGCGGCGGCCGGCGATCAGTCCGAGCAGCACGGACAGGGCCTCGTCGTCGCTGAACATGAGCGGTGGCAGCCGGTGTCCGGGGCCGATCCGGTAGCCGCCGTAGCGGCCGCGCACCGATTCCACCGGCACATCCAGGTCGATCAGCTGATCCACGTAACGCCGGACGGTGCGCCCTTCGACACCGAGCCGGTCGGCGAGTTCGGCCACGGTCCGGGTGCCGCCGGACTGCAGCAGTTCCAGGAGGGTGAGCACGCGGCCGGTGGGTCGGGACATGGTCGCACTCTAACGTCGATACCGGACCGAATCTGTCCTCTATTACTCCTAGCCTGCGATGTGCAAGCCGTTCGCACAGCCAAGGAGACTCCCATGGAGTTCGTCTCGATCCGCATCATCACCGGCGACGTGCCGCGCCTCGTCGACTTCTACGAGCGGGCCACGGGGGCACGGGCCGAGTGGGCCACCGAGGACTTCGTCGAACTGCGCACGGCGGGGGCCACTCTCGCGATCGCAGGCGCCCGCACGGTCGCTCTGTTCGCCCCGGGGTCGGCGCGCCCCGCGGACAACCACAGCGTGATCACCGAGTTCCTCGTCGACGACGTGGACCGGGTGCACGAGGAACTGAGCGGGTTCGTCACGGAGTTCGTCGGCGGACCCACGACGATGCCCTGGGGCAACCGGTCGCTGCTGGTGCGCGATCCCGACGGCAACCTCGTCAACTTCTTCACCCCGGTGACCGCTGCGGCCGTCGAGAAGTTCGCGCGCTGACCCGGTCGGCGCACGGCGTCCGTTTCGACGATCGCGTCGGGTACCCCGTGTCCGGCGGGCGCCCGCTGCGGTGAACCGGGCTTCCGGTTCCCCGGCCCGGTCCGGTCTGCCGTTGTCGGGGCTGAGTCACCGCGAAGAGCCC
Organism: Rhodococcus sp. (in: high G+C Gram-positive bacteria); assembly: GCA_039206675.1. Classification (GTDB taxonomy): domain Bacteria; phylum Actinomycetota; class Actinomycetes; order Mycobacteriales; family Mycobacteriaceae; genus Rhodococcus_F. Next base: position 1,131 of record JBCEBZ010000350.1, on the reverse strand, counting down.
GGGTGACGAACGGCCGGGTCAGACGGTGATGGTCTGGTACTCGGTGTACGTGCCGAGGCCGACCGCACCGTACTCGCGGCCGATGCCGCTGGCCTTGAAACCGCCGAACGGCCCGTCGAAGCCGACGGATGCGCCGTTGACCGTGACGGTGCCGGTGCGGATCCGCCGGGCGACCGCGAGAGCGTGCTCCTCGTCGGTGGACCAGACGCCGCCGGACAGGCCGTACTCGGAGTCGTTGGCCATCCGGACGGCGTCGTCCTCGTCGTCGTAGGCGATCACGACGAGGACCGGGCCGAAGATCTCTTCCCGGGCGATCCGCATGGAGTTGTCGACGTCGGCGAAGACGGTGGGGGTGACGTAGTTGCCCTTCTCCAGACCCTCGGGGATCTGCGGCCCGCCGGTGACGAGCCGGGCCCCTTCCTCGATCCCGGTCTGGATGTAGTCGCGGACCCGCTGCTGCTGATCGGGGCGGATCATCGGGCCGATGAAGGTGTCCGGGGCCGCGGGATCGCCGACCTTCAGCGACTCCACCACCTCCTTCAGCGCGGCGACCACTTCCTCGTAGCGGTTGCGCGGGGCGAGGATCCTGGTCTGGGCGATGCACGACTCGCCGTTGTTGAGCAGGGATGCGAACTTCAGGCCCGACACGACCCGTTCGACGTCGGCGTCCGGGAGGATGATCGCGGCGGACTTGCCGCCGAGTTCCAGACTGACGCGCTTGAGCTGCTCACCCGCGAGGGAGGCGATGCGGCGTCCCGCGCGCGTCGAGCCGGTGAAGGCGATCTTGTCGACCTCCGGGTGAGCCACGAGGTACTCGCTGGTCTCCCGGTCCGCGGGCAGCACGCTCAGCACGCCGTCGGGCAGACCGACCTGTTCGAGCAGTTCGGCGAGGTAGCCCATGCTCAGCGAGTTCTCCGGGGACACCTTGAGCACGACGGAGTTCCCCGCGAGCAGCGCCGGGATGATCTTCGACGTCGCGGAGGAGAACGGCGAGTTCCACGGGATCACGGCCGCGACCACGCCGACGGCCTCGCGCCGGATCACGCTGCGCACCGGCGACGCCGGGTCGGAGGGGGCCAGGGACTCCTCCCAGGCGAACTCCTCCGCCGCCTTCAGGTAGGCGTTCGCCTG
>JBCEBZ010000349.1:0-3605 GCA_039206675.1 Rhodococcus sp. (in: high G+C Gram-positive bacteria) | reverse complement strand
CAGAAGCACTCCAGCGGGCAGTTCGCGTCGAAACAACCTGATAGCGTTCGCCTTACCTGCCGAAGAAGGCAGCACCACGCACAAGCGCGGCGCGCGAAGTTCCGCCTCGATGCGCGCGATCGCCGGCCCCGAAGGTAAGAACCGATCCGTGGCGCGACAACAGCGACACCACGGTCGGTTCTGGCGCCTGCCGCCCTCAGTTGACGGCGATGTCGTATGCCCAGGCGTTGACGGTGTTGCGGGGGGCGTCGAAGAGGGTGGTGAGGTTGTGGACGTCGGAGGTCGCGGCGACGCTGTTGCGGTCGGTGAACAGTGGCAGCGCGACGGCGTTGTCGAGGAGGAATTCCGTCACCTTGTCGAACAGGCCTGCTCGGGTGGACTCGTCGGTCGCCTTGGTGGCCTGGACGAGCCACTGGTCGACCTGGGGGTCGGCGAGCTTGGATCCTGCGACGATCGATCCGACGGTGATGCCGTCGATCTGGCCGTATTTCAGATCCGGTGTGGTGGAGCCGAAGGCACGGTTGAGTTGCAGTGACAGGTCGAGTCCGCCGACCTGACGGGGGAACGCCTCGTAGTCGTTGCGGGCGAGCAGGTCGTACACGAGTGCGTTCTCGACGTATTCGAGTTCCACTTCGGCGCCGAGGTTCTGGCGGATCTCCGCCTGCCATGCCTTGAGGACGTCGTCGAGCGGGTAGGTGGGAATCGTGGCCAGCAGCCGGACCTTCAGGCGGGACCCGCCGGCGTCGGTGCGGTAGCCGTCACCGTCGCGGCCGGTCCAGCCGGCGGCGTCGAGCAGGGAGTTGGCCTGGTCGATGTCGGCGGGGTAGGTGTCGTCGTGCCGGGGGTCGAAGTATTTGCTGTCCGGGGAGAGCAGGCTCCACGCGCGGTCCTGCGTCTTCTTGGTGACATTCTCGATCAGCGCCGAGAGGTCGACTCCGCGGACGAGTGCACGGCGCACCCGGACGTCCCGGGTCGGCCCGTGGGTGAGGTTGAACATGATCACGGTCGTCGATGCCGCGGAACCGGTCTGCTCGTACTGGAATCCGTCGACGCCGTCGAAGAGGGTGATGTCGGTGGCCTTGACCGTGCCGATGGCGTCGACTTCACCGCTGCGCAGAAGCCCTGCGCGGGTGGAGGCTTCGGGGAGGTACTTGACGACGAGTTGGTCGACGTAGGCGGCGCCTTGATGTTTCGCGGTCGCCGGACCCCAGTGGTAGTCGGGGTTCTTCCGGAAGGTGATCTCCTGTCCCTGAATCGCCTTGTCCAGGAAGAACGGACCGGATCCGACGAATCCTTCACCGCTGGTGAGCTTCGCATTGTCGACGCGCAGGGTGCTGGGTGCGACGATCGCTCCGCTGAGACCGCCGAGAGTGGAGAGGAAGTCCGCTCGTGGCGTGCTCAGGGTGACCCGCACGGCATACGGGTCGACGACGTCGACTGCGGAGACACTCGAATACTGCAGCAGTCCCAGCACGGTCCAGGCCGGGTAGTCCGGGCTGCGCAGCGCATCGAGGTTGGCTTTGACCGCTTCCGCGTCGAACTTCTCGCCGTTGTGGAAGGTGACGTCGTCGCGGAGTTGGAAGTCGTAGACCAGGCCGTCCGGTGAGATGGTCCACGACGTGGCGAGCCACGGGTGGAACTGCTCCTGAGCGTCCTCCGAGACGAGGCTGTCGTACGAATTACGCAGGACCTGCGAGGCCTCGAACGCGGCACCGTAGTGGGGGCTCAGCCCCCGGCTGGGATAGCTGTCCAGGGCGACGGTGAACGTGCCGCCCTCGGCCGCCGCCGTCGTCGGGCCACCGCCGCCGCTGCCGGGTTCCGGGTCGGAGGCACAGGCGGCGGCGCCGGCGATGAGGATCGCGGACGCGGCCAGTGACAGGGCACGCACAAGTTGTTTACGCAACGGGTTCGTCTTTCTCGAGATGGGGTGTTCCCAGGGTCGGGATGGCGTCCAGGAGGCGTCGGGTGTAGGGCGAGGCGGGGGCGTCGAATACGGTGTCGGTACTTCCGTGTTCGACGATTCGGCCCTGGTCGAGGACGACCAGGTTGTGGCAGAGCCTCCGCACCACCGCGAGGTCGTGCGAAATGAAAAGGAAAGCAGCATCAGTATTTTCGGCCAGCTCGGCGAGCAGGTCGAGGATCTGCGCCTGGACGGTGATGTCCAGTGCGGACACCGGCTCGTCGCACACCACCAGGCGTGGTTGTGATCCCAGCGCACGGGCGATGTTGACTCGTTGTCGTTGCCCGCCGGACAAGTCGCGGGGGTGCCGGTGAACGGTGTCCGCGCCGAGATGGACGGCGTCGAGCAACTGCGCCACCCGCTCGGCCCGGTCGGGTTCGGGCGTGACGGTGGCGACGGCTTCGGCGATGATCTCGCCGACCCGGAAACGGGGATCGAACGAGGCAACCGAATCCTGCGCCACGAGTGCGATCCGGCCGGGGCGGCGGGTGCCGGCGGTGAGCGGTGCCCCGTCGAACGTCATCGTCCCCGCATCCGGTGTGATCAGTCCCGTGACCATCTTCGCCACGGTGGATTTGCCGGAGCCGGATTCGCCGACCACCCCGAGCACCTCGCCGCTGTGCACGCGGAACGAGACGTCGTCGACGGCCGTGACGGCGGAGCCGAGCACCCGGTAGTTCTTGGTCAGGCCGTCGGCGACGAGCACCGCCGACGGGTCCGCCGGACTGGTGCGCCGCGCGGTGCCGCGGGGCACGGCGGCGAGGAGTTCGCGGGTGTAGCCGGCGGCCGGGTGGTCGATGACCCGGCGTACCGGCCCCTGCTCGACCACCCGCCCCGCCTGCATCACGATGACCCGGTCGGCCACCGCGGAGACCACCGCGAGGTCGTGGCTGACCAGGATCATCGCGCGGCCACCCCGGACCTGCTCGACGAGCAGGTCGAGCACCTGGGCCTGCACGGTGACGTCGAGCGCCGTGGTCGGCTCGTCGGCGACCAGGATCTGCGGGTCGCCTGCCAGCGCGGAGGCGATGAGCGCGCGCTGACGTTGCCCGCCGGAGAGCTGGAAGGACCGCTGCCTGCGTGTGACCGCCGGATCCGCGATGCCGACCGAGGCCAGGATGTCCTCGACCGTCCGGTCGCGGTGTGCCCGCGGCACGGAGCGTTCGAGCGACTCGGTGATCTCCTGGCCGATGGTGCGCAACGGGTCGAGGGCGGTGAGCGCATCCTGCAGCACGAGACCGATGCGCCGTCCGCGTACAGTGCGCCACTGCCGCTCGGTCCGGTGCAGCGCGGATTCGCCGAGGATGTCGAACCGGTCGGCTCGGACCCGCGCGCCCGGCCCGGCGAGACCGACGAGGCTTCGGGTCGTCACCGACTTGCCGGAGCCGGATTCTCCGACGATCGCGAGGATTTCACCTCGGTGCAGCGAGAAGCTCACACCGTCGACGACGGGTGCGTCGGAGGTGCCGAAGCGGACCTGCAGATTCTCGACCCTGATGAGCGGATCCGTCGCGGTGTCGATTTCGGTCCGGGCGATCTCGGACAGCGTCATCGGGGCCTCCGCCGTTCGAAGCGGTGCTGGCCGGCGCGGCCGACCACCGTGGGGTTCAGCCCGAGCGTATCGGTGCAATAGAGCACGAAGTAG
>JBCEBZ010000348.1:3796-14445 GCA_039206675.1 Rhodococcus sp. (in: high G+C Gram-positive bacteria) | reverse complement strand
GAGGCCAACGGCGAGGACAACAACGACGGCGAGAGCCACAACCGGTCGTGGAACTGCGGGGTCGAGGGTCCGACGGACGATCCGGAGATCCTCGATCTGCGCGGGCGGCAGAGCCGCAACATCCTGGCCACCCTCCTGCTCAGCCAGGGCACGCCGATGCTGGCGCACGGGGACGAGATGGGCCGCACCCAGCAGGGCAACAACAACGTGTACTGCCAGGACTCGGAACTGTCGTGGATGGACTGGTCGCTGGCCGACTCCCACGCCGACCTCGTCGAGTTCACCAGACGGGTGATCGCGCTGCGGATGAAGAACCCGGTGTTCCGTCGCCGCCGGTTCTTCGAGGGCACCCCCATCCGCAGCGGTGACCAGACCCGCGACATCGCCTGGCTCACCCCGTCCGGTGAGGAGATGACCCCCGAGGACTGGGACAGCGGTTTCGGGAAGTCGCTCGCGGTGTTCCTCAACGGCGAGGGCATCCCCGAACCCAACCATCGCGGTGAGCGGGTGGTCGGCGACTCGTTCCTGCTGTGTTTCAACGCGCACGACGAGGAGATCGAGTTCTCCACGCCGAACTCCGATTACGCCGACGAGTGGGCGGTCGTGCTCGACACCGCCGTGCCGACGGGGGCGAAGGAAGCGGTGATCAAGGCGGGGAATTCGCTGCAGGTCGAGGCCCGGTCGCTGGTCGTGCTGCGCCGGACCGCCTGAGCCGGGGACGACGATGGTGATCACGGCAACCTACCGGCTGCAACTGCGCGGTGACTGCTTCACCCTGGCGGACGCCGCCGCCGTCGCCGACTACCTGGACGACCTGGGGATCTCGCACGTCTACCTGTCGCCGATCCTGACGGCCACCACCGGGTCGACCCACGGTTACGACGTCACCGACGTGAGCCGGGTGTCCCCCGCCCTCGGTGGCCGGGAGGCGCTGGTCGCGCTGTCGCGTGCGGTACGAGCACGCGGCATGGGCATCGTCGTCGACCTCGTCCCCAACCATGTGGGCGTCGCACAGCCGCGTGAGAACGCCTGGTGGTGGGATGTTCTCACGCACGGTCGCGGCTCCCGGTACGCCGACTTCTTCGACATCGACTGGAGCGAGGACAACGGCGCGGGCGGACGGCTCGCGCTGCCCGTCCTCGGGTCGGACGCCGACCTCGAGTCGCTGACCGTCGACCGCTCGGGACCCGAGCCGCTGCTCGCGTTCTACGAGCACCGGTTCCCGATCGCCCCCGGCACGGACGCGACCGAGCCGGTTTCGGTGCACGACGCGCAGTCGTACCGCCTGGTCCCGTGGAACTCCGGGCTCATCGGGTACCGCCGATTCTTCGCGGTCAGCGAACTGGCCGGGATCCGGCAGGAAGACCCCCGCGTGTTCGAGGCCTCGCACCGCGAACTGCGGAGCTGGGTGTCGGACGGGTTGGTCGACGGCGTGCGCATCGACCACCCCGACGGGTTGTCCGACCCGGCCGGATATCTCGACCGGCTGCGCGGCGTGATCGGCGCGGACCGCTGGCTCGTGATCGAAAAGATCCTGGGCCACGCCGAACCCCTCGACGACCACCTGCCGATCGAGGGCACCACCGGCTATGACGCACTGGCCGAACTCGGCGGCGTGTTCGTCGACCCGTCCGGAGCTCCCGCGCTCACCGCCCTGTCGGCGTCCCGCACGGGCGACCGGGGTGACGCCGCGTGGATCCACGAGCACGAAACCGCGATCAAACGCGACGTCGCCGGCACCGGCCTCGCCCCGGAGGTCCGGCGCCTCGTCCGCGCGATCCGGGCGGAGACCGGCACCGACTGCGCTGATCCCGACCTGCGCGAGGCCGTCGTGGACGTCGTCGCGGCGATGCCCGTGTACCGGTCCGACTACAGCCCGCTCGCCGGCCTCGCGACCCGCGTGATCGGTGACGCCGCGCGCCGCGAACCGGAACGGTCCGCGGCGCTGTCCGCCCTCGCCGCCGCCCTGATCGCCGGCGGGGAGGCGGCCACCCGCTTCCAGCAGGTCTGCGGCGCGGTGATGGCGAAATCCGTGGAGGACTGCCTGTTCTACCGCACCGCCCGGCTGGTGTCGCTGCAGGAGGTGGGCGGCAACCCCGCGAACGTCGGCGTCTCCCCCGCCGAGTTCCATCTCGCCGCGGCCGAGCGCGCACACCGGTGGCCGCGGGCGATGACGACACTCTCGACGCACGACACCAAACGCGGCGAGGACGTCCGCGCCCGGATCGGCATCCTGTCGCAGGTGCCGGACCTGTGGGCCGAATGCGTCGACCAGTGGGAGCGCATCGCCCCCAGCCCCGATCCCGCCACCGGACTGTTTCTGTGGCAGAACCTGTTCGGTGTGTGGCCGGTCGACGGCCGGGCCGCGGGCGACGTGCCCGACTTCCGTGACCGCGTCCACGCGTACGCGGAGAAGGCCGTCCGGGAAGCCGGGACCCGGACGTCGTGGAACGCCGTGAACGAGGACTTCGAAACAGACCTCCACCGCTGGCTGGACACGGTGATCGACGGCACCGTCGGCAAGGCGCTCGGGTCGCTCTGCACGCAACTGGCGCCGCACGCCTGGTCCGATGCGCTCGGCCAGAAACTTCTCCAGCTGTGCGGACCCGGGATCCCGGACGTGTATCAGGGCACCGAGCTGTGGGAGGACTCGCTCGTCGACCCCGACAACCGCCGCCCCGTGGACTACGACGTGCGGCGGACCGCGCTCGCGGGACTGGGCACCCCTCCGGTCGACGCCACGGGCGCGGCGAAGATGCACGTCGTGCGGACGGCCCTCCGCCTGCGCCGGGACCGTCCGGGCAGCTTCGTGGGCGGCACGTACGCGCCGGTCTTCGCGTCGGGGACCGCGGCCGAACACCTGATCGGATTCGCCCGCGGCCCCCGGGAGTCGGCACCGGACGTCGTGGCCCTGGCCACCCGGCACAGCGTCGGGGTGGAGCAGCGCGGCTGGGGCGACACCACCGTCACCCTTCCCGGCGGCACCTGGACCGACCTGCTCACCTCCCAGGTGTACCCCGGCGGCCCCGTCGACGTCGCGGCCCTGTTCGCCCGCTATCCCGTTGTCATCCTGACCCGTGAGTACTTCTTAACCGCCCGCGGTTAAGAAGTACTCACGGGGGTACTGGCCTGTGTATGCGACGTGTGGTTGCCCGAGCGTACGGAGGGCCGGAGGTCCTCGCGGTGGTGGACGCGGAGACGGCCGGTCCCGCTCCCGGCGAGGTGGCGATCGAGGTGCGCGCCATCGGCGTCAACCCGTTCGACTACAAGCTCTACAGCGGATCCTTCGGCGCCGACCCGGCCGCCCTCCCACTCGGCCTCGGGAGTGAGGCCGCGGGAGTCGTCGCGGAGGTGGGTGACGGCGCCACGGGACCGCGGGGACCGATCGCGGTGGGCGACGAGGTGATCGCCTACCCGCTGTCCAAGGCGTACGCCGATCGGCTTGTCGTATCCGGTGATTCGGTGGTCCCGAAACCGGCGTCGTTGCCGTGGAACGAGGCCGCCGGACTTCTCGCCGTGGGTGCCACCGCGGTCGACACCCTCGACACGGGCAACGTCGGCAGCGGCGACCTGCTGCTCGTGCACGCGGCGGCCGGCGGCGTGGGGTCGATGGTCGTGCAATTGGCGCGGGCGCGCGGCGCGACGATCATCGGCACGGCCCGTCCCGAGAACCACGACTACGTCCGGTCGCTGGGGGCCACCCCCGTGTCGTACGGTGACGGGCTCGGCGACCGGATCCGTGTGCTGGCACCGGACGGGGTGGACGTCGTCATCGACACCGCGGGTGGCGACGAGGCCATCGACGTGTCCGTGGACCTGGTGCGGGACCGTTCACGGTTGGTGACGACGGTCCCCGGACTTCGGCATGCCCAGCTCGGGTTCACGATCGTCGGTGCGATGGGTCCGGACGGCATGGAGCCCCGGAAACGGGCACGCACCGCTCTGGTGGATCTCGCGGGCGCCGGCGATATCCGGGTGCGGGTCGCGCGCACCTACGCGCTGTCGGAGGTGGCGCGCGCTCATGCCGATCTCCGAAAGCCGCACGCGGCGGGCAAATTCATCCTGCTGCCCTAGGCGGGGATTTCGGCTCTCAGTGCAGCAGGCTCGCCCGGATGGTCTCCTTCACCCAGTTCCGGTAGTCGTCGACATCCCACCCGCACTGCAGGCGCAGCAGCGAATACACCTGCGGCGACACGACCGTGAACAGCACGTCGGCGGCCCGCTGGACGGAGATCTCGGGGCGCAGCAGTTCGTGCGCGGCGAGCCCCTCGGCGAGGGTCATCGCGTTCTCGGCGGAGGCCCGTGCCCCTTCGTCGGCGAACCGCCGCATGTCCTCGTCCGCTCCCGAGGATTCGATCGACGTCGCCATCAGGGTTCCGGCCCGCTCCAGGACGTCGGTGCTGTACCCGACCATCTGTTCGAGGATCCGCTCCACCGGGTCGCCGTCCCGGGGTGTGCGGGCAGCGGGCGCGGCGTCGGTGTCGCCCTGGATCGCCGCGTGCAGTGCCTCGTGGAACAGTTCCGCCTTGCCGCCCGGGTACGCGGTGAACACCGTGCGGGTGGACACGCCGGCGGTCTCGGCCACGTTCCGCACCGTCGTGCTGACGTATCCGCGTTCGGCGAACAACCGGGCCGCGGCATCCCGGACGAGGAGCCGGGTCCGCCGCGCCGATTCCGCGCGGAGCGGCGAAGAGTACGGCCTCTTGGCGGAGTCGGGCACGGTCTCACGATAGACGCATTCGATTCATCAATCGTGCAACCAATGCGGCACGGCGATCCGCCGTGCCGCGGCCAGGCGAAACGCCCGATGCCTACGACTTCGGGTGTTCCACCCAGGCATCGGATCCGGGAAACACGAGGGCCTCGTGACCGTCGTCGTATCGGACGAGATAGGGCGGTTCGCCGTTCTCGCCGTGTACCTCCACGACCTCGGCGGTCGTCTCGTGCACCCCGACCACCCGGCCTTGAACGTGCAACCGGTCTCCCACTGCTACGTGCATGACTGCTCCTCGCGACGTTCGAGTCCGTACTCTCAGCTTGCTACTTCCGGATGCGGGGCGAAAGGGCCGACTCGCCGCCATCTGCGCCGTCGTGTGCCATCGTGGGTGCATGGCAACGTATCGATACCTCGACAAGGACCGGAACGTGCTCGAGGAGCACGACTTCGGCACCGTGCAGGACGCCGAGGAACACCGGTTGTCGGTTCTCGGCGCCGAGATCATCGAAGAGGTCGAGGACGCCGGCACGCCCGAGAGCTGACTGTCCTGCGCGGCCCGCCCGGCCGGGGCATGCTGATCGGGTGCACACATTCGAGGTATGGGCCCCGATCCCGACATCGGTTTCCGTGGAGGTCGACGGCCGCCGACACGAGATGACCCCGTCGCCGGACGGCTGGTGGCGAGCCGATGTCGACGCGTCACCGGACTCCCGGTACGCGTTCCTCCTCGACGACAGCGACACCCCGCTCCCCGACCCCCGGTCGCCGCGCCAGCCCGACGGAGTACACAGCGCGTCCCAGCTCCACACGCTCGACGAGAGCCTCTGGACCGACGAGCAGTGGACCGGGCGGCAGCTCGCCGGTTCGGTCGTCTACGAATTGCACGTCGGCACGTTCACCCCGGAGGGCACATTCGCCGCTGCGGTCGACAGGCTCGACCATCTCGTCGAACTCGGCGTCGATTTCGTGGAACTGATGCCCGTCAACGGGTTCAACGGAACCCACAACTGGGGGTACGACGGCGTTCTCTGGTACACGGTGCACGAGGGCTACGGCGGACCGGACGGGCTGCAGGCCCTCGTCGACGCGTGCCACGCCCGCGGTCTCGGCGTGGTCCTCGATGCCGTCTACAACCACCTCGGCCCGTCGGGGAACTACCTCGACCGGTACGGCCCGTACCTGGCGCAGGGCGCCAACACCTGGGGCCGCAGCATCAACCTCGACGGACCGGACAGCGGCGAGGTGCGCCGCTACATCATCGGCAACGCGCTGCGGTGGTTCCGCGAGTTCCACATCGACGCGCTCCGCCTCGACGCCGTCCACGCGCTCGTCGACCACACCGCCACCCACCTTCTCGAGGATCTGGCCATCGAGACCCGCCGGCTGTCCGCGCACCTGAGGCGGCCGCTGACGCTCGTCGCCGAGAGCGACCTCAACGATCCGCGCCTGATCACGTCGCGGTCGGCGGGCGGCTACGGCCTCGACGCCCAGTGGGACGACGACGTGCATCACGCCGTCCACGCGGCGGTCTCGGGCGAGAGGCAGGGCTATTACGGAGACTTCGGTTCGATGGCCTGCCTCGCGGACACCCTGCGCCACGGGTGGTTCCACGCGGGCACGTTTTCGACATTCCGTGGCCGCATCCACGGCAGGCCGCTGGACACCCGGCGGATCCCGGCCAGTTCCCTGGTCACGTACACGTGCACGCACGATCAGATCGGCAACCGGGCGATCGGCGACCGCCCCGGCACGTATCTCGATGACGGGCAGCTCGCCGTCAAGGCTGCGCTCGTGCTCTGCTCGCCGTTCACGCCGATGCTGTTCATGGGCGAGGAGTGGGGCGCGAGCACCCCGTTCCAGTTCTTCACCTCGCACCCGGAGCCGGAACTCGCGAAGGCCACGGCGGAGGGGCGCAAAGCCGAGTTCGCGGAGCACGGCTGGAGCACGGACGACGTTCCCGACCCCCAGGACCCGGCGACGTTCGAGCGGTCCAAGCTCGACTGGGACGAACTGGTCCGCGAACCACATGCCCGGCTGCTGGACTGCTACCGCTCGCTGCTGCGGCTCCGCAGGGAGCGCGTCGAGCTGACGGACCCGTGGCTCGCGAACCTGTCCGTCGACTACGACGAGGAACAGCAGTGGATCGTGGTGCAGCGCGGCTCGCTTCGCCTCGCCTGCAACCTGAGTGCCGCACCGGTGACCGTCCCGGTCGGCGGCTCCCCCGTGCTGTGGTGGGATCCGCCGACGCAGGACGAGACCGCATCGGCGACGAAGCTACCGGGTCATTCGTTCGTGGTGCTCGACAGCTCGCCCTGACGGTCGCGCAGCATCCGCAGGACGAGGATCGCGGTCGCGAACAGGATCACGGCGGTCGCGCCCGCGGCGACGTGCATGCCGTCGACGAACGCCGACTGCGCGGATTCGAGGAACACCGCACGCGCCGCCTCGGGGAGATGCTGGGCCTCCGCGACCGCGGCACCGAGAGTGCCCTGCGCGGGCTCGACCTGTTCCGGTGGCAGCATCGACGTGTCGAGTCCGTTCCGGAAGATCGCCATGACGACGCTGCCGAGCACGGCGACGCCGAGCGCGATGCCGAGTTCGTACGCGGTCTCGGACACCGCGGAGGCGGCGCCGGCCCGTTCGGGTTCGACGGCGCTCACCACGAGGTCGGAGGTCAGCGTCAGCGCGATACCGACGCCGGCTCCGGCGAGACCGAAGCCGACCACGAACATCGTCGGGGCGCCGTCCACGCCGAGCGTGAGCATCAGTGCCGCACCCACACCCGCGACGGCGAGGCCGCCGCCGAGCACGTGCGACGTGGCCCACCGGCGCACCATCCAGGCCGCCGCGAGCGCGGTGACCGCGCTCATCAGCATGCCGGGGAGCATCAGCACACCCGATTCGAACGCAGTGTTGCCCAGCACCAACTGCAGGTACTGCGAGCCGAAGAACAGCACACCGGCGAGCGCGAAGATGGACAGCAGGTTGGTGAGGACGGCGGTCGAGAACGCCGGCTTCGCGAACAGGCCGATGTCGATCATCGGGTCCTTCATCGACTTCTGCCTGCGCACGAACACCACACCCGACGCGAGGCCGACGAGACCGACGACGAGGAGCACCGGGTCGACGCCGTGCACCACGGTCTCCTTGACCGCGTATACCAGCGGCAGCATCGTCGTCATCGACAGTGCCGCGCTGAGCAGGTCGAACCGTCCCGGCGCGGGATCCTTCGACTCGGGGATCACGAGCGGTCCCACGGCGATCAGCACCAGCATCACCGGGATGTTGATCAGGAACACCGAGCCCCACCAGAAGTGCTCGAGCAGCCAGCCGCCGATCAGTGGGCCCGCCGCGGTGCCGCCACCGGCCATCGCGCCCCACACACCGATGGCGAGGGTCCGCTGGCGCGGGTCGACGAAGATCGTGCGGATCAGGCCGAGGGTCGCGGGCATCAGCGTGGCGCCCGAGATTCCCTGCAGCACACGGGCCGCGATGAGCATCTCGGGTGTCGGCGCCCATGCCGCGATCAGCGAGGCGATACCGAATCCGGCGGCGCCGATCAGCAGCAGCCGGCGCCGCCCGATCCGGTCGCCGAGCGTGCCCATGGTGATGAGCAGCCCGGCGAGGACGAAGGAGTAGACGTCGATGATCCACAGCAGCTGAGTGCTGCTGGGCTCGAGGTCTGCACTGATGAACGGCAGTGCGAGGTCGAGCACCGTGCCGTCGACGGCGATCAGGAGGACGGCGAAGGCCAGGACCACCAATCCGAGCCAGTCTCGGCGTGATGCGGAGGACTGACCTGGCGCGCCGTACGCGTCGTTGATCCCGCGATCCGTGGAGACAGACATTTATCTTCCTGCGACTTTCCGATTCGGGGCCGGCACCGTGATGCACCGTCCGGCCGGTACAGTTTCGTTACATTACCGTGAACCGTCCGGACGGTAAAGTTATTTCCGGGGTAGTGTCCCTCTCCATGGCTGCCGGTACGCGCGATCGAATACTCGACGCCCTCGAGAAGCTGCTGCTCGACGTGGGGATAGCCCAGGTAACCCTCGAAGCCGTCGCGGCGGAGGCCGGGGTGTCCAAAGGCGGACTGCTCTATCACTTCCCCAGCAAGGAAGCGCTGCTCGCCGCCATGGTGCGCCGGCTCGGCGAGCGGGCCGACGCCCAACTCGCCGACGCCGTGTCCGGAGGCACCCCGATGTCCGAGTGGTATCTGCAGGTCCCCGACGCGAGCACCGCGGAGGAACTCGCCCTCTACCGTTCGACCATCGCCGCTCTCCGAAGCGTCGACGGTCAGCACGACGAGATCCAGAAGGCCGTCACCGACGTCATGCGCAGTTGGGACGAGGGCCTGCAGGACGAGATCGACGATCCCGTGCAGGCCGAGATCGTGCGCCTCGTCGGCGACGGCATCTACCTGGCCGCGCTGCTCAGGCTTCCCATGCCCGAGCCCGAGCTGTACAAGAAGGTCGTCGCGCGGCTGCTGCAGAAATAGCGGCTCAGGTGAGGTAGCGGTACGCGGGGCTCCCCGGCTCCAGGCGTTCCACCTGCATGCGGGACTGCTCCATCCGCTCGAGCAGCTCGCCGAGCCCCTCCGCCTTGCCGAGTTCGATACCCACCAGGGCGGCGCCGGTCTCCCGGTTGTTCCGCTTCACGTACTCGAACAGGGTGATGTCGTCCTCGGGGCCGAGCACCTCGTCCAGGAATCGGCGCAGCGCGCCCGGCTCCTGCGGGAAATCCACGAGGAAGTAGTGCTTGAGACCGAGATTCACCAGCGAGCGTTCCAGGATCTCCCCGTACCGCGAGACGTCGTTGTTGCCGCCCGAGATCAGGCACACCACCGTGGACCCCGGCTCGAACGTGATGTTCCCGAGCGCCGCCACCGACAGCGCGCCCGCCGGCTCGGCGATGATGCCCTCGTTCTGGTACAGCTCGAGCATCGCGGTGCACAGCGCGCCCTCGTCGAGGTTGGTCATCACGAACGTCTCCGGATCGAGCCGGATCGTGGACGACCGATCGGCCTGGCCCAGCGACGTGTGCGTCACCACCTCGGCGCCCAGGGCGGAGACCACGGCGTAGGGCAGATCGCCGACCCGCTTCACCGACGCGCCGTCGACGAACGGATCGATCTCCGTCAACGTCACGGGACCACCGGCCACCAGGGCTGCCGTCATCGACGCCGCCCCCGTCGGCTCCACGCCGACGATGGCCGCGCGCGGTGCGTGCGCATGCAGATAGGTCGCGATCCCGGCGATGCACCCGCCGCCGCCGACCGGGACCAGGACGGAATCGGGAGCCGCGCCGAGCTGGGCGAGGATCTCGGCGGCGATGGTTCCCTGACCGGCCGCGGTCCGGGCGTCGTCGAACGGTGCCACCATCGTCGCGCCCGTCCGCCGCACGTCGGCGGCGGCCGCGGCCGCGGCGGCGTCGTACGTCTCCCCCGTCAGGATCAGCTCGACGAACTCGCCGCCGTGCGCACGGATGCGGTCACGCTTCTGCTTGGGGGTGTTCGACGGGACATAGATGCGGCCGCTGATTTCCATTGTCCGGCAGGCGAACGCGACGCCCTGCGCATGGTTGCCGGCGCTGGCCGTCACGACGCCGGCGGCACGCTCGCCCGCGTCGAGCTGGGCCATGAGGTTGTAGGCGCCGCGGAGTTTGTAGGAGCGGACGACCTGCAGGTCTTCTCGCTTGAGGTAGACGTTCGCGCCGGTCAACGACGACAGGCGTTCGCTCCATTGCAGTGGAGTCGCGTCGATCACGTGGGAAATTCGCTCGATGGCCGCGTCGATGTCGCCCACTGTCAGGGGCGAGGTGATGTTCTGGGCTGCGGTATCGGGCGATGTGGACACCCGGATATGTTCCCACTCTCCAGCCATGGGATACCAGTCGGGTTCAGCCGCGCGGATCGAACTGGGACGGTCGCGGC
>JBCEBZ010000348.1:0-3696 GCA_039206675.1 Rhodococcus sp. (in: high G+C Gram-positive bacteria) | reverse complement strand
TCGACGAGCGCCGGTCCGTCGTGGTCGAACGCCTGCCGCAGACCCGATTCGATGTCGGCCGGATTCTCGATCCGGCGGGCGAAGATGCCCAGCGCGGACGCCACCGCCGCGTAGTCGACGGGCGCGACGTCGACCCCGAAGTCCGGCAGACCGTCCACCAGCATCTCCAGCTTGACCATGCCGAGCGTGGAATTGTCGAACACCACGATCTTGATCGGGAGCCGGTACATCGCGACCGTCACCAGTTCCCCCAGCAGCATCGACAGCCCGCCGTCGCCCGACACGGACACCACCTGCCTGCCGGGCGCGCACACCTGGGCGCCGATCGCGTGGGGCAGGGCGTTCGCCATCGATCCGTGCAGGGCCGACGACAGGAAACGCCGAGCGCCGTTCGGCGTCAGGTAGCGCGCCGTCCACACGTTCGACATTCCCGTGTCCGTGGTGAAGATCGCGTCCTCGGCGGCGATGTCGTCGAGTATCGACGCCGCGTACTCGGGATGGATCGGGACGCGCTGCTTGGCCGGTTTCGTGTACGCGCCGACCACCTTGTTCATCAGCGTCCGGTGCTTCTCGAGCATGTCGCCCAGGAATCGGCGGTCGTCCTTCCGATGGACCAGCGGGGCGAGCGCACGCAACGTGCTCGCCACGTCTCCGTGCACGGCCAGGTCGACGTTCGTTCTCCGGCCGATTCGCTGTGCGGCCCAGTCGATCTGCGCGGTGCGGACGCCGTCGGGCAGGAACTGGTTGTACGGGAAGTCCGTTCCGACGAGCAGCAGGAGGTCGGCGCCGTGCATCCCGTCGTGCGCCGCGCCGTACCCCAGCAGTCCCGTCATGCCGACGTCGAAGGGGTTGTCGTACTGGATCCATTCCTTGCCGCGGAGGGTATGACCGATCGGCGCGCCGATCGTGTCGGCCAGACCCAGCAACTCCTCGCGGGCCCCGCGCACCCCTTCGCCGGCGAAGATCGCGACCTTCCCCGCCTCGTTCACGGCGTCCGCGAGCGCCTGCACGTCGGACCGGTCGGGCACGATCTCCGGCGCACCGGTGCGCGGCACCGACGGCGCCCGCCCCTCGGCGGGTCGGTCCGCGATGTCGCCCGGCAGGGTGATCACCGCGACACCGGACAGCGCGGTCGCGTGCGCGATGGCCGACGCCATGACGCGCGGGGCCTGGGCGGGACTTCCGATCAGCTCCGCGTACCGGGAGCATTCGACGAACAGCCGGTCCGGGTGGGTCTCCTGGAAGTAGCCGAGACCGATCTGCTCGCTCGGAATCTGCGCCGCGATCGCGAGCACCGGCGCCCCCGAGCGGTCCGCGTCGTAGAGACCGTTGATCAGGTGCAGATTGCCCGGGCCACACGAGCCGGCGCAGACCGCCAGCTTTCCGGTGACCTGCGCCTCCGCGGCGGCGGCGAAGGCGGCCGCCTCCTCGTGCCGGACGTGGATCCAGTCGATGCCGCCGTTCTCCGCACCGCCCGACCGCCGGACCGCGTCGACGACGGGATTGAGGCTGTCGCCCACGATTCCGTAGATCCGCCGGACGCCGGCGTCCTGGAGTTGACGTACCAGCTGATCGGCAACGGTTTTCGCTCTCATCGGGCCTCCGGTCGGGACGGTCGAACGGCGAACGACAGCGGCGGTCAGGCGGATTCGAGCACGAACACCGGGATCTCCCGGTCGGTCTTCTTCTGGTATTCGGCGTAGTCCGGGAATGCGGCGACGGCGCGGTCCCACCACGTGGCCTTCTCGTCACCCGTCACCTCACGGGCCACCATGTCCTGTGTGGTCGAGCCGTCGCGGAGTTCGACGTGCGGTTCGGCCTTCACGTTGTAGTACCAGACCGGATTCTTGGGGGCGCCGCCGAGCGAAGCGACGATCGCGTACGTCCCGTCGTGTTCGACTCGCATCAACGGCGTCTTGCGGATCTTGCCGGATTTCGCGCCGCGCGTGGTCAGCAGGACGACGGGCCTGCCGCCCAGCGTCGTGCCCTTTTCCCCGTCGGTGGATTCCATCAACTCGGCCTGATCCGCTGCCCACTTGGACGGACTGGGCTCGTATTCACCTGTGAGTGGCATGCGTCCAGTCAACACCCGCTCCGCGAGAACGCGCCACCGATTCCACCGAACCAGCGCACATGCGAGAAACCGCATCCGATTGTTCGTTGCGCCGAACTCCGGGTTCCGAGTACCCTGATCGCACGCGGGGACGTCCGCGTCCCCGACCTGCTCCAGCGAGGTGACCTGCGATGACGACACACGACGCTGGGGTGCGCCGCGATGTGCCCCGCAGCACCCGCGCCCGGACCGTCGATCTCGCCGGCACCGAGTGGCCCCTGTACAAGCTGGAGGCGCTGGCCGTCGCGCTGCTGGTGTTCGTCACGATCCTCGTCGTCACCCAGACGCTGCAGGCGGCCGTTCTCACCGCCGCCGCGGCCGCCGTCGTGGTGTGGTGGGCGCGGCGGCTCTTCCCGCCGCGCCCCTGACCGTCACACGGACAGGCAGCTCGGCCCGAGCAGCGCCTTGAGGTCGCCCATCAACGCCGACGAGGGTTCCACCCGGAGCACGTCGTCCACCTTCCACAACGTGACCTCGGTGCCGCCGATCAACCGCACGTGCACGTCCGAGGTGCCCGGATGGCGGGTGAGCACCTGACGCAGCGCGCCGAGCTTGTCCTTGGTGCACTGACGCAACGGCAGGCTGACCGCCAGCGGCTTCGCGACCCCCACCGCCGAGAGATCCGGCACCGCAAGGTCGTTGGCGATGAGCGAGATCCGGTCGTCGCGGATCGACACACGCGCCTTGACGAGCACCACGGAGTCTTCGGTGACGTCCATCCCGTACACCGAGTAGGCCTGCGGGAAGAACAGCACCTCGATACCACCGGTCAGGTCCTCGAGCTGAGCGGACGCCCAGGTGAGGCCGTTCTTGTTGATCCGCCGGTTCACCGATGCCAGGATGCCGCCGACGGTGACCTGGGCGCCGTCCTTGACGTCGCCTTCGAGGATGGTCGGGATCGCGGTGTCGGACTGCGCCGACAGCACGTGCTCGACACCGTTGAGCGGGTGCCCGGACACGTACAGCCCCAGCATCTCCCGTTCCAGCGCCAACCGGTGCTTGGAGTCCCACTCCTCCTCGGGGATCTTCACGTTGAACACCGAGGAGATCGACTCGTCGGCGTCGTCGCCGCCGAACAGGTCGAACTGACCGATCGCCTCCGCCTTCTTGGTGCCCATCACCGCGTCGATGGCGTCGGCGTGGACGAGCATGAGCCCCTTGCGCGGGTGGCCCAGTGAGTCGAATCCGCCTGCCTTGATCAGCGATTCGGTGACCTTCTTGGAGCAGGCCGCGGCATCGATCTTGTTGAGGTAGTCGGAGAAGTCGACGAACTTGGACTTCTCCTTGCGCGCCTTGATGATCGAGCCGACCACGTTGGCACCGACGTTGCGGACGGCGCCCATGCCGAACCGGATGTCCTCGCCGACGGAGGCGAAGTTGACCTCCGATTCGTTGACGTCCGGCGGCAGCACCGTGATGCCCATCTTGCGGCAGTCCGCGAGGTAGACGGCCGCCTTGTCCTTGTCGTCACCGACCGAGGTGAGCAGACCGGCCATGTACTCGGCCGGATAGTTGGCCTTGAGATACCCGGTCCAGAACGACACCAGGCCGTATCCGGCGGCGTGCGACTTGTTGAACGCGTA
>JBCEBZ010000347.1:0-14478 GCA_039206675.1 Rhodococcus sp. (in: high G+C Gram-positive bacteria) | reverse complement strand
ATACATCCGGATCGCGCAGGCCGGGCACCTCGTGCACGACGACCAGCCGGAGCAGTACCGGAAAGTGGTCGAGGAATTCCTGGACGGGCTCGGCTGAGAGCCGCCGTATGCCTGTCATTGTGTGTTCGTTTTTTTCGTTTTATGGTTGAGGCATGGCCGCTCTGATGAATCGCACGGTGTTGCCGCCGGGCGCCGACGATCGGGATGTTCTCGCCACATTGAAGTATGTTCTCGCTGGTCAGGACGATGTGACGATCTCGACCCCGGAGGGTTCGGTGTCGTTGCCGGACAGTGTCCGGGGGTTGCTCGTCGACGCGGTCACGGCTCTGGATCGGGGGCAGGCGGTGACGGTGGAGCCGCATCGGACCGTGTTGACGACACAGGAGGCCGCGGACCTGCTGGGCATCACCCGGCCGACGTTGGTGCGGTTGCTGGAAGCCGGAAAGATCCCGTACTCGTCGCCGGGTCGGCACCGGCGGGTGGAGTTGGCGGACGTCCTCGCCTTTCGACAACAGGAGCGTGCGCGACGCGGTCAGGTGTTCGAGGAGATGGCGCACGAGGAAACCCCGGACCCCGGCGACGCCGCTGACGGCTTCGCTTCGACCCGCTGATCGAGGGGCCAGGGCAACCGATGGCTGCCTTCCGGGTGGTTCTCGACGCCTGCGTCCTGCTTCCGCAGGTCCTGAACGATGTGCTGCTCGCCCTGGCCGATGCCGAGTTGTTCCGGCCGGTGTGGACGCCGGATCTGCTCGATGAGGTGGAGCGCAACCTGGCCGGAGAGAGGTTCGGCAAGTCGCCGGAGCAGGCGGCGCGGCGGGTCCAGCAGATGCGCAGGGCGTTCCCGTTCGCGGAGGAGGAGTCGCGCGGGTACCGCGAGTTGATTCCCGCGATGACCAACGATCCGAAGGATCGGCACGTCCTGGCTGCGGCGGTACGGTCCGGTGCGGCATTGATCGTGACCGCCGACCTGGAGGACTTCCCGCCGGCGGCCCTCGGCCCGTTCGACGTCGAGTCGATCCACCCCGACGAATTCCTCTGCGATCAGCTCGATCTGGACGCGGACGCGGTGTTCGAGTGCATGCACGTGCTGGTCGCCCGGAATGCGCTCCCGCCGCGCACGGTGGGGGAGCTGCTCGAGTTCCTCGCCCCGCTGGCCCCGCGGTTCGTCGACGCGGTCCGGGCATTGCTCGGCGCCGGGGACGACGCCTCGGACCGCGGTGCGGTGCCGGCTCCGTCCGCCCTTCCGGAGCTGACCGACGAGCAGATCGACTCGTTGCCGCCCGAGGTGCGGCAGACGTACCGGCAGCTTCGTGCGATGGATCCGGCCGAACGGGTGCGGTTTCTCGGGCGTGCAGATCTGGTGAATGCGGCGTGGGCATTCCTGATGCCGGTGTGTGTGGACGCGGATCTGCTGTCGGTATGGCCGAATGTGGATCCCGACTTCCGGGTGGTCCTCGCGCAGAAGTGGGTGCAGGACAATCACTATCAGATGACTGTCGACGGTTGGGATGGTGCGGCGGTCGTGGCGGCCCTTGCGGGTCCGGTGCCGGATCACCCGCTGTGGGTGCATTTCGAGCGCGTGCATGTGCGCTCGTTCCGGGCGATGCTGCCGGATCCGGCGACGTGGGGAATCGGTTCGGCCACCAGGATGGTCGCACCCGGGGTCGAGGCGCTCTACGTGCTCGACACCTCGATGCTGGAGGGCGGCCTGTGGCAGCCGAACGACCCCCGATATGTGTGCCCGGTCGTCATGCATCTCGTCGACGGGCGTTGGCTGGTGCGGAATCTGGGGTCGGAGTCGGACCCCACCGCGACCTGAACCTATGTCGGTGCGGGGGTGAATGGTTGCCAGCCCCGGGGTGCCTATCGGGCGACGCGGCGAAGCCTCACGCTGGAAGTACTGCTGTACTCCACGACCTATTCGAGGGCGCACAATGTATTTCGACTTTCGTGACAAGCCCGAACGTCTCTGCGTCAAAGAGATGGTTCATGGCTACAACATATCCTGCTGCCTGTTCGTCGCCGTCAAGCTCGAGCTCGCCGATCTGCTGTCGGGGGGCCCACTGGCACTTGTCGATCTCGCCCGACGAAGCGGAACCGATCCCGATGCGCTGAAGCGGATCCTCCGCCTATTGACGAGCGCCGGGATCTTTTCCGTGGACGAGCAGGACAAGTGCACACTCACGCCGCGAGCCGAATTCTTGCGCAGGGACCACCCGGAATCGATCGCGAGCGAGGTGGAGCTCTTTGCCGGCGCAGAAACGTACCTGGCCTGGAGCGAGCTGCTCCATTGTGCTCGTACGGGACAGACAGGATTCGGCCAGTTCTTCGGCACACCCCTCTTCGGATACCTGGCCGATCACCCCGATTCCGCGCAGCGCTTCCATCTCGGCTGGCACGAGATCTCGATCCGCGCCGGTCTCGAGACCGCGGAAGCGGTCGATTTCACGGACGATCGGCACGTCATCGATGTCGGCGGTGGCTACGGCATCGTGACCGCCCAGCTGTTGCGGAAATTCGATCATCTGCGGGGCACGATCTACGACCTGGAGTTCTCGCTGGCCAAGGCCGGTCACACCTTAAGGGAATACGGCGTCGACGAGCGCTGCGACATCGTGTCCGGCGACGGTCTGACAGAGGTGCCCGGCGGGGGCGACGTCCACCTGCTCAAGAGCGTCTTGCACACGATGAACGACGATGACTCGGTACGCATCCTCACCAATTGCGCGAACGCACTCGAGCCCGGCGGCAGGATCCTGGTCCTGGAGCGGGTGATCAGCGAGGACGGCGAATACGTCTGGGGAAATGTGGTGGACGTCGCCATGCTGGTCATGACGGGCGGCCGCGAGCGGACGATTCGGGACTACGCGCGCCTGTACGAGCGCGCAGGCCTCGAACTCACCGGCAGTACGCTCCTGCCCTGCGGTTTCAGCGTGATCGAGGGCCGGAAGTGAGGCCGACCGGGCGAGCGCGACCTCCGAACGACGGCGGACACCCTGGAGCTGGGTCGGCATGGCTCACATATTGATCGTTGGCGGACACGACGAGACGTTCCGGATGATCGAGGATCTACCGGTCGAGCTGTCCGTCTTTCAGAATTCCGAATCGGTCACCGCGGCGCAGGCCAGGCGCGCCCACCGGCTGTGCGTATTCGACTACCGCAACCAGACCGAGGCGCTCGGCATGGCGCGGGCGCTGCACGCGTGCAAACCCGTCGACGCCGTCGTGTCGTTCACCGAGCACGGCCTCATGCCGGCCGCCGTGATCGGAGAGGCGCTGGGCATCAAGGGCAACGCGCGGGAAGCCGTCCGGTTGACTCGCGACAAGATCGCCATGCGCGAGCACCTGGCCGGCGGTGAATTCGGACCTGTGCGAACCCGAAGCTGCCATTCGGCCTCCGAGGTACGGAGCTTTCTTCTCGCAGTGGGCGGCCCAATTGTCGTCAAGCCGGCCGGAGGCGCCGGCAGCTCCGGTGTTTTTCGCGTCTCGCGCCTCGACCAGGTCGAGTCCGCATTCGCCCGCTCGCGCGGCGAGTACCCCGGGCCGACCCTCGCCGAAGAATTCATCGACGGCCCCGAATACAGCGTCGAATCCTTCAGCACGGATGGCCGGCACGACATCATCGCGGTGACCGAAAAGACCACCACCGGCCCGCCCCGGTACATCGAAATCGGTCATCTGATGCCGGCCGCGCTCACAGCTTCGGCCCATGCCGAGCTCCGCGGTCTCGTCACCGACTTCCTCAGCTCGATCGGTCATTCCTTCGGGCCGGCCCACACCGAAGTGCGTTTCGGCCCGGCCGGGCCCCGGATCATCGAGGGCAACACCCGTCCCGGAGGCGATTTCATCTGGGAGCTGGTGCTCCGTGCGATGGGTCGCGACCTGGTCCGGGAGTCGATCTGTCATCTTGCCGGGCTGCCACCGCAGCCGCGAACACCCGGGCGTGGGGCAGGCTGCGTCGCGTTCTTCGCCTACGAGAACGTGGTGATCGAACGCGTGCAGGGCATCGAGGCCGCGCGTCAGAGCGAGGGGATCATCCGGTTGCAGTGTTCCCTCGAACCAGGGCAGCACCTCGGTCCGCTCCGGTCCTCTGCGGATCGACAGGGCGTCATTGTCGCGGTCGGCACCGATCTCGTGGACGCCGAGCGCCGGTTGGCCGGCGCGCAGGCTCAGATCCGGGTGGAGACGAGCCCACTGCCGCACTGACCGGGCAGATTCATGTACTGCCCGGTCAGCGGGAGGTGGGGCAGTGCGTCGACTGCTCGACCGGCAGTACTCGCACGGTCGTCAAGATCTCGCGAATGAGTGAGGTCACTTCCGAGCTCGACCGACCGGCGACGATGCCGCTGACGGGCAATTCGAAATCGAGATAGCTCACGGACACCGGAAGAGAAGCGCCCGCATCCAGCTCCTTCCACCGAACAACATCGGGGTGCGTCTGAAATCTTTCGCCACCCGATATCGCGCAGTGCCGCGACCGAAGCAGGTGACCCGGGAACATGAAGTCCCCGTAGACCTTGCTACTCGCCGTCGTCTCGAACCACCGTCCCAGTGGATTGATGTCGAGAGGTGACCAGTCGAGGTTGCAGGCCAAACCGGCTGCGACCAGGTCGATGCCCGTGGCGAGCCGGAATGTCTCCTTGATATGTCCGCCGCCGGCCCGGGCGCCGACCTCCAGGAATACCATTCCGTCTGCGGCTTCGATCATTTCGAGATGAAATGGGCCGTTGTCGATGCCCACGGCCCGAAGGTACTCGACCGCTACCGTGCAGCGCCCACCGTCGTCGTCGACTTGAATCGATCCCTGCGGAACTCCCTGGGCGAACTCGAGGCACGTGCCCAGATATCTGCTGGCGACGATCGCCACCGGCGCACCGGCCAGCATCACTCCATCGAAGTGGAAGATCGGCCCGTCCACATATTCTTCGAGCTGGAAGCGCTCCGGATCCCAGTCCTCCACACCTGGGGGGCTGTCGAGAATCGCAGTGCCTGCGTCAGCGTAGGTGGCGAAGACGAAAACATCCTTGCTGGCGGTTCCGTCGAGTGGTTTGAGCACCGTCTTTCCAGCCCAAGGAGCGACATCGGCGGCCGAAGCGGTGAGCGCTTCATCGCAGCGAACAAATCTGGGCACGCGAAGTCCGCACCCTGCGACGGCGGCTTTCATCGCTACCTTGTCGTTCACGATGTGGACCTGCTCCGGTGACACCCCTTCTACTCCGAGGCTCCGCCGTATCTGGGCTGCTTCCATCATCTCGTACTGGGAGACGCTGATGACTCTGTCGAAGGCATCGTCGGGGGAGAACAGGGTGCGCACCTCCTCGGCCAGGCCTGCCCGACCCGGCCGTTCGACCGTTGTGCAGCGAAGGTCGGGCGGCACGGTGGCAAGTTGCGCGCTTGTGCCCACGTAGACGACATCGTGAACTCCATGATCGATGACGCGATGGTATTCGATGAAGGAATAGGGAACGCGATGGAGGATCAACAGTTTCATGTGAGAAGACTCCGCTGGCTGGAATACCGATCGGCGCAATGGACTTTCACCTTCCACTATCTCGAGCCGACGGACGTAGAGCTAGGAACCCTGGGGGGACAGGTCGCCCACCTCTCGGAGTTCGTCACCGAATCGCGGACCGGCCGTTGGTCAGGTGCCGATACTCGGCTCCGATCGCATCGACCAGTGCGGACTTCGCATACCGGATCTCGTCGATGCCGGAAACCCCCAGAATTTCCATCGCAGTGCCACACAGAAATGCGGCGTCGAACGATCCGATCTCGCCGTACGCGATGTCGCGTTCCGTGACCGAGAGCGTCAGTCGCGGACACAGCTCATCGATGATCACCCTTCGGGTAATCCCGTCGAGCGCCAATTCGGTAGTGGGCGTGAACAAAGCGTCTCCCTTGACGAAGAACACGTTCGAGCCGCTCGACTCACACACGGTGTCGGCGGTCGAAAGAAAGAGCACGTCATCGAAGCCGGCGGTCCGTTGGCGGTGGCTCAAGTAACTCAAACCGTACGTGGACGACGTCTTCGCCTGATACGGGTGGCACGAGGCGGGTGGACGCCGCCACGTCGCCGTCGAGAGCCGATATCGCTCCGCGGCCGAGTTCGAAGGAAAGGGCAGGGCGAACAGGACCACCGTAGTGGAAGAGCCCTGCGCCTTGAAACTCACGTCGGTGTCGTCGTAGAACACCAGGCACTTGATGTACGCATCGGCCAGATCGTTGGCCCGCACCAACTCGCGGCAGGCATCGGCCAGGTCCGCATCCGAATAGTTCACGGAGTGACCGAACAACTCCGCGGACCGCCGCAATCTGGCGATATGGTCGTCACACTTGAATATGGTTCCGCCGTACGTGCGGATGCCGTCGAACACCGACGTGGCATAAGACAACCCATGGGTGGCAGGTGACAGGCGCACCTCGTCGAATCGGACGCATCGTCCGTCTGCCCAGGCTATTTCGCTGATCATCTAGTATTCCCGTCGCGATCTCGCGTAGTCCTGCATCGCCGAAGTACGCCTCGAGTTGACCGGAATCAGCCAGTTGTCGAGTTCGACGATGTGAATTGCGCCTACCCGGATCTTGGCGTCGATGGCGCCTCGGCCGAGGCAGACGTCCGCGAAACCCAGCCGGTCCGCGAAACGATACATCTGGTAGTAGTCGGCGATGTACAGATTCAACCCACGAGGAATCCGGTCATGGTCCAGTCCCCGAACGAGCTTCGTGAACACGCCACGGTGATCGTCGGCGTAGCTCAGTGATCCGGCCAACGGTGCATTCGAAGACTTGTCGTAGTCGAGCTTCACGAAGTATTTCCTACCTTCGGACGAGCGTGCCAGCATACGGAGCACCTCGCTCGTGTAGAGGTTCTTGGCGTGTCCATATTTGGCCACATTCAATGCCTGGAGGCCGGCGAAATCGAGCAGGACCCGATTGTCTTCTGCCACTTCCGAGAGACGGTGTATCTCGGAAGTGCACGCCGCCTCGGCCTTCCTCGTGAGCCTGACGATCGATTTGTACTGACTGGCTCCTACCGCTGTTCGCAGGGCGAGGTCCACGCTTCGCGAGGACCGGAAGAATGCCGCCTGCATGAATGGGACTGCGATGACGTCGGCGCGCCGGCGGCGATCGGATCGGTGAAGGGAAGGGACCAGCAACCAGTCGGCGGTTGATGCCAGGCTCGACAACTCCGCCAGTGTCCGATCGTCGGGCTCGTCGCACACGGGCATGTAGAAGTATCCGGGTGCGACGTACGCTCGCTCGGTGTGCAGGGCGTCGCTGCTCGTGCCGTGCTGGAGCACCGCGTTCCAGTGCGCGATGTCCTTCAGCGGAAGTTCTGGCCGTGGAACGTTGTGACTGTTACAGAACGCATTGCGTTGGGGCAGCCATTCCATGGTCTTCCTCCTTTCCGTTCCCGTTCGGCTCGACTGTCGTGTGCGACTGGCAAGAATTCTCGCGGAGACGCCGCTCGCCGTTGAAGTGGAAGACGCGATTGGCAAGTGTGGTCAGCTCGGGATTGTGCGTGATGATGAAGAAGAGCGTGTCCGGCAAGGCAGAGATCACGGCCCGCAGTATCGAAAGCTCCGCTTCGGAAGTCAACTCGGAAGTCGCTTCGTCGAGAATGGCGATCGCCGGGCGGTTGATCACCAGGTCGAGGAGCGCGAGCCGTTGCAGTTCCGTCTTGCTCAGATTCAACTGACCGGTGGCGGGGACGGGCTCGTCGAATCCGGACCGTAGTCGCCCGACGACGTCTGCCACGTCGAGATAGTCGACCACGCGAGCCAATTCGAGCGGCAACGGGCTGTTGAAGTGTTCGATCAGTCTTCCTGGCTTGAAAATCGGACTCGACGTCAGGAGGAGGATGTCTTCGGCGTGGGGATTCGAGACGTATCCCGTCGTCCGGCCCAATGTCGAGAGGACGCCTGTCGTCGGCTGCAGACTGCCGACAACCAGCTTCGCGAATGTCGACTTCCCGACCCCGCTCGGGCCCATGATGACCACGACGTCTCGTTTGCCGAACGACTCCGAAAACTTCTCCAGCAGCACCGCCCCGGTACGCGGCGCAACGTACGCGACCTCCGACAACGACACGAGCGCTGCGTCTTCGACTGTCCGGCGCGGCGCCGGTTCGATCGGAGCCGAAGGCGACGTGCAGGTGGCCGTGGACGGCGTATGGAGACGGTCCGCGCTGTCGAGGACCTGCCTGAGGTCGACCAGACAACGGCCCACTCGGGCGAAGACAGCGATGAGGTTGTACGAGAGACTGAGCGCGAGAACACTGCTGAGGCCGGGTCCGCCGCCGGCCTGGGCAAACACGGTGGAACCGACGACGACAGACAGGAACAGCACCCCCATCAAATCGAGCTTGTAATTGAACCAGCGGCGCGCGCCCGCATTGTCCATCGACGCGAAGGCTCGATTCATCACACTCTTGTTCAGCCAGTTCACGAGTGCCGAGTTGTCGCGTCCCAAATCGAATCGCGCTGAGCTCCAGGTAATGGCCTCGACCCGCTCCAACACCGTCGACGTCGTGCCGATCTCCCTGTCGTTGAAGTCCTGCAGTCGCCTTCCCGATCGCTTCGAACTGTGCCAGTAGGCGAAGCACATCGCGGCAAGGGGCAGCAGGACGAAGATGTTCTTGCTCGCGACGAACGCCGCGGTCGTGAACAGCAGCGTGGCCGCGCCCAGCGCAGTGAGAAGTACTTCTGGCAGAAGTTCGTCGATACGTCGTTGATCCCACGTCAGTTTGCCCTGGTAGTCCGAATCGGACTCGTCGAAGGCCGACCTCGAAGGCTTCGGACTCATGACAGCCGAGAAATAACTCTGACACTTCAGGGTTGCCGCCATGATGCTGCGCTTGACAATGAATAGGGAGGTGAACATCGACAGGAATGCGCCGGCCGACAGTGCAGCGATGAGGGCTATCGCCGCTGTCCGCGCATTCGTGGTCGAAATGCCGCTGGCAGCGATATAGTCACCGACGATCGTCAGAACGTCGCGGCACGCGAACAGGACGCATGCGACAACCGCGACTTTCGCGATGCCCAGGCTCATCAGACTGCGGCGTGACGAGGTCGCGAATTCCGGTCGGTCCACGGCCTGCGGATGGCGAGGGATCGACCGATCCTCCCGCACGAGCCGATTTGTGCGGTCGTGCCCAGGATTCGCCGCACGAGGTGTGAGGTTTCGGATCACCTCCACTACCTCGCCCCCGGCCATCACCCATATCTCGTCCGCGGCATCTTTCTCATCGGGTTTGTCCGTTGCGTAGACGACCGTGGTGCCGTGCCACGGCCCGCGCAGAAGCGAGGCCAGCAGCCCGCTCGCCAGGTCGTCGTCCAGCCCTGCTGTGGGCTGATCCAGGTAAACGAACTCCGGCTCCGCCAATAGTGCCCGTGCCAGTTCCAGCCGCTTCCCCTGTCCGCGGGACACGTCCCAGCCCTCGGTCCGGTCGCGCGACTTGCTCGAGAGGTAGTCGCCGTAGAAGGTGTCGGGAAGTCGGGACAGTGCCAAGGCTCGACGGGCCTCGTCGTCCGTGAATTCGCTTCGGTAGAGACACAAATTCTCGTAGAGCCCGCCAGGGAATATCCACGGTTCATCCGGTACGAAGAACGTTTTGTCGCTCACGTGGCTGCTGCGGCGTGCGCCGATCTTCAGAAAGGTTGTCTTACCACTGCCTGCCCCACCGACGACGGCAATGTGCTTCGCCGTTGTTGCCGGTAGGCGTGTCGCGGTCGCGTCGGGGTCCGGCGGGTGGGGACTGGATAGATACTTCGCGACGTTGGTGTGACCGACGATGCCCTGGGAAAGGCTCTGGACAATGAAGGGAATATTGTTGGCGACGGATTTCAAACCTCCGACGAGCGCCATAGCGGACAGCAGGCCCGCTGGATCGACGTACCCGACGTAGGCCAGCTGGGTGAATACCGCCGCAAGCATGGCGACGATCGGAGTGAGCGTCGATATGAGATTGATCCGCGCGACAAGACGCGCCGCTTTCAGCAGCGCGCGCTCCTCGCAATCTCGCTTGTCGGCATAGCGCCGGGACAGCTCCTCGTTCCAGTTCTTGAGCCACGCGAGCAGGCGATTGTTCATCGAAAACAGACCGACTTCGATGCGCGCTGCCGCTGTCGCAGACAGTGCGGCATGCGCGGCATTCAATTGTTTGGCGTTCCAATAGATCACCACGGAACTGATGAGAATCACCGACAGAGCTGCCAGAGCGCTCAGCCCCAGCGCCACGAAGAAGTACACGGAGGTGAACGTGATGGTTGCGAGTGCCAGGATGATGAAAATGAGCCCTGACCAAGCGTTTTCGACACGTGCCGCCTCCCGGTCCAGCAGCGTGACAAGGTCGGCCGGTTGGCCGGAATGCGAAGCGCTGCGCTTCTTGTGCAACAGCCGTTGTTCGATGTATGTCCGGGCTCCGATGCCCACCACGTCGGCTTGCATGAACGTGTGATTCAACGCGAGCCACGCCACGTACGTCAGCACGATGCAGGTGACACCGAGCGAGAGGTTCGTCGTGAGCGCAGAGCCGCCGGCGACGAGGAGCTGGATCAGCGATTTCAGCGTGAGCGCAGCACCGAACGCGCATCCTGCATTGATCGCGATGGCAACGAGCCCGAGCACGATGTCACGACGGAGCCCGCCGAAGACGGATCTGCTGAGTCGCTCGCCCCGGGGCGCGTTCACGCTGTCCCGCTGCGCCGCATCACACCACCGCTGCCACCTGGCAAGGTGCGAGGCGTCCGGCGATGGGTCGAGCCGAGTTCGAGGTCGGGGAACCTCGAACCAGACGATTTTCCGAAGGGCGCTCAGCATGTGGAATACGTGGGGACCGCAGTGTCGGCCAAGGCGATCGACGCGATTCGGTCGCACAACTGCGTGATCATCTTCCACCCCTCGGCGAGCGCTTCGCGGAGTTCCCGGATCTCGGCCGGCGTTGCCCGATCGAGCAGATCGATACCCATACTGACGTGCTCGCCGTCGTCGTCTCCGTGTTCCTGGAAGTGCGGGATCGACGGAAACGCGCGCGCCGCTTCCCGGTGCCAGATTTCGCCACTACCTTCCAGCACCACATGCATCAGCAGCGTGCGCACCATGTCGCTCCGGTACAGCATTTGATGCCGGAACCACTCCATCGTCGATACGAACGTCGCATCGGTGACCGGCGCGTGCTCGGATCCCCGTTGGTTGCGCAGGTTGTCGTTATGGCCCAGTTCCTCGACCAGATGGTCGAGTGCCACCTGCTTGTGCGCCACATCGGTGGTCATCGCGACACGCAGGTGCAGCAGGTCCTGAAACACGTCCGACCAGGTTTGCTGGCAGTCGAGCAGCCGTTCCCGAACGCGGGGGTCGTCGAACGCGGGGTCGTCGATCAGCCGCAGCAGGTTGCTGGTTCCGAATTCCTGCAGGTACTTCTCGTTGTCCTCGAGGAGCACAGCCGCGAGATTCGGTACCTCGCTTGCAAACACCGCGTTGGGCTTGTCGGCGTCCTCGTACAGCGCCTTGCCGTCGAACTGGATCGAGAGCGCCCAGAAACCGTCCTGGGTTCCTTCGAAGCCGTGCCAGGAGTCGCCGGGGACGAGGATCATGTCTCCCGCAACGACCTCCTGCTCTGCACTGCCCAACGTGCGTCCGGAGCCTTCGCAGATCAGGATCAGGCTGGACTCCGGGTGCTTGTGCACCGCCAGCACCTCACCACACTCCAACCTGACCCAGCTGATCGCCAGGTTGCTGGAAGCAGGAATGAATTGCGCCAACTGAGGGTGCCGGCTGAATATCTTGACGACACCCAGGTTGTGGGTGCTCCCGCCGACAACGGCTTCGTTGATCGTCTCGAGTGCGCTTCTGGCGATTATGTGCATAGATTCTTCCTTCTGTGCGGCATGTGCGAATTCAATAGCCGGCGATAGACCTGCCTCGAGCTCTGTGTCGTTCCCCATCTTGGGCACGTGCCTGCCGGTCGAACAGGCACCCCAGGGGGTGAAATCGTCACCCCTCCAGTGGAAAGGGTGCCGGGAACTCTCCCTAGGGTGCCTATCCGCAGTCGCCGCACGCCATCGAAGATTGCTGAACACCGCAGTAAGGATGAAAGCGAGTTTCGCATTGATTTCCGACACGATGCTCGAAGCCGAGCAGAAACTTGTTCGTTCCGGCGTGATCGGTGTCGGGGGCACGTGCCTTCAGGCTGCTGAAGCGACGACCGATGAATTGTCCGGCCGCACTATCGAGAATGCGCTTCGACAATGGGAAGCGGGACACGCGGAGTTTCCTCATGCGGCTGTCGCGGCCCATTATCAGGCAGTCGGGCGTCACGGGGTCCGGCCCCACCTGGTCGCCCTGCTGCGAAACTTCCACAGCAGCAACCGTGCGAATCATGTTCTCGGTGCCTGGCTGCCGATGACATTCGATGCGCAGAACGGCGACTATCTGTCCTATGTCGGGCTCGACTACTTCGACCAGGTCGTCCGGTCCGACGACGCGCAGCGTGTCGACGCATTCGTCGCTGCCGCGGCCATGGACCTCGCGTTGCTGGAGGCGCGAGCCCTCGGGAGGTCGCCACACGCCGCCCAGGCGGTCCGGGCGCGCGCAGCGACGCGGGTCGTGACACAACTCGCACGGCTCGCACCCGATTTCGCGCTCGATCCTTCGGTAGCTGCGGCCGGCCTCGAGGCACTGGCTCGGCCGGGCGCCGACTACAGTTCGTTTGCTGCGGTCGCCGCGCCGGCGCTGAACGGTGTCCCCGAAGAGATCGGAATTGCCGTTCGGCTGACATTGTTGCCGACGACTCGCCTGCACGACGAGCAGATGTTCATCCGCTGCATCCAGATCTTCGAAGGTCTGTATCGGCAAGTTGCGACAGCGATTTCGATGGCGATCCGTGACCTGCACCATGGTGTGGCCGCAGCGGCGAAGGATCGCCTCGACCAGGCGTCGATCCGCCTCGAAGCGGTGCCTGCGCTCTTTCGGGTTCTGACGACGATGCCGGTCGACGCCTTCTCGATCATCCGCGGCTTCACCCACGGGCGGAGCGCGGTGCAGTCGCGGGCGTTTCGGGAGGTCGAGTTCGCCTGCGCTCCACTCGATCCGCGCGACTTCGAGCACTGCCCGAACATCGATGTCGGGGAGGCGACATTGCAGGACGTCTATCTCGCGATGCGGAACACGCATCCGGACGCAGGCGTTCTCGAGAAGTCCATGCGGCGCCTGGACCGTGCGTGGGGTGCGATGAAGCGAGGCCACTGGGGCATCACCCTGAAAGTCATCGGCACGGTACCTGGCACCGGCGGGACGGCGGGCGCGTCGTATCTGCAGAACGCCGCCATGAAGTCACTCTTCCCGCGGCTGTCCGAGGTGGCGTGAACATGAGCGACATCAACCACCGAGTCAGAAAACAGATCATGGGATACATCGTGTCCCAATCTATTGCAGCGGTCTGCGAACTGGGTGTGCCCGACCGGTTGGCGGACGAGGCGTGCGTGCTCGGCGATCTCGCGGCGAGCGTGGGCGCCGACGCCGACGCGCTCGGCCGATTCTTACGGGTACTCGTCGCGGAGGGATTGCTCGAGGAAGACGGCGCCGGACGATTTGCGTTGACGGAGGCCGGTGAGCTTCTGCGGGCAGACACTCCGGGCTCGCTCCGTCACTTGGTCGGCCTGATGTCGAACGAGGCGTACCTCGTGTGGGGGCACGCAGCCCATTCGATCCGAACGGGGAAGGAATCGTTCTCGGCGGCTTTCGGCAAGCCGTACTTCGAATGGTTGTCCGAGAATCCCTCGGCCGCCGATGAGTTCGCACGGGGCCAGGCAGGGCTGGTCGAGCTGCGGTTGCTTCCGTTGCTCAACCACGACTGGTCCGGCGTGGGAACGGTCGTCGACGTCGGGGGCGGAACCGGCGCACTGATCACCCGGTTGCTCGATCGGCACGCGCAACTACACGGCATTCTGTTCGACCTGCCTCATGTGGTCGCGGAAGCGCCGTCGAAGTTTTGTTCGTCGGGCATCGGTGAACGAACGACAGTTGTCGGTGGAAGTTTCTTCGACGACGTCCCCGGGCACGGTGACGTCTACGTGCTGTCTCAGATCCTGCACGACTGGGACGACGCGTCCGCCGGCAAGATCCTCGGCAGTTGCCGGCGCGCGATCCCGGCAGGCGGACGATTGATGATCGTCGAGCAGGTCCTGCCGGAAGCGGCGACCACCCACCCCATGGCTCTGCTGGATCTCCACATGCTGGTTCTCCTGGGAGGTCGCGAACGCACGATCACCGAATGGCGCCGACTGCTGACCGACCACGGATTCACCCTCGATGCGGTCACACACGGTCCCCGGTCATGCGTCATCGAAGCAGTTCCGGTGTGAGCCCGCTAGCTTCCCTCGGTGAGAGTGCGTTGCACGAAGAGGGGTTCCGGCCCTGCTGGTCGAGGGGGAGTTCACCATCACTCCCGACGGTCAGATGCGGACCGTGGCGGAG
>JBCEBZ010000346.1:0-3617 GCA_039206675.1 Rhodococcus sp. (in: high G+C Gram-positive bacteria) | reverse complement strand
GGCATGGATCTCCCGTTTGAACCGCGAACGCCCGAATCTCAGACGCGCGATGGAGTTCTCGCTGTCCGAGTCCGCAGAGCCCGTGGTGGCACTGCAGATCGCAACGGCTCTCTTCCTGTTCTGGTCCTCGGGGGGCCTGTTCAACGAGGGGCGCTACTGGTTCGACCGGATACTGTCCGACCAGAGCGGCGAACCGACTTCGGAACGAATCAAGGCACTGTATGCCGACAGTGTGCTGGCAGAGGTGCAAGGCGACCTGCCTGCAGGGACCGCCCTCGTCGAGGAGGGGCATGCGGTCGCAGCGCAACTGGCCGACCCGCTCGCTCACGCCCTCATCGCGCACGCCGAGGGACTGTCTGCCCTCTTCGGCGGTGAACTGGCACGGGCATGCACACTTCTCGAGGACGCGCTGCACGTCTTCGGAGAGCAAGCGCCGCTGTCCTTGCAGGTCGGTGCGTCGTACGTGCTCGGGTGGGCATACGGAATGCGCGGTGACAACGACCGCGCGATCGAATACTTCTCCCTGGTCCGCTCAATCACGGAACCCCGAGGAGAAGTCGTCAACCGCTCCTACGCGCTGTGGGCGATGGGCGTGGCCGAGTGGCGACGAGAAGCCCCCGACACCGCCGTGCAACTCCTCGGCCGCAGCCTGCAATTGGCACGGGCGGTGCCTGATCCCCTGACCGGGGCCACCTGTCTGGAGGCGCTCGCATGGGTCGCAGGCGGACGCGAACCCGAGCGTGCCGTGACCCTCATGGCGGCCGCTGAGAATCTCGTCCAGTCCGTCGGTAGCTCCACCGTGATTTTTCCCGATCTGCGACGTCACCACGACGATTGCGTCGACCGAAGTCGTAAGGTGCTGGGCGATCGGCGCTACGAGTCCGCCTGGAAGAAGGGCACCACGATGTCCTTCGACTCGGCCCTCGCCTACGCGATCGGCACGAGTGCCCCCAAGCGATCCGAAACCGGCCAGGAGGAAGTGCTCACAAAACGCGAACGTCAGGTGGCGGACCTCGTGGCGCAGGGCATGACAAACAAGGAAATCGCCGCACAACTCGTCATTTCCCAACGCACCGCACAAGGCCACGTCGAGCACGTTCTTGTCAAACTCGGGTTCAACTCACGAGCGCAGATCGCGGCCTGGGTGGCCGAGCACCGGCGATAAGACGACGCGTTCTTGACTTCCGTGGACCGAGTCGTAAGCTACCCGTGTAGCAAGCGATTGCTTGGTATCGACGGAACGGGCGGCACTCGACCACGGGCAGCCGCCGAAATGCATCCAACTGTCGGCGTTCACGCCTACACATCGGGGGAGTCGAGCACCACTCCGTGAAGGGAATGAGATGAACACTCGCGTTGCCGGTTCGGGGAGCGGATCCCTGTTCGTCACCGGCGCGTCCAGCGGATTCGGTGCACACGTCAGCGCCATGATGGCGGCGAGAGGTCGCCAGGTTGTCGCCTCCATGCGTGACGCGTCCAAGTCCGACTACCTGTACGACCTGATGGGTCGCTATGGCGCAGAGCCCAGTCGTCTGAGCATCATCGAACTCGACGTGACGTCGCCGGATTCACGGGAACGAGCCGTCGAGTACCTGAATGGCTTGGCGCGTCCACTGGAGACGGTCCTCCACTGTGCGGGCTACACCACGGCGGCGTTCTTCGAAGATCTGCCCTCGGAGTCCATCCGCGATCAGTTCGAGACGAACTTCTTCGGGGCCGTCGAGCTGACCAAATTGCTACTTCCGGGTCTGAGGAGCCGCCGCGGCGGGACGATTGCTGTCATATCCTCGAATGCCGTCAACATCGCGCATCCGATGTACTCCATCTACGCGGCGAGCAAGTGGTCCCTCGAGGGCTGGGCCGAGGCGCTGTCGATCGAGTTGGCCCCGTTCGGGGTCGACGTCCTGATTCTCCAGCCCGGCAACCACGACACCGCATTTGCCTCGAACGTGGTGTCGATCAGCCCCGAGGCCAGTCCATACGCTGGACTGCACGCTGCCGCGATGGGGAAGCTGCAGGCTCTCGGAGACCGCGCGCGCCCCACCGTCAAGGCCGCGACGGAAATCTGTGATGCCTTGGAAGCCGAGTCGCGTCCGTTGCGTCTGCGTATCGGAAACGACGACAAGCTGATGGCTGCGCTGTCTCGCTGGGCGCCATACGGGGTGCGCAGGCGCATCGTCGAACGCATCACCGGACTGTCCAGGAGCGCACTTGCCGCGGAAGGCCCCGGCAACGTGACACTGACGACGAAAAAAGGAAGTCCTGAGTCCAAGTGGAAGATTCGCTGGCGAGGTAGCGTTCATCACGGGCGCTGCCCGTGGTCAGGGGCGCAGTCACGCGGTTCGGCTCGCCGCAGAGGGTGCCTCCATCATCGCCGTAGACATTTGCGATCAAATCGACAGCGTGCCATATGGAATGGCCACACCGGAAGATCTCCATGAGACCGTTTCCCAGGTCGAGGAAGCAGGGGGCAAGATCTATGCCGCTGTCGCCGACGTCCGGGACCGTGCAACGCTGGAAACCGCGCTCAGCGAAGGGGTCGCCCGTTTCGGTGTCCCCGATATCGTTCTCGCCAATGCAGGAATCTCACCCCAGCGCGCGTCGGAGCCGGACCCGCAGCAGGTGTTCATCGATACGATAGAGACGAATCTCGTGGGAGTCTGGAATACCGTCAGCCTCGTCGCACCGATGATGATCGCGCGGAATGAGGGTGGCGCCATCGTAATCACCAGTTCCGCTCAGGGGCTCATCGGACGCGGAGGTGACGGCTCAGGGGCAGCAAGCGCCTACACGGCGAGCAAACACGGCGTCGTCGGCTTGATGCGATCGTTCTCAGCCTGGCTCGCTCCGCACTCGATCAGAGTCAACACGATTCATCCGACCGGAGTCCATACTGCGATGGTCGAGCACGAGGACATGATGGCCTGGGTGGCGGCCGACCCCGACCGTGCCGCGACCATGTCCAATCCGATGCCCATCGACATGGTCGACGTCTCCGACGTCACGGAGGCGGTGCTCTATCTCGTCGGCGAATCCGGGCGGTACATCACCGGTGTGACGCTGCCCGTGGACGCGGGCTTCACCAGTAAGTAGGACAAGGCCGTTTGAGACAGCTCCACAGTCGGGTTGATCAGGACCTACCGACAGGAGAGAGGGGAAACGATTGCCAGCACTGACGGTGCGCCTTCCGGCGCCGATCGCCGAAGCGTGGGACTGGCAACTGGCGGCCGCCTGCCGGGACGCGGACCCCATGGTCTTCTTTCATCCCGACAACGAGCGAGGCGAACCACGCGCGAGCCGAGTGCGTGCGGCCAAGCGCATCTGCCGAGGTTGCCCCGTACGGGCCCGGTGTCTGGGTTACGCACTCGAGGCCGGAGAACACCACGGAACCTGGGGCGGATACACCGAGGACGAACGACGAACACTGCAACGACAGGCCATGCAGCATGAGCGCGATCGGGGTTCGGGCGCTGACTGGCGACGCGACACGAAATAGGACAGATAGGACCTCGAGTTGACCGAGATGCGACCAAAGGTCATCGCCTCCCCGAGTCTGTCGGCGATGCGGCGGGTGTTGCGGCGGGCGCGGGACGGTGCGACGTTGAACGTGGACGAGG
>JBCEBZ010000345.1:0-14495 GCA_039206675.1 Rhodococcus sp. (in: high G+C Gram-positive bacteria) | reverse complement strand
TCGACGCCCGCCCGCTCTTCGCCCGCGGCGGCGGCATCCACTGCATCACCCAGCACCAGCCGAAGGGTGCTTCGCACCCGTGAGTACTTGTTAACCGCCCGCGGTTGACAAGTACTCACGGGCTCAGCGCCTGCGACGCATGTAGTCACTCACGACCGCGGCGCCGAGACCGTCCAGACCGGGCGCCACGACGCGTCCGCCGACGCGCTCGGCCATCCGGTCCACCACCCGCGCGAGACCGGGATCCTCCCCGAGCCGGAAGAACGTGACGTGGGCGCCGAGCCGGGCGAGGGTGTCGAGTTCCCGGACCGTCAGACCGAGGGTCCGGGCGCTCGGCGGATAGTCGAAATACGCGAAGCCGTCCGGTTCCAGGTGCGCCGTCGGCTCACCGTCGGTCACGATCAGGACCACCGGCTGGGCGTTGGGGTGCCTGCGCAGATGCCGGGCGGCCAGCAGCAGCGCGTGGTGCAGGTTGGTGCCCTGGTCCCAGGCGCCGTCCAGGCCCGCCAACTCCGACGGCGTCAGCACCTGCGCGTGCCTGCCGAACGAGATGAGCTGCAGTTCGTCGCTGCGGAACCGGGTGCTCACCAGGTGGTTCAGCGCGAGTGCGGTGCGTTTCATCGGCACCCACCGCCCCTCCATCACCATCGAGAACGATGTGTCGACCAGCAACGCGACCGCAGCCTGCGTCCGCTGCTCGGTCTCCATCACCTCCACGTCCGCGACGGACAACCGGACCGGCACGCGACCGCGTTCGGCCGGATCGGACGACGCCCGCAGCACCGCGTTGGTGATGGTGCGCGTGACGTCCCACGGCTCGGTGTCGCCGAACGCCCACTCGCGGGACGCCCCCGTCGGCTCCCCCATCGCCCCGGCGCGCCGCGTCTCCCGTTGCCCGCCCCGCGAAGACAACTGTTGTGCCACGTCCCGCAGGGCAGTCTGACCGAGTTGGCGCATCGCCTTGGGCGACAGCCGCCATTGGCCGTCCGCGCCGCGGTCGAAGAAACCCTGGTCCCGCAGGGCCTTCTCGAGTTCGGCGAGGGTCTGCGCATCCGCTGCCGCCTCGTCGCCCAGTTGCCGGGCCAGGGCCTCCGCGTCGATGTCGTCGAGTTGCGCACCCGCGTACTGCTGCGACAGTTGCTCGGCGAGCGACTCGAGTTCCGCGATGTCCTGCAACGCCCCGGTGCCCTCGCCGAGGCCCATGCCGTCGTCGCCGCGGAACCGCTGCGCGCCCTGCCAGTCCTCGCCGGGGCGCGCGGCCTGCAGGTGCTGGTCGAGGCGGTCGAGCTGTCCGATCAGCGACGGGTCGCCGAACGCCTGCTGCGCGAGCGCGTCGAGTTCGTCGCGCTGTTCCTGCGACAGCGAGTTCCGCAGCCGCTGCGCCGCCGCCGCACGCTGCGCCAGCGAGTCGAGCAGTTCCTCGACGTTGCGCGGGTTCTCGGGGAAGTAGTCCCCGTGCTTGTCCATGAACTCGTCGAACTGCTCCTGCGTGTCCTCGCCGCGGGAATGCTTGTCGAGCAGGTCGTTCAGATCGGCGAGCATCTCCCGGATGCGTTCGCGGTCTTCCTCCGTGGCGCCCTCGAGCGCCTGCTTCATGCCGGCGAACCGCTGGTCCAGCACCTCGCGGCCCAGCAGATCGCGGATCTTCTCGTAGTCGGCACGGGCGTCCGAACTGCGCCAGTCGTAGTCGGCGAGTTCCTGCACGGCCTGTGCGGTGGACGGCGACAGTTCCTCGAGGCGCATCTCGGAGAAGCGGGCGTCGTCGTCGAGCGCGCGGGCCAGGGTCTTGCGTTCCTCGAGTACCGCGCGGTCGAGGAGTTCCCGGACCTCTTCGAGGGTGCCGTTCAGGTTGTTCCGCTTCAGCAGTTCGCGACGCCGCCGATTGGCCTCGGCCGCAAGCTCGTCCAGCCCGCGCATGTCCCGGTTGCCGCGCCGCAGCATCTCGCGCAGCGCCTGCCGCGGCGAACTGCCCGCGAACACGTCGTCACCGATCGCCGCGAGGGCCTCGCGCAGGTCCACCGGCGCCGCCAGCGGATCACCGCCCTCGTACGGCCCGTACCGCGCATTGTGCGGCCCGCGTTCCGCCTTGCGGGACATTACGAATACACCGTCTGCCCGTTGATGTCCGGGTTCTTGGAGATCCGCCGCGCCAGGTACAGCCCCTCGAGCGCGAACTCGGCCGCCGCGGCCCGCTCGCCGTCGGACTCCGCGCCCAGACGCTCGGCGAGCACGTCGAGGACTTCGAGTTCGGGCAGCTCGTTCAGCAGCGCCTTCGCCGTGATCCGTTCGCCGGTGACCACCGGGTCGCCCTGCTCGACGGCGTCCACGAGTTCGGCGAGGTCGATGCCGCCGAGCCGGGTGCGGACCGTGTCTGCCGTCGCCCGCCGGAGCAGGTGCTCGAGCACCTCGATCTCGCGCCCCTCCTCACCGGATTCGAATTCCACCTTGCCCCGCAGCACGTCGACGACCGTCTCGAGGTCGACCGGCCGCGCGACCGGGTCGGCCTCGCCGAGGACCGCGCCGCGATGCACCGCAGCCGCACTGACGGTTTCGGCGCCGGCCACCGCGAAGCGGGCGGACACCCCCGACCGCTGATCGACCGACGTCGACTCGCGGAGCAGCCGGGTGAACCGGGCCAGGATCTCGAGGAGATACTCGGGCACCTCTGCGGTGAGGTGCGCTTCCTGGAGGATGACCGCGACCTCGTCGTCGAGACGCGTCGGGTAGTGCGTGCGGATCTCCGCGCCGAACCGGTCCTTCAGCGGGGTGATGATGCGACCGCGGTTCGTGTAGTCCTCCGGGTTCGCACTGGCCACCATGAGGACGTCCAGCGGCAACCGGAGGGTGTACCCGCGGACCTGGATGTCGCGTTCCTCCATGACGTTGAGCAGCGACACCTGGATGCGTTCGGCGAGGTCGGGCAGCTCGTTGATGGCGACGATGCCCCGGTGCGCGCGGGGGACGAGACCGAAGTGGATGGTCTCCGGGTCGCCGAGACTGCGGCCCTCCGCGACCTTGACCGGATCCACGTCGCCGACCAGGTCCGCCACCGACGTGTCGGGGGTCGCGAGCTTTTCCGAGTACCGCTCGCTGCGGTGCCGCCACGCGACCGGAAGGCTGTCACCCAGTTCCTGCGCCCTGCGGATCGACGCCGGGGTGATGGGCTCGTAGGGATGCTCCCCGAGTTCGGAACCGGCGATCACCGGGGTCCATTCGTCGAGGAGCAGATTGAGGGTTCGGAGGAGGCGGGTCTTGCCCTGACCCCGTTCGCCGAGCAAAACCACGTCGTGACCTGCGATGAGTGCCCGTTCGAGCTGGGGTTCCACCGTCTCCTCGAAACCGACGATGCCGGGCCACGGATCACGACCGTCGCGGAGGGCCGCGAGCAGATTCTCGCGGATCTCTTCCTTGACGGTGCGTTGAACGTGGCCCGACTCGCGGAGTTCGCCGACGGTGGAAGGTCTGTGTTCCGATGACGT
This sequence comes from Rhodococcus sp. (in: high G+C Gram-positive bacteria), assembly GCA_039206675.1. Lineage (GTDB taxonomy): Bacteria > Actinomycetota > Actinomycetes > Mycobacteriales > Mycobacteriaceae > Rhodococcus_F. The sequence goes on along the minus strand of JBCEBZ010000345.1, from coordinate 11,016 downwards.
CACCACTCCACGCTACGAGGGTTCGGGCGAATCGGCACGCGGTTAACGGTCGCCGGGCCGCCCGGGACGGCCCTCGCGGGCAGCGGGAGCAGTGCGCGGACCGCGCCCTCACGTGCGAATTCTTCGTCGTCTCCCGGGCGTCCGCCTACGCGGCGACCTCGTACGAGGACGCGGCGTCCAACTCGCGCCACGCGACGCGGTAGCGCTCGACGGTCACCGGATCGGCCTCCGCCAGAAGCGAGTCCAGCAGGAGTCGCGGCTCGCCGCGCCATGCCCGGACCACGTTCGCGACCGCACGGTTGGAGAACAGACCCGACCCGGTGAGCGCAGACACCCACTCGTCGATCGCGCCACGGTGAATCCGCTCGACGGCCTCCCGGCGGAACCCGCCGTCGACGAAGTCGGCGGAGAACATGGCGGCGACGAAATCACCGGTGGTCAACTGTACGACGTTCATGATGCGGCACCTTCCTGGAGTCGGGAGCTCTTCTCGGACGTAATCCGTTGGAACAACTGGTGATGCAGACGCTAATCGCCGATTGTGTGAGTTCTGTGATGCTTCTCTGAGATCTCGGCCGCGATGCCCGTCTGCCGTGACCACCGAGCCCCTACACTGCCGTGCATGGAGACCTGGGTTCTGCCCGGACTGCTCGGCCTCGGCCTCGCCGCCGCGTCGGGACTGCGCACGTTCCTGCCGCTGCTGATGCTCAGCGCCGCGGTGCACGTCGACGTGCTCGGGGTGACGCTGAACGAGTCGATGCGGTGGCTCGGTTCCACCGGGGCGCTGGTGGCGCTGTCGATCGCGACGGTCGTGGAACTGACCGCCGATCTCGTCCCGTTCGTCGACAACGTGCTGTCCGTGATCGGCAACGTCACCGGTCCCGTTGCCGGGGTCGTCGCAACCTGGGCGGCCTTCGCCGACGTGGACCCGTCGACCGCCGCGATCGCCGGGATTGTCATCGGCGCACCCACGGCCCTGGCGTTCAGCACCGCGCAGACCGGCACCCGCGCGGTGAGCACGGCCTCGACCGGCGGATTGGCCAATCCGGCGGTGTCGGTGATCGAGGACGTGGTCTCGTTCGTCACGTCGCTGATCGCCCTGCTGCTTCCGCTTCTCGTCGTCCCGCTGCTCGCGTTCCTGCTGTGGTTCGCGTGGCGCGGAGTGCAACGGGTGCGGCGACTGCGCGCGACGTGAACTGGTAGACAGTCCCCATGCCTGACACCGAGATCACCTTCGCCAGCGGTGCCGTCACCTACTACGGCAGCCTCCGCACGCCCGCCCACGCGAACGGGTCGGCGCCCGCCGCACTGCTCCTCGCCGGCAGCGGTCCCACCGACCGCAACGGCGACAGCGCGCTGCTCCCCGGTGACATCGGAACCCTGCGCCACCTCGCCGACGTGCTCGAACAGCACGGCATTTCGAGCCTGCGCTACGACAAGATCGGCAGCGGCGAAACCGCCCTCGGCCCCTACGAGGTGGAGGAGGTCGGCGGTCTCGGCTTCACCACCTTCGTCGACGCCGCATCCGCGGGCCTGGACTTCCTGGCCGCCCAGCCCGGGGTCGACCCGTCGCAGCTGATCGTCATCGGGCACAGCGACGGCGGACTCGTCGCCCTCGCGCTCGCCACCGCGGAGAACGAGTCGCGGGTGCGCGCCGTCGGACTGCTCGAACCGCTCAGCGTCCGGCTCCTCGACCTGCTCACCACGCAGATCCACGGACAGCTCGACGCCGTCGTCGGCGCCGGACAGCTGCCGGTGGAGCTTGCCGACGAACTGCGGCTCGCGCTCGCGGACACCGTCGAATCGCTCCGCACGTCGGGCACGATCCCCGACGACCTGCCGGAACCCCTGCAGAACGCCGGGCTCGTCCACGCCAACGCCAAGGCCCTCGCGGAGGAGGACGCGCTCGACCCCCGTGCACTGGCCGGCCGGCTGCCCTCCGGTTTCCCGGTTCTCACGAGCTGCTCCGCCAAGGACATCCAGGTGCAACTCGCGGACGTCGACGGCCTGAACGACGCCCTCGCGCACACCGCGCTGACGCCGGTGCGGATGACGAACGCCAATCACGTCCTCAAGGACGTCGGCGACCGTCCGTCCACCGGACCGGATTACGTGGAACCGCTGCCCTACTCGGCGGAGTTCACCGAACCGTTCGGCAGGTGGATCGCGTCGCTGTGATCAGTTCCCGCCCGCCCCGGTGATCACGGCCAGCAGCGTGCTCGCCAGATCCGACACGAGCCCGAGGTTCTTGTCGTTGACGAGGTCCTGCAGCCCGTCCAGCCCCTCGACCTCGAGCAGCGGTGCGAGCATCTCCATCAGCTCGGACAGCTGCGACGAGTCCGGCGCCGTCGACGGGTTCGTCGATTTCGGGGTGGTCGCCTTCGGGGTCGTGGTGGTGGTCGACGACGCACTGTCCTCGCTCGCCTCGGTGGTCGCGGCAGGCGCCGCGGCCAGCTCCTGGGCCGGCGCCGCCTCCGACCCCGTCAGCAGGTAGGTGACGATGCCCGTCGTGATGGTGATGGCGTGCTTCAACTGGCCGTCGGAGCTCTCCAGCTGCGCGGAGTCCTCCTTGTTGGACCCGTTGCCCATCTCGACGAACACCAGCGGAACCTGGGTCAGCGCGGGCCCGGCCACGTCGGCGCGGGTCTGGAGGCCGTCGTTCACGCCCGCGTAGTTGGCGGGAACGAAACCGTCGGACTTGTAGGCGTCACGCATCATCTTCGACGCCTCGAGCCCGCCACCGGACTGCGCCGCGTCCGCCTTCTCGTCCGGGATGGGCAGTGACGGGATGATCATGTGGAACCCGTGCTTGCTCGCGTCCTCACCCTGCGCCGTCGAGTCCGCGTGAATGCTCACCGCCAGATCGGCGTTCGATTCGCTTGCCGCACGTGCTCTTTCGTCGATGCACCCGCCCCAGCCGGTGTCGTCCTGCCGACTCAGGACGACCTTCGCGCCGAGGCTCTCGAGGCTGCTCTTCACCAGCTGGGAGACGTTCCAGTTGATGGTGTGCTCGGGCACCCCGCCCAGCGACGTCATGCCGCTCGTCTGGCAGTCCTTGGTGTTGCCCCGGCCGTCGTTCACCTGCTGCGCGAGGTCGTGGCCCTCGCTGGAACCCTGATGTCCGGGGTCGAGGAACACCGTCATCCCGGACAGTTCGGTGCCCGTCGCCGTCGCCGCGGGTTCCGCCGACACCTGAGCAGGGATGAGCACGGACGCACCCAGGACGCAGGCGCCGAGGCCGGCCTTGATCGCAAAACGGTTCATAACGGGGATGGGCGCACCGTCGCAGTCCGGGCGCCACTCTCCTTCCACAGGTGCCACTCGAGTCACATCAGCCCCGAGTGAATCAGCTGCACCGCGCGTTCGTGCTGCTCGAGTCCGGATCGAAAGCAACCTGTAACCAAAGTGTGGAGTCGACTGCGCAGTTCCGTAGGCAACCGCCGAGTGGACGTCTGCGGTTCTGCGCATTCACACCGGGGCGCCTGCCTGCCGCAATCGGTCCCGAACCCGCGCGACGATCGCCTGCGGCCGCCGCCGCAACTGCTCCGCATTCACCCGCACCACCACCCATCCGAGTTCGGCGAGCCGTTCCGTGCGCTCGATGTCCCACGTGCGCTGACGCTCGTCGGACCAGTGCTGTTCGCCGTCGTACTCGACGAGAACCTTCCACCTGGTCCAGCCCAGGTCCGCTCGGGCGAAGATGCGACCGCTCCGATCCGCGATCGGAATCTGAGTGGCCGGCGAGGGCAGCCCTCCGCGGATCAGGACGAGGCGAGTCCTCGTCTCCGGCGGAGACTCGGCACCGGGATCGATCAGCGAAACGACCGCGCGCAGCGACGCCACTCCGCGTTCGCCCGGATGCCGGCCGGCCACCGCGGATATCTCCGCCGGACGCAGTCCGGTGTCGTGGCAGAGGGCGTCGAGCACCTCGACGGCCCGGTCTTCGGGCAGCCATCTGCCCAGGTCGAATGCGGTGCGTGCCGGGGTGGTGACCAGCATCTGCCCCACTCGGCACACTTCGTCCGGAAGCAGGGTGTCGGCGCGCACGTCGATGCCGTCGACAGACCGCCGGCTGCCTCGCCTGATGAGCGTCGCCGGCTCGGCCCCTCCGATCCACCGCGTTCCGTGCACGGCGGCCGCGGAGAATCCCGCGAGAACCGCTTCACCGTTCGCCCACAGCCAGGCGGCGCGTGCGCGTGAGAGCGCCGTCACCTCGACGCTCCTGTGCACGTATACGTCTCGATGCAGACGCCGGTAGGTCCGTAACCCGTGGCGGGTGAGCCGCCCGTCTCGTAGCGCGTCCGACCCCCGGAACGGCCGCTGAACTTCCCCCATCGTCGAACCCTGACAGTCCGGCACCCGCCCGCGGCCCCGAATTCCGGGTCTGTGGACAACCTGTGCCGCGATCCACAGAAGCGTCAATGCGCAGAATTGCAGGTGAACATCGAGTACAACCACGCCCGTTTCTGCGCGATGGCCGGATAATGGAAGTGCAAACCCTCAACCGGTGCTGTACGGTCATCTACCAACCAGCAACGACACGCAGAAAGGTACGGCCCATGATGCAGCTTCACGCGCTCTTCGCATCCGTACCCGCATGGCGTCGATGCTCCGCCGACAAGCACATCACCAAGTACGGCGCACCCCGAGAACGTTGAGACGAAACCGGATCGTTCTCGGGCACCCAGGGCAAACCCCTCGGGTGCCTTTTCTTTTACCTTTCACCTTCAGGAGCACCACATGAAACTTCGCATCAACCAACTGTCCACCTCTCCCCCGTACCTGGACCTGCCGGACGACCTCACCGGCTACGACGTCACCCTCGACCTGTCGCACTGCGACGCCGCCCACGAGGCCGGCCTGGGTGCGCTGATCAGCGAGGTCCGCAGTCGCGGTGCCGCCCGCGTGGTCATCACCGGTTCGCCGCGTGAACTCGAGGGCACCGGCCGCACGCACGGGGCCGCAGCGGCCTGACGACGCAGAACGGGCCCCGGCGCGATGCCGAGACCCGTTCGAGAGTTGCCGAACGCTAGTGCGCGAAGTGCCGCGCACCCGTCAGGTACATGGTCATGCCGGCTTCCCTGGCCGCGTCGATGACTTCGTTGTCGCGGACGGAACCACCGGGCTGCACGACGGCCTTGACACCGGCGTTCGCGAGGACCTGCAGTCCGTCGGGGAACGGGAAGAACGCGTCCGACGCGCCCACCGACCCGACCACCCGGTCACCGGCCCGCTGCACCGCGAGGTGCGCGGAGTCGACGCGGTTGACCTGGCCCATGCCGACGCCGACCGACGCGCCGTCGGAGGCGAGCAGGATGGCGTTGGACTTCACCGAACGGCACGCGCGCCACGCGAACTCGAGATCCTTCAGGGTCTGCTCGTCCGCGGCGTCGCCGACGGCGAGAGTCCAGTTGGCCGGGTCGTCGCCCTCGGCGTCGAGCACGTCGCGCTCCTGGAGGAGCGCCCCACCGGACACGGGACGCAGTTCGATTCCCGTTGCGGTGGGCGCCTGCGCGAGCAGGACGCGGACGTTCTTCTTGCGCTGCAGCACACCGAGCGCACCGTCCGCGTACGACGGAGCGATGATCACCTCGGTGAAGATCTCGGCGACCTGCTCGGCCATCTCGACGGTGATCTCGCGGTTCGCGGCGATGACTCCGCCGTATGCGCTGACCGGGTCGCAGGCGTGTGCCTTGCGGTGTGCCTCGGCGATGTCGGCTCCGACCGCGATGCCGCACGGGTTCGCGTGCTTGATGATCGCGACCGCCGGCTCACTGAAGTCGAATGCCGCACGCCACGCCGCGTCGCCGTCGGTGTAGTTGTTGTACGACATTTCCTTGCCGTGCAGCTGCTCGGCCTGGGCCAGACCGGCCGGGGCGGCGGAGTTCACGTAGAGCGCGGCGGCCTGGTGCGGGTTCTCGCCGTAGCGCAGGACGGCCGAGCGGTCCCAGGTGGCGCCTGCCCACTCGGGGAACTGCGAGTCACCGCTGTCCACCAGCGTGGACGTCATCCAGCTCGCGACCGCGACGTCGTACGACGCGGTGTGCTGGAACGCCTGCGCAGCGAGAGCGGTGCGCTCGGGCAGCGTGAAACCCCCGTCGGCGATCGCGGTGAGCACGTCGTCGTAACGGGCAGGATCCACCACGACGGCCACCGACGGGTGGTTCTTCGCGGCCGCACGCACCATGGACGGACCGCCGATGTCGATCTGCTCGACGCATTCGTCGGGCGTCGCACCCGAGGCCACGGTCTGGGTGAACGGGTACAGGTTCACGACCACCAGCTGGAACGCCTCGATGCCGAGTTCCTCGAGCTGCGCGAGGTGCTCCGGCTTCCGGGTGTCCGCGAGGACGCCGGCGTGCACCCGCGGGTGCAGGGTCTTGACCCGGCCCTCGAGGCACTCGGGGAAGCCGGTCAGCGCCTCCACGGGGGTGACCGGGATGCCGGCGTCGGCGATCTTCGCCGCAGTCGACCCTGTCGACACCAGCTCGACGCCTGCCTTGTGCAGGCCCGTAGCCAGTTCGACCAGACCGGTCTTGTCGTAGACGCTGACGAGCGCTCGGCGTACTGCCTTGCGTTCACTCACTGGGGATCACGGCCTTTCGTCCATCGGAAACAACTCCACGGGTGGCGACAGCGGCGATGACGTCCGCCAGCAACCGTCGCTCCACAGTCTTGATGCGTTCGTGCAGGGTCGACTCGTCGTCGCCGTCGAGCACCGGAACGGGCTCCTGCGCCAGGATCGGGCCGGTGTCGACCCCCGCGTCCACGAGGTGGACTGTCGATCCCGACACCTTGACGCCGTAGGCCAGCGCATCCGGGACCGCGTGCGCGCCGGGGAAAGCGGGCAGCAACGCGGGGTGCGTGTTGATGATGCGACCGCCGAAGCGGTCCAGGAAGGCGGGGCCGAGGATCTTCATGAACCCCGCCGACACCACGAGCGACGGCTGGTGCGACGCGACGGCCTCCGTCAGCGCGACATCCCAGGCCGACCGGTCCACGTAGTCGCGGAGCCCGATCCGGAAGTGGGTGATGCCCGCGGACTCCGCGTGCCGGATGGCGTCGCAGTCGCGATCGACGCCGACGGCGACGATCTCGGCGGGATACCCGTCGGCGTGTGTCGCGTCGATCAACGATCTCAGGAGGGTTCCCGCACCGGAGGCGAGTACCACGATCCGCGCCGGCGCGGACGCGACCGGCGAAGTGGTCGTGGGCCCCAGGTGGTCACGCGAGGAAGTCAGCGCTCTACTCCTGAACAATCGAAAGGCCGGGTGAATCGAAAGGGGGCGGTCGCATCGTCGACCGACCAAGAGCCTAGTCGCTGGGGGTTGCGGGCCCTCGGGGCAGGTCGGCTTCCGGGGCCTCGCCGGAGTTCCCGGACCCCTCGGGGTCAGCCGCCGACGCGTCTTCCTCGACCTCGGCATCCACCACGACCTCGGCGTCGACGTCGGTGTCCTGCGGTGCGACGGGGGTCGCGGGCGCCTCCGTGTCGTCGACCAGTTCGGCTTCGATCACCCGGCCGGGCGCGGCGTCCGCCTGCACCACCCGCTCCTCCGTCATCGGGGCGGCGATCGCCGGAACCTCCTCCGCACCGGGAAGGTGCGGTTCCTCGTCCTCCGCGTCGGCTTCGTCGTCGGCGCCCCGGCTCCGATGCCACGCGACGACCACCGCCGTCACCGCGCCCGCGAGCCCGAGCCAGGCGAACGTGAGCAGCCCGAACGCCCACCAGTTCAGTTCGACCGCTCCGAACGCGCCGAGCCTGCCGCCGGACACGAGACCGAGTACCGCCGTCACCACACCCACACCTGCGGCGGCGGCCAGAACGGTGAACAGTGCTTCCTGCCCGGCGACGCGACGTCCGCAGTCGCGTCCGAGCATCACACCGATCAACAGCGGAATCACCAGCAGCGCCGGCCAGGCGCCCCCCGACACCCCGTCGGGAACCGCCCCGAGCAGCGGCAACGGTGGCAGCGACCCACCCACGTTTCCGAACACGCTGACCGAGACGTCCCCGATCTGCGCGGTCCCGCCCAGGACGGCGGCCGCGGCACCCACCACCACGTTCGGCAGGTACAGCACCGACAGGATCGTCAGTCCGAGCGTTCCGATGACGCCGTCGCCGCGTTCGAGCAACGCCCCGACCGTGGACCACTCCATCAGCAGCGAGATCGTGACCATCACCGCGCCGGCCCCGAGGACCGCCATCATCGCGCGCAGTCCCGGCCGCACCGCGTCCCGGACCCACGACGGGACCTCCGCACCGAGTGTCGGCCACATCGCGACCGTCACACCGATCCCCGCCGCGAGCAGGTGCACCGACAGCACCCACCCGAACGCGGCGAGCGCGTTCGGGGAAGACAGCGGGATCACCGCCGACGCGTCCGCGATGACGGCGAGGGCGATGGCCGTCACGACCAGCGGTCCGGCCACCGCAGCGCCGATCACCCGCAGGGCGTGCCGCCGTGAGGACGCCGGATGCACCACCGCCGCGCACCCGCGGGCGACCGCCCACATCATCCCCGCCGTCGGGATCAGCGGGAGGACGCCGAGAGACGTGCCGTCGATCGTCAACGGCACCTGGTGAATCGCCAGCCACGACGCCGCGATGGCACCGAACGTTCCCGTGAGGTCGCTGTTCGCCACCACCAGCGTGACGACGATGAGCGCGGACAGCAGGACGACCGTGACCCCCGCGGGCCGGAACGCGACCGCCAGCAGCGCCCGCATCTCGTCGGCGTCGGGCACCGGACGCTGTCGCGGTGCTCGCCGCTCGTCGTCACGGACGGCCCGTCGTGCACCCTGTGCGACGCGTTGAGCACGATCAACCAAAGAACTCATCCCCTCGAGAGTGGCACTCCGACGCCGCGACAGCGGTCAGGCGCGCCGCACAGAAGTGGCCTCCGACCAGGTTCGGTCAGAGGCCACCCGCCGGCTGGACCGCTACTTGTCGTCCCTGTCGGCGCGCGTGTCGAACGCCTGAGTGGGCGCGCTGTACCCCTCCGATTCGGGCTTCTCGGCCGATTCGGCCGGCTTCGCCTCGGTGGACGGCTGCTCGCCGTACTCCAGAGTGCGCTCCACAGGCGAGGACTCCGGCTGCGAGCCGTACGCCGGCGCCGCGTGCTGCGCCGATCCGTAGCTGGTCCCCGCCGGGTACTGCGAGCTGGGCGTCCCGGTGGGCTGCGACGGCGTCGACGGCTGCGAATACCCCTGGTACTGCGGCTGCTGGTAGGCGGTGGTCGGGGCGTCGAACGACGCGGATCCGGCACCCGCGCCCGCTGTGTAACCCGGCTGCTGGGACTGCCCGTAGCCCTGGGGGTAGCCGGGCTGACTCTGCGAGGGCTGGCCGTATCCCTGCTGGCCGTAGCCGGGCTGGCTCTGCTGCCCGTAACCGGGCTGCGACTGGCTCTGCTGCCCGTAACCCTGCGGGCCGCTCTGGCCGTAGCCCTGAGGTTGCTGTCCGTACGACTGCTGCGAGCCCTGCCCGTACAACCCCTGCGGGGCGCTCTGGCCGTACCCCTGCGGCGCCTGGCCGGGCTGGCCGAAGCCCGCGGCCGCGGCGGGCCGGGGCGCCGGCTGCTTCAGGACGCCGATGTCGAACAGCACTGCCGCCACGGCCACGGCCGACTGGATGAACCCGAGAACGAGGATCAGGATTGCGCCCCAACCGGAATCCGCGTCGACGTTCAGGAAGACGAACAACGCGACGACCCAGCCCGCGACGGACGCCGCCGCTGCCGCACCCGCGTAGGACTGCTTCGGAAGGAGGGACGCCGCCGCGAGCAGACCACCGAGGAACAGCAGTCCGAGCCCGTCCGTGTTGGCTTCGAACGAGTTCACGGACTCCCGCGCCAACGTGGCATACGGCGCGAATCCGAGCAGCAGGTTGAGGACACCGAGAACTGCGACACCGATCAGGAGGAAGAAGCCCAGGCCTTTCGATTCTCCCCCTGCAGTCGGTTGCGCGGGCGGACCGTAACTCGGCCCTCCGGGCGTGAACGTCATGACTTCTCCTAGTCGACAAGTGGTCGTCTGCGTGCGCTCTTTCCGACGCTAGCCTACGTATACCCGTCGGTCACTGCTGTCGGTCGCGGCGTGCGGGGCCGGGAGCAGCGCAGGAGACAATGGTCCGGTGCCGTACACCCTCGCTCCCCGCACCGCCGATCTCATCCTCGAGACGGAGGTGAAGCACTCACGCTTCATCGCAGCCTTGCGGCGCATCGAGGACGCCGAGGCCGCGCAGGCCTTCGTCCAGGATCGACGCAGCGCGTATCCCGATGCGCGACATCATTGTTCGGCGTTCGTCGTCGGCAACGGCCCCAGCGACCGGGTCGAGCGAGCGAACGACGACGGCGAACCCGGTGGCACCGCGGGCATTCCGATGCTGCAGGTACTCAAGGCCCGCGACCTCGTCGACGTCGCGGTGGTCGTGACCCGCTACTTCGGGGGAATCAAGCTGGGGGCGGGTGGACTGGTGCGCGCCTACTCGGGCGCGGTGGCCGCCGCGGTCGACGCCGCACCGCTCGTGCGGAGGGAACGTCGCCACCTGCACACCCTCAGCGTCGGTAACGCGGAGGCGGGACGGGTCGAGTCTGAACTGCGGGGGCGGGGCGTCGTCGTGGTGGACACGACGTACGCGGAATCCGCGGTCCTCACCCTGGCGGCGAAGGACTCTGCGGAGCTGGCCGATCTGGTCGCTGCCGTCACGTCGGGGACGGGGACACTCGATCCGGCCGGGGAGATGTGGGTCGACGCCTGAACGGCCCGTGCGTGGTTGACGAGTCCAGAGACTCGTCAACCACGCACGGGCGCGGAGCGCCTACGCCTGGACGGTCAGGCTCTGCAGGATCTCGCGAGCGAGCGCAGCGGTCTCGGACGGCGTCTTGCCGACCTTCACGCCGGCAGCCTCGAGGGCGTCCTTCTTGGCCTGCGCGGTGCCCGAGGAACCGGAGACGATGGCGCCTGCGTGGCCCATGGTCTTGCCCTCGGGGGCGGTGAAGCCCGCGACGTAGCCGACGA
>JBCEBZ010000344.1:0-14503 GCA_039206675.1 Rhodococcus sp. (in: high G+C Gram-positive bacteria) | reverse complement strand
GCCGTCAGCCCTTCGCGGATGTCGTCACCCGTGAGGTTGTCGTCCTTCTCCTTGAGGATCTTGGTCTCTTTCGCGTACTTGTTCACCAGGTAGGTGAGCGCCGCGCGGAAGCCCTCTTCGTGGGTGCCGCCCTCGTGGGTGTTGATGGTGTTCGCGAACGTGTGGACCGACTCCGAGTAGCCGGAGTTCCACTGCATCGCGATCTCGAGTTCGTGGCCGGTGCCCTTCGCGGTGAAACCGACGACGGAGTTGTGGATCGGCTGCTTCGTGCGGTTGATGTGCCGCACGTAGTCCTCGAGTCCGCCCGGGTAGTGGTAGACGCGGGTCTTGACCTTGTGGACGGCGGGCGCATCGGCTTCGGCCGACTCGTCCTCGGCGGTCTTCGGGGCGTCCGCGACCTGGCTGACGACCTCTTCGGTGACCTCGGCGTCGCTGACGCGCTCGTCGGTGAGGGTGATCGTCAGGCCCTTGTTGAGGAAGGCCATCTCCTGGAGGCGGCGCGCGACCGTCTCGAAGCTGTAGACCGTGGTCTCGAAGATGTTCGAATCGGCCCAGAACCGGACGGTGGTGCCCGTCTCCTTGGTGGCCTCGCCCTTGACGAGTTCACCCGGCTTGGAGTCGGTGTAGGTCTGGTTCCAGCGGAAACCGTCGCGCTTGATGTCGACGTCGAGCCGGGTGGACAGCGCGTTGACGACGGAGATGCCGACACCGTGCAGACCGCCGGACACGGCGTAGGAGTCGGAGTCGAACTTGCCGCCGGCGTGCAGCTGGGTGAGGACGACCTCGACGGTGGGGACACCGGAGGCGTGCATCCCGACCGGGATGCCTCGGCCGTCGTCGACGACCTGGACACCACCGTCTTCGAGAAGGGTGATCTCGACCTTGCTGGCGTGGCCGGCCATGGCCTCGTCGACGGAGTTGTCGACGACTTCCCAGATCAGGTGATGGAGACCGCGTTCACCGGTGGAACCGATGTACATACCCGGTCGCTTACGGACGGCTTCGAGTCCCTCGAGGACGGTGATGGAAGAAGCGCCGTAGTCCTTGCTGGAGGTGCTTTTGTCTGACTTCTGGGCAGCCACGGGTGGGTAGCTCTCCTTCTCCGTCCAATGCCCGACGCAGGCGCCCACCGCCCTGGTCGGGCACGCGGGAGACGAGAATCGGGAATCTTGCCGCTAGTTACCTCGGCCATCTTACTGGTACGTCTGGCCCAGGAGCGGGCTATGACACCCCTGAGCGCCCCGTAGACGAATTTTCAGGGCGCTCAGGGAGTGAAAACCTAGGCCGACGCGCTCTCGGACGGCCCGTCCGGGGCATGTCCCCACCGCCGGTCCTCGACGTCCAGCACGAACTCCGCGGCGAGTTGCGCGATGTCCTCGGCGTGGGAGATGGGCGACCAGTGACCGGCGTCGACCCCTCGACGGCGCAGGTCGGGTGCCCATTTCTCGGTGTCCTCGTACCCGACGGGCCGCACCGCCTTGTCGTTCTCGTTCAGGATCAGCTGGACGGGGACGTCGGTGTACCGCTCACGTGGCCTGAAGAGGCTCGTCCGGATGTTGGCCCGGTACAGCTTGAGGCCGTTGACCATGTCGTCCGCCAGCGTCGGCGCCGGACGCACCAGGGCGGGGTCGAGGCGATCGAAGAATTTCAGGAACGCCGGCCAGTGCCGGGAGAACCACAGCCGCAGCGGCAGCGTCGCCAGGCCCGGAATCTGGAACAGGACGGTGTAGGCGGACGCGACGGCCTGCGCGAGCGGCCCACCGAAACGGCGGTCCGAGATGCGGCGGCGCATCCATTTGCCGAGGTGATCGAGGTTCGGCCCGGAGACGGAGGTGAACGACGCGATCCGCGTGCGGGCGCCCGGTTCGCAGACCGCCTCCCACGCCTCCACCGACCCCCAGTCGTGCGCGAGCACGTGCACCGGCCGGTCCGGGCTGACGGCGTCGATCACCGCGAACAGGTCACCCGCCAGGGCGGGCAGCCGGTAGTCCTCGACCCGGGTGGGCACGGTGCTCTGGCCGGCGCCGCGACTGTCGTAGCTGACCACCCGGAACCGTTCCTTCAGGAACGGCACCACCCGGCTCCACAGTTCGTGGGTGTCGGGCCAGCCGTGGACGAGCACCATCGTCTCGCCGGCGGGGTTGCCTTCCTCGAACACGGCGAGGTCGACGGAACCGTTGGTGATCCGCCGGGGGGTACCGGACGTGGATGGAGTCATGGGTGTCCTTCGGTCGTCGTTCGGGTTCGGGAAGCTGTGGATCACAGGTCGAGGACGAGACGGCCGCCGTCGGCGCGGGACACGCAGATCAGCATCTCGTTCTCCTGCTCGGCGCCGGTGAGCCGGGTCTCGCGGTGGTCCGGGGTGCCGGACAGCACCTTGACCCTGCACGTCCCGCAGAATCCCTGCTGGCACGAATACCCCACTCCGGGCATCGTCTTCTTGATCACGGTGAGTGCGGATTCGTCGGCGGGCACGGTGAGCACTTCACCGGTGCTGACGAGCTGCACTTCGAATTCGGTTCCGTCGAGTACCGGCGGCGCCCCGAAACGCTCGAAATGCAATGCGGTGGCCGGGCTTCCGGGGAAGGCGCGGCGCACCGATTCCAGCATCGGGGTCGGCCCGCAGCAGTACACGGCGCCGCCGGGCGCGGCACGCCCCAGCAACTCCTCGGCGGAAGGCAGGCCGAATTCGTCGTCGGGTCGGATGAAAACCCGCGACCGATCGAACGTTTCGATCTCGTCGAGGAACGGCATGGACTCCCGCGACCTGCCGGAATACACGAACTGCCAGTCCATCCCGAGATCGCGCGCGGCGCGTACCATCGCCAGGATCGGCGTGATGCCGATACCGCCCGCGACGAAGAGGGCACTCCCCTCGCCCACGAACGGAAATCCGTTGCGGGGACCGCGAACCGTCACCGACGCCCCCGGCTGGAGGGCGTGCATCTCGAGGGATCCGCCACCGCCGTCGGGAATCCGCCGGACGGCGATGCTGTAGCCCGTGCGGTCGGACGGGTCGCCGCACAGCGAGTACTGGCGCCGCAGCCCGGACGGCAGGTGGAAGTCGAGGTGCGAACCCGGCTGCCATGCGGGAAGTTCCGCGCCGCCTTCGGCCTCGAACCGCAACCGCACGACATTGTCGTCGAGTGCGACGACTTCGCGTTGGGAGACAACCATTTTCATCGCCACGTCGGGATTGTGACCGGCGACGCCGGGGTCGTATTCGTACGCGGTGAGCACACGGAGATACTTGGCGGCCACCGCCTCGGTGAGCCGCATGGCGCGGTCGGGACGCGGGCGGCCCTTGATGTCCGGCGGCGCGTCGTAGCGGGGCAGCCCCTGCCCGGTGAGCACCTCCCGAACCTGGGACAGCTTCATCGCTCGGCCGCCTGAGCCGCCGGCGACGACGCCAGGTACTTCACGGCCTGCGCCGTCGACCCCTCGTTGCCGGGGTGGTACGCACGGGTGAAATACGTGGACATCCGCTTGCCGAGTTCCCGGGCCGTGGGGAGCGTGCCACGCTTGCCCGCCGCGAAGAAATCGGTCAGGTGCGGCTTGCGGCGGTGCGCCGACCACTGGGCGAGCTCCGGGTCGTTCCGCATGAGGAATCGGGTGCCGCGCACCCACAGCCACACGATGACCGGGGTCACGATCAGCTGGGTGCGGATCCGCCGCGACTCACGCTTGTCGAAGTACCGCATGACGTCGTACGCCACCGACCGGTGCTCCACCTCCTCGGCGCCGTGCCAGCGCAGCAGGTCGAGCATCGTCGGATGGATCCCCGCCCGGTCGAGACCCTCGGCGTTCAGCACCCAGTCGCCGAGGAACGCGGTGATGTGCTCGATGGCGGCGATGACCGCCAGCCGCTCGATCAGGTAGTTCTTCTCGCGCAGACCGGTCAGCGGTCGCGGTCCGAGGATCTTGGAGAAGGTCCATTCCATCTGCTCGGTGAAGGGTGTCGGATCGAGACCCTTCTCCTTCAGGTGCACCAGCACGCCGGTGTGCGCGTTGGCATGCATCGCTTCCTGGCCGATGAACCCGACGACGTCGTCGCGGAGCTGCTCGTCCTCGATCAGCGGCAGCGCCTCTTTGAACGTCTCGACGAACCACTCCTCGCCCGCGGGCAGGAGCAGGTGCAGGACGTTGAGGACGTGCGTGCTGAACGGGTCGCCCGGGATCCAGTGCATCGGGAGGTTCGACCAGTCGAACTCGACATTTCTGGCCTGCAACAGGATGTGGTCCGGTTCGGGGATCGCGTTCCGGGGTGCAGTCGGGGCGGACATCTCACTACTCCTTCGTGCCGGCGGCCGCGCCACGACGAAGGCTTGTGGCACAGTTCACTCGTTGACTTGGAGTAACTGTAACACTGGGTAATAGACAAAACTAGGGACCGAACGCCCGCTCCGGCCTATCCGTAGGTGTCCCGGGGGCCGCGCCCGCGGATGTGCCGTTCCCCTTTCCGCCAGCTCGGGGCGGTCGGACCGGTGATCCGCAGCGACTTCACCACTCCGTCGCCGACGGCCGCGGCGATCTTCGCGAGAATCTGCGACTGCATCATCCGGAGCTGGGTCGCCCAGGCCGTCGACTCCGCGGAGACGCTCAGAATCCCGTCCCGCAACCCGGTCGGTTCGGCGTGCGCGGCGATGTCCTCACCGACCACCTGCACCCACCGTCCGAGGACGGTCCCCTCGGACACCTTGGGCGACCACCCGCGTTGTTTCGCGAGCGCGCTGGTCAGCGCACCGAACGGCTGCGGATCACGGTCGTCGGGTCCCGGACCGGACCAGCCCCGCCGGCGCCGGGCGCGCAGGGCCCGCACACCGGTGCCGGACCGGCGTCCCTGCCCGACGGATTTTCCACTCGCCTTCGCCGCGGCCCGCGCCTCCTCGAGGGCACGGCGCGCGAGATCGATTCCCTTCACCTCCGGTTCGGGGGTCGCCGCGGGCTGCGCGGTGGGTTCGGCATCATCCGTCACGGCGGTCCTCCGTCTCTTCCCGGATGTGTGAGATTCGTCCTCGGTCGGTGTCGCGGGCCTCCACGCCGAATCGGACGGCGTCGAGCTCCTCCGGTACATCTTCCTGCACGGCGGCGGTGATGAGCACCTGTTCGGCGTCCAGCGCGACCTTGGCGAGCGCGCGGCGTCGCTTGCGGTCGAGTTCGGCGAACACGTCGTCGAGCATGAGCACCGGATCGCTGCCGTCCGCCCGCAGCAGAGCGAATCCCGCCAGCCGCAGCGACAGCGCGAACGACCACGACTCGCCGTGACTCGCGAATCCCTTCGCCGGGGTGTCGCCGAGGTGCAGTTCGAGATCGTCCCGATGCGGTCCGACGAGGCACACGCCCCGCTCGATCTCCTTCGAGCGCATCACGGACAGCTCCTGGAGGAACCGCTCCTCGAGAAACGCGATGTCGCCCGCCTCGGGCGCTCGCGCCGGCGCCGTGAACTCCGGCGGCAGCGAGGACCCCAGACTGGAGCGGTAGCGGATGCTCGCGGGCCGCGACTCGGGCGCCAGCGACTGATACGACTCGGCCAGGTGCGGCGCGAGATCGTGGACGAGATGCAGCCGCCCGGCGAGCAGCTGGGCGCCGTGCGCGGCGAGGTGGCCGTCCCAGACTTCCAGTGTGGCAAGGGCACTCGCGCCGTCGTCGCTCGGCTGACCGCCGCCCCGCGAAGACCGTCGCAACGCGCCGCCCGCGGTCTTGAGCAACGCCGACCGCTGTCGCAGCACCCGTTCGTAATCGGCGCGCACCGCGGCCATCCGGGGGATCCGGGACGTGAGGAGTTCGTCGAGGTAGCGGCGTCGATCACCCGGGTCACCGCGGACCAGCGACAGATCCTCCGGCGCGAACAGCACCGTCTGCAGAATTCCGAGAATCTCCCGCGGCCGCCGGGTGGGCGACTGGTTGATCCGCGCCCGGTTGGACTTGCCCTCGTTCACCTCGAGATCGACGGTCAGTTCCCGGCCGCTGTTGACGACGGTCGCCCCCGCGAATGCCTGGGCCGTGCCCGTCCTGATCAGCGGGGCGTCCGAGCTGACCCGATGCGACGAGAGGGTCGACAAATAGCCGAGTGCCTCGAGCACATTCGTCTTGCCGTGCCCGTTGGGTCCGACGAAGACGGTGCAGCCCGGACGCAGATTCAGACCGAGGGCGTCCCAGGAACGGAAGTCTCTGAGCGAGAGTGCGCGAACGAACACCTACGTTCCAGAACCGGCTTCTGCCTCGCCTGCCGCCTTCTTCACGGCGTGACCACCGAACTGGTTGCGCAGCGCCGAGACGGCCTTCATCGCGGGGGAATCGTCCTGACGGGACGCGAACCGCGCGAACAGCGCGGCCGAGATCACCGGCGCGGGCACGGCGTGGTCGATCGCCTCCAGCACGGTCCAGCGGCCCTCGCCGGAATCGTCTGTGTACCCGGAGATCTCGGCGAAATCGGGATCCTCGCCCAAGGCCTTGACGAGCAGTTCCAGCAGCCACGACCGGACGACGGTGCCGTTGGTCCACGCGCGCAGCACACCGTGGACGTCGGTGACGAGGTCTTCGGCCTCGAGCAGTTCGTAGCCCTCGGCGTACGCCTGCATCAGCCCGTACTCGATGCCGTTGTGGATCATCTTCGCGTAGTGGCCTGCGCCGATCGGGCCTGCGTGAACGAACCCGTCCGCACGCTCACCCTCGGGGCGCAGTGCGTCGAAGATCGGCAGCGCCCGTGCAACGTCCGCCGCCGACCCGCCTGCCATCAGCCCGTAGCCGTTCTCGAGTCCCCAGACCCCACCGGACACACCGCAGTCGAGGTAGCCGATGCCGTGGGAACCGAGCAGCTCACCGTGAATCTTGTCGTCGGTGTATCTCGAGTTGCCGCCGTCGATCACCAGGTCGCCGCTCTCGAGCACCGACGCCAGCTCGGTCACCGTGTCCTGGGTGATCTTTCCCGCCGGAACCATCACCCACACGACGCGCGGCGACTCGAGTCGCTGTGCGAGTTCCGCCAGCGACGCCACATCCGTGACCTCGGGGCGCGGGTCGTAGCCGACCACCTCGTGCCCGTGCGCGCGCAACCGCTCGCGCATGTTGAATCCCATTTTTCCGAGCCCGACCAACCCGATCTGCATCGTGATCTCCGTCCACTCGTGAGATTTCTTTCGGCAGTACTGGTTTCGCTTCCGCGAATCGTCAGCCCGGCAGACGCACCGGCATCAGCAGGTACGTGTACGCGCTCTCCGGTGCAGCGAAGTTTCCGGAATCGTCGGGCTCGATCTCGTCCTCGGTGGCCGGACGCAGCACCGCGGGACGGCTGGGGGTCGTGAAACCGAACAGCACCTGCTCGCTGTGCAGCGAGGACAGCCCGTCGATCAGGTAGCCGGGGTTGAAGGCGATGGTGAGCGGCTCACCCTGGAACACCGCGTTCAAGCCTTCCTCGGCGCGACCGGCATCGTCACCACCGGCGGACAGGAGCAGCCCCTCGGTGGAGAACTGCAGCCGGACCTGCGCACCGCGCTCGGCGACGAGGGCGACACGCTTGATGGCCTCGACGAGCGGAGCGATCTCCACGGTGGCGAGCGCGGTGTGCTCGGACGGCAGCAGCTGCCGGAACTTCGGGAACTCGGCGTCCAGCAGTCGGGTGGTGGTGCGGCGGCCGTCGTGGACGATGCCGAGAAGTCCGTCGTTTCCGACCGCGGAACCCGAACCCAGAGCCAGCTCGACCGGCGAAGTGGCATCGCCCGCAAGCGTTTTCGCCGACTCGGAAAGAGTCTTGGCGGGGATGAGGACGGCCGCGGTGGTGTCGGGGTTCGCCGGCGACCACTCGAGTTCGCGGACCGCGAGACGGAACCGGTCGGTGGCCGCGAGCACGATCGCGTTGCGCTCGATCTCGACGCGGATACCGGTGAGCATCGGCAGGGTGTCGTCCTTGCCCGCCGCGACCGCCACCTGACTGATCGCCTCGGAGAACACGTCGGCGGGGATCGATCCGGTCTGCTGCGGCAACTGCGGAAGCTGGGGATAGTCCTCGACCGGCATGGTGGGCAGGGAGAACTTGGCGCTACCGCAGGTGATCAGCACCCGGGTGCCCTCGAGTGTCACGTCGACGGGCTTGTTGGGAAGCGACTTCGTGATGTCGGCGAGCAGCTTGCCCGAGACCAGGACCTGACCGGCGCTACCGACCTCGGCTGCGACCCTTACCTGCGCCGATACCTCGTAGTCGAACCCGGAAACCGTCAGCCCCTGCTCGGTCGCATCCAGGAGGACACCGCCCAGAACCGGTACCGGAGGCCGCGACGGCAGACTGCGAGCGACCCATGCCACTGAATCAGCGAATTCTTCCCGGGAGACACGAAACTTCAGGCTTCCAAGCTCCATCGCCGGGTTGTTCCTCTCGGTAGGCACGGTTGTTCGCCACGGTCGGGCCGTGACCACAGCACTGCAGTCTTTCACAGAGCGGCGATGCATAACCGTATGCCCTCGAGGACGAACTTGAAAGCCGAACGGTCCAGTCCTCGAGTCTCCGACGGAGGCCTGTGAACCGACACGATCCCCAACCCTGTTTTCAAAGAGTTTTCTATAAGAATTAACGAGAAGTACTATTAGGTCCTGTGGAATCTGTGGACGAACGGCTGTAGACGCTGGTCGGTCCGCCTCGAGCAATGGGGAATTCTCGAGGACAAACTCGAGGACCAAATCGGCCCCCATGTGGACTACTCGAGGTTGTTCAAAGTTCTGCACGTTCTGTCCACAGGGATTCCACCTCATCCCCACATTTATCCACAGGTGTGCATGCTTTATCCCAGGTCCCGGCGTCGGCGTGTTGCCCCGGTGTGTCGCGCCGGCGGGGGTGTGCGCGAGCCTCGAGTAGGCCCTCGAGCGGCACCTCGAGGACCCGCTCGAGCCCACCCTCGAGGACTGGCTCGAGGAGCCCCTCGAGTTGCCCGCGGCGGCGGAATCGGGCCATGAATCCCACGAAACGACATGTGCCCCCGGTAGGCGAGCTACCAGGGGCACAGGAGAAGCAGGGACGGGCGACTACCTCTTGGAACGCTGCTTGATCCGGGCTGTGAGCTCCTGGACCTGGTCGTACACCTTCCGCCGCTCCGTCATCTCCTTGCGAATCTTCTTGTCCGCGTACATGACCGTGGTGTGGTCGCGGCCGAACGTCTGCCCGATCTTCGGCAGGGACAGATCGGTCAGCTCACGGCACAGGTACATGGAGATCTGGCGGGCGGACGCCAGCGGACGCGCCTTGCCGGGCCCGCAGAGGTCGTCGATCGACATGTTGAAGTACTCCGCGGTGACCGCCATGATCGTCGCCGCATTGATCTCGAGGCTGGACGAGTCCGGCATCAGGTCACGCAGCACGACCTCGGCGAGCGTGAGGTCCAGGGGTTGCCTGTTCAGGGACGCGAACGCGGTCACGCGGATCAGGGCACCCTCGAGTTCCCGGATGTTGCGTTCGATCCGGGAGGCGATCAACTCGAGGACGTCGTCGGGCACCTCGAGCCGGTCCATTCGGGCCTTCTTGCTGAGGATGGCGATGCGGGTCTCGAGTTCGGGGGGCTGAACGTCGGTGATCAGGCCCCATTCGAACCGGGTGCGCAGGCGTTCCTCGAGGGTCGCCAGTTGCTTCGGCGGCCGGTCGGAGGAGACGACGATCTGCTTGTTCGCGTTGTGCAGGGTGTTGAAGGTGTGGAAGAACTCCTCCTGGATACCTTCCTTGCCCTCGATGAACTGGATGTCGTCCACCAGCAGGACGTCGGTCTCGCGGTAGCGGCGTTTGAACGCCACCTTGCGGTCGTCGCGGAGGCTGTTGATGAAGTCGTTGGTGAATTCCTCGGTGGAGACGTACTTGACGCGCATGCCCGGGAAGAGTCGCTGGGCGTAGTGGCCCGCGGCGTGCAACAGGTGCGTCTTGCCGAGGCCGGACGCACCCCAGATGAACAACGGGTTGTACGCGCGCGCCGGTGCCTCGGCGATGGCGACCGCCGCGGCGTGGGCGAACCGGTTGGACGAGCCGATCACGAACGTGTCGAACGTGTACTTCGCGTTGAGGCTGTTCCCGCCCGTCGCCGCAGGTGCGGGGCCCGCGGGCGGCTTCGTGAAGTACGACGGCCAGGATTCGTGGACGCTGGCGAGGGCCTCGCTGTCGTCGTCCACCTCCTCGAAGTCCGTGGTGTCCGAATAGGGCTGGTCGTCACCGGAGCCGAAACGGCGCCTGCGGAACGTACCGGAACTGGTGACGGACGGCTCCAGATGGCGAGGGGTGTGCACAGGTTCCGGGTCGGGCCTGCGCTCCCGGCTGGGGGCCTCGGATTCGGGTTCGTCGTCGACGGGGGCGGCGATGCGCACACCGAGACCCTCGACCTGCTCGCCGAGATGCCGGCCGAGCGCGTGGAGGATCGGCTCACGCAGATCCCGCTCGATCGCTTCCTGCGCGAAGGGCGACGGCACGGACAGGAGCGCGAAGCCCTGTGCGAGCGTCAGCGGTTTGACGAGCGCCAACCACGCCTTCTGTCCCCTCGTCAACGGCGGCAGATCGCCGCCCGGCGAATCGGATGTGAGGTCGGCGACGACGTCGATCCAGATCCGTGCGAGCGCATTCGGATCGTCGTTCACGAGGTTCCTCTCCAGTGTGTTCGCGGTCTCGGCGCCTGCGGTGCCGAGACCAGTGTCGGTGCCGTCGTCGAGGCGGAAATGGGAGCTTCCCCGACCTGAGGATGGACCCCGTACGGACCTACGAATATGCCATCTGAACTGTGTTTCCACACAATTATCCACAGATGTGGACAAACCGCAGACGCCTCTTGCGGAGGCATTGTTTGACGGTGAAAAGTCCAGATTGAGCGCGCTGACCTGCGCTTATGCATACGGAACCTGGATGAGCGGGCCCGGGGGCCCGAGAAGTGAAGGGCGTCAGGAACCCTCGTGATGATCCGAAACGGGACACCATCTGTGCCCTGTGGATGAATTGTGGTGAATGTGCAGATGAGAACGGTGAAGTCGAGTGCTGGGCACTCGATCAGGGTTCATCGGCGAGACCATGCATAGACGCTAGCAACAGTGTCGGCAACCTCACAGCGGTTTGGCACATTGGAAGTTGGGGTGCAAGCATTTGTCGATCCTCGGCGTGTCGGTCAGCCGATTCGCGGGGGAATCGCAGGTGAGCGAGTTTGACCTGACCGGGAGTGGTAAGTACTCTCGAACAGTCACCCTGTGGTGAGGTGGCGGTTTCGTGCTGGCTCGAGTCCAGTTTCGAGAGCGTTTCATCCCCACCTGTGGATGAACACCTGAGTTTTCGCCAATGTTAGATCCATGACGCCGGGAGGCGTCGAACTTCGAGGAGTGTTGACCGTGGCCAAGGGCAAGCGGACGTTCCAGCCGAACAACCGACGCCGCGCGCGCGTTCACGGCTTCCGTCTTCGTATGCGGACCCGTGCGGGTCGTGCAATCGTTTCGGCGCGTCGCCGTAAGGGCCGCGAATCCCTCACCGCCTGATCCCGACACTGGGTTCGGGAGCTCGGGGTGTTGCCTGAGCCGCACCGATTGCGTCGTCATTCAGATTTCTCGTTGACTGTGCGACGTGGTCGTCGGATGGGAAGACGCGACCTGGTTGTGCACGCTTTCGACCGTGCGCAGGCAGATGAGCTGGTGAGTAGCGGCGGTCCGCGATTCGGACTGGTTGTGAGTAAGGCTGTCGGGCCGGCGGTGATTCGACATCGAGTCGCACGCCGGCTTCGTCATATCTGCATCGACCTCGTGGACGTGATTCCACGGGGAACCGATGTGGTGATTCGCGCTCTCCCGGGAGCTGCGACTGCAAGTAGCCGGGACCTGGAGAAGCAACTCCGTGCAGGTCTCCTTCGATTGGACCTTCTTGCGCCCGTGAGTAACTCCACATGAAAAGCGCACTCCACGAGTCGCGCGCCGACACGGCCGAGGGCACCTCCTCGGCCTCTTCCGCGTGGAAGTCGGTCCGTGCGTTACCGGCGCGCACTCTCATTTTCTTCATCGAGCTCTACCGGACGTATGTGTCGCCCCTGAGGTTGCCGACCTGCCGGTTCATGCCGACCTGTAGCGAGTACGCGGTGGAATCCCTGCGTACCCACGGGGCGATCAAAGGCCTTCTTTTGACGGTGGTTCGGTTGGCGAAGTGTGCCCCCTGGCACCCTGGAGGGTGGGACCCGGTCCCTGCCCGTCACGACCGTCATGCGGGTAGCCGTCGTTGCTGTCCGGCGAACGTGGACGAACAGAGGAGTACATAGAGCCGTGCTCGACTTCATTTACTATCCGGTGTCCGGGATCCTGTGGGTCTGGCACAAGGTTTTCGGTGCCATTCCCTTCCTGGGTCCGGACAGCGGCATCACGTGGGCGCTCTCCGTGGTGTTCCTCGTGTTCACGCTGCGTGCCGTGCTGTACAAGCCGTTCGTCAAGCAGGTCCGCACGACGCGCCAGATGCAGGAACTTCAGCCGCAGATCAAGGCTCTGCAGAAGAAGTACTCGGGTGACCGTCAGCGTCAGGCTGTCGAGATGCAGAAGCTCCAGAAGGAGCACGGGTTCAACCCGATCATGGGCTGCCTCCCGGTTCTCGCGCAGGCGCCGGTCTTCATCGGCCTGTTCCACGTGCTTCGCTCGTTCAACCGCACCGGCACCGGTATCGGTCAGCTCGGCATGTCGGTCGAGGCCAACGCGAACACACCGAACTACTTCTTCAGCGTCGAGGACGTGCAGTCCTTCCTGAGTGCCCGACTGTTCGGTGCCCCGATCTCGGCCTGGATCACGATGCCGAAGGCGCAGCTCGACGCGTTCGCCGCATACGGTCCCATCCCCACGGTGTTGAACATCGCGGTTGTCGCGGTGCCGCTGATGATCATCGCCAGCATCGCGACCCACTTCAACTCGCGTGCCTCCGTCGCGCGTCAGAGTCCCGAAGCCGCCGCGAACCCGCAGTCGGCGATCATGAACAAGCTCGCGCTGTGGGTCTTCCCGCTCGGCGTGCTCGTCGGTGGCCCGTTCCTCCCCATCGCGATCCTCCTGTACTGGGTGAGTAACAACATCTGGACGTACGGGCAGCAGCACATCGTCTTCCGTCGTATCGACGCGGAAGAGGAAGAGAAGAAGCAGGCTGCCATCGCACGCCGGGCGGACAACGCTCCGAAGCCCGGCGCACGACCCGATCTCACCAAGAAAAAGAAGAAGTCCGCGACCGCGACGGACGGTTCTTCTTCCGACAACGAACCGGAGATCGTCGAGGGCGTCGTCGAAGGCGACGTCGCCGATCAGCCGAGTGGTGACGGTTCGGCGTCGAAGCCGAAGCCCGGTGCCCGCCCCCAGTCCAACCGCGGAAAGTCCCCCAAGCGCAAGCGGCGCTGATTCAGAAAAGAGAACGAGCATGGCTAGTGAGCCTGACATCGCAGTGGACGGAGATGAGACAGACGTGACTGCACCGACGCAGAACCCGGACACCGAGGTGGATTCCGATTCTGACGACTACCTGATCGAGGAAGGGGAAATCGCCGGCGACTACCTGGAGCAGCTGCTCGACGTCCTCGACTTCGACGGCGACATCGACCTGGACGTCGAGGGCGACCGCGCTGTTGTCAGCATCGACGGCGGGGACGATCTCACCAAGCTGGTCGGGCGCAAGGGCGAGGTGCTGGACGCACTGCAGGAACTGACTCGCCTCGCCGTGCAGCAGGCGACGGGCGAACGCAGTCGACTGATGCTGGATATCGCCGGATGGCGTGCCGGCCGTCGTGCCGAACTGTCCGAGCTGGGTGCCTCGGCGGCACGTCGCGTCCTCGAGAGCGGTGAACGCGAAGAGCTCGCTCCGATGACGCCGTTCGAGCGCAAGATCGTTCACGACGCAGTCGCGAAGGTCGACGGCGTATCGAGCGAGAGCGAAGGCGCCGAGCCGTCACGTCGCGTGGTCGTCATCAAGGACTGACCCCACACGCACCACCAAGGCGGGGCTCCCGGATTCACCTCCGGGAGCCCCGCCTTTTTCGTCCGCATCTTCAGGGTCGTCGATGTCACGCTCCGTCACTTTGGATGCGTTTCGTTTCACGTGAAACACGGACCCCTCCCCTCCCCCACCGAGAGGTCGGTGCACGACGCGTGGCGCGCGTCGACCCGGTGCCGCCGACGAGCGGACACGGTGTGGCAGGCGGATCCACTTCTTCGACCCTGTCGCCGAACATCTCACTTCTGCGGGCGGGCTGACGGCGTGTTCGAGATGATGGTCGACCGTCTCGTCCATCACGTCGTCGTCACTTCCCGCCAGGGTCTCTCCGTTCTACAGCACGAACGGGACGCTCGTAGCGTCAGATCGAACGAGCGTCCCGTTCGTCCAGGGGCGGGGACCTGGCCGTTCGATCTTCGCCGACTGGGCCCTTGGGCACGCCACCTCACTGTCGCCGCTTCGCCGATCGCACCCACCGGGCCGACGAATGGCGGTCCCGAGGCAAGGGGCAGGCGCCGCCGGGTGGGTCCGGTTCGGTGTCCCGATTCCGACCGAACT
>JBCEBZ010000343.1:0-14525 GCA_039206675.1 Rhodococcus sp. (in: high G+C Gram-positive bacteria) | reverse complement strand
TCTGTGCATCCCTCCGCGAAAGGGACTTCGACGTCCGCCATCTCGTCGCCCCGGACGACGACGAGCTGCGCCAGGCGATGGCGGACGAGCCCCGCGGGATGGCGGTCCTGGTGCGCGACGACGTCGTCGCGCTGCGTTACGCGCTGGCCGCCGCGCACATCTCGGCGTCGATCCCGTTGGTGGTGACGATCTTCGACCGCACTGTCGCGGACCAGCTGTCCCACCTGCTCCCGCAGTGCAAGGTGACGTCGCCGGCAGACCTGGCCGCGCCCACATTGGCCGGCCCGTGTCTGGACCCCGAACTCGTCGCGGCCCGGCACGCGGGCGAGCACATGCTGACGGTCCGGATGATCGACGGCCACCCCGAGGGCGCGCACGTCGACCTGCCTCGGCGGAACTGGTGGCACACGGTGGCGACCGGGGCGACAGGTCTGCTGAGGTCGCACGACATCGGCACGCGCATCCTGCTCGGTGGGCTCGCCGGGCTCCTCGCCGTCCTGCTCGCCGACTGGCTGTGGCTGATCCTCGGTCAGCACGTGGCACCGCTCGACGCGTTCAACGAGGCGGTCCGCGTGGTGACCACCGTGGGCCCGGGAGCCGATACCCACGGAAGCCCCGCCTACGCCGTGTTCGCGTCGGTGGCGATGCTCTTCACCGTGGTGTTCACCGCCATGTTCACCGCCGGAATCATCGAGCGCCTGCTCGGTCCCCGGCTGGTCGGCCTGGTGGGCAGCCGGGTGCTGCCCCGGTCGGGCCACGTCATCGTCGTGGGTCTCGGCCAGGTCGGACTCCGGCTGTGCCGGGAACTGCAGGCGCTCGGGGTCGCGGTGGTGGGCGTCGAGCGCGACCCCCACGCCAAGAACCTGCGGCTCGTCCGTGCGATGAAGATCCCGACGGTCGTCGGGCACGGTGGCGACCGCGAACTCCTCGAACGACTGGGCGTGCGCCGCGCGCTGGCGCTGGCCGCGGTCGGCTCCGACGACCTCGACAACATCGCCGTGTCCGTGGCCGCGCAGGCCCTCTCCCCCGGACTGCGCCTGGTTCTGCGGGCCGGTGAGCAGGAGGCCATCGCGGAGACGAGGTCGCTGCTGCGGCTCGGGATCATCCGCGACGTCACCAGCCTCAGCACCACGTACGTGGTGGCCGAGCTGATCGGCCTGCACCCGCAGGGCGTCGTGGCGGACGGCAGCCACCTCTACCTGGAGGTGGCGGCCGCGGACACGTCCGAGCCCGTCTTCACGGAGCTGCCCGTGTCGCCCCGGATGAGCTGCCGCCACCTCGTCACCGCGTAGCGGCCTAGCCGGTCACGGCCAGGGCGTCGATCTCGACGAGCATGACCTCGTGCGGGAGGTCGACGAACACCGTGGTCCGGCACGGCAGCTGACCGCTCGGGACGTTCTCCGCGATGAACTCGCCGTACACGTCGTTCATCGCGGAGAAGTCGTCGCGGGTGGTGAGGTAGACGCGGAACATCAGCACGTCCTCGACGCTCGCGCCGCCGGCCTCGAGGATCGCCTTGACGTTCTCGAGGGTGCGGCGGGTCTGCTCACGGACGTCACCTTCGGCGATGTACTTGTTGGTGACGGGGTCCATCGGTCCCTGCCCCGACACCTGGAGCAGGTTGCCCTTCTTGATGCCCTGGCTGAACGTGTGCGCGGGGGCGGGGGCGCCTTCGGTGCGGATGACGGTGGTGTCGGACATGTCGATTTCTCCTGTGTGTGTTTACTTTTCGAGCGGACGGGGGATGGTCAGGGCTGGGCGCGGTAACCGCAGTCGCGGGAGATCCGCGCCCCCACGGCCTGAAGGGGTTCGAGGAGGTCGAGGACGCGTTCGTAGCTGAGAACGACGTCGGGGACCGACACCGAGACGGCGGCGACGACGCGACCGGACGCGCCGCGAATGGGCACTCCGATGCAGTTGACGGACGGCTCGTTCTCCTCCTGATCGTGCGCCCAGCCCTGCTCCCGGACGAGGCGGATCTCGTCGAGATAACGTTCGGGCGTCGTGATCGTGTTGGCGGTGCGGGAGGAGAAGTCCATCGAGTCCACGATGGGCCGCAGTTCCGAATCCGGCAGGTCGGCGAGGATCACCTTCGCGACGGCGGTCGAATTGAGATTGGCGCGCAGACCGATTCGCGAGTACATCCGGATCTGGTCGTGCGATTCGAGTTTGTCGATGTACACCACGTCGCCACCTTCCATCGCCGCGAGGTGCGTGGTGCGGCCGTATTCGCGGTTGAACGCGACGAGGTGCGGTGACGCGATGCGCCGCACCTCCCGCTGATCGGTGGCCTGCGCGGCGAGTTCGAAGATGCGGGACCCGAGATGGTACTGGTTGCTGTTGTCGCGGAACGTGAACCGCTCGTCGGACAGTGTCCGGAGCAACCGGAGCACGGTGGTCTTGTGGACTCCGGTCGATTCGGCCAGCTGGTCGAGGTTGGCGGGACCGTTGCCCAGCTGCACCAGCAGATGCAGGGCACGGGAGACACTCTGACTCATCCGATCACTCCACTTCCTCGGAGGGCGAAACCGTCGGCGGTGACGCTCGTTGCCGCCCAGTCCGATTCGGAACAATGCAGCAGCGCGTCGAGCAGTGCGGCGGGCGGCGGGGGCGCCGAGTCGGCGGCGACGGTCAGCGTGGCGGCGGCACCGATGTGCCCGCGGCGCAGGCAGCGCGCCTGATCCTCGCCGCGCACCACCCCGCTGAGATACCCGGCGGCGAAGGCGTCACCCGCGCCGACGGGTTCGACGACGTCGACGCGGAGCGCGGGAACGGCGACGCTGCGGCCACTCCGGTCGACGGCCAGGGCCCGGTGCGCTCCGTCCTTGACGACGACGGTGGCCGGCGCCGGAAGGAGAAGCCGCAACTCGTGCGGATCCGCGGTGCCCAGCACGCGTTGGGCCTCGTCCGCGCCGACGAGCACCAGATCCGCGAGGTTCGCCAGTTCCACGACCATCCGCGGGTCGCCGTCCGGCCACAGTTGCTCACGCCAATTGACGTCGAAGCTGACGACGCCGGGGATGCCCGGCCTGTCGCGGAGCAGTCTCCGCATCAGGGCGAGGCACGAATCGGACAGGGCCGGTGTGATTCCGCTGCAGTGGACGACGGCGGCGCGGCCGAACACCTCCGCGACCGGAGGCCTGTCGAGGAATGCGGGGTCCATCGCCGACGCCGCCGAACCCGCCCGGGAATACAGGCTGTCGGTTCGCGGCTCGCCGTGCTCGTCGAGGGCGGTGGTCTTCGAGTAGTGCCCGGTGGGCCGCTCGGGGTCTACCTCGATCGCACGGTCGTCGACACCGCGCGCCCGCAGTTCGGTGCGGATGAGGGCGCCGAAGTCGTCGTCGCCGAGCCGTCCGACCCAGGCGGCCGGGACACCGAGCGCGGCGAGGCCCGCGGCGACGTTCGCCTCCGCGCCGGCGAGGTGGAGTGTCGAGTCCGGGGCCACCAGGACCATCGCCTCGCCGAGGCACGCGACACCGGACTCGGGGGTGGGGGTCGATTCCTGCACTTGTTACCTCTGCGACTGCTCGGACCGGCACGGGAGTTGGGTTTCGGGAGGCCTCGCCGCGGCGATGCATGCCGCATCGGACCGTTGACGATGACCCAGCCCAATGCTAGACATAGGAGACGCAAAAACGCAATCAACGTTGCATACAGCGCAACGTAGCACTTCACGGCCCTTCTTCTGATGCCGGCCAGTCCCACAGAACCCGAACGACAGGATCGACCATGACGATCAGCGGAACGGACGCACTCGATTCCGGCGCCTTGGCGGAGCTCGACGAGCTGCGCCTGTCCGACGTGGACAAAGCCCTCCCCTCGGCGGCGAACGGCCAGACCAAGGCCGAGTTCCTCGCCACCCGGCCGAGACTGTCCGCGTTCAGCACGCCGGTGATGGTGCTCGACGAGGCGGCCATCGCCGGCAATCTCGACACCATGGCGGCGTGGTGCCGCACACACGGCGTCGACCTCGCTCCGCACGGCAAGACGACCATGTCACCGGTGCTGTGGGACCGGCAGATCCGCGGCGGCGCGTGGGGGATCACGCTGGCGAACTTCGGCCAGCTCCGGGTGGCGGTGCGATTCGGGGCGCGCCGGGTGCAGATCGCGAACTCGCTCGTCGACCCGACCGCCCTGCGGTGGCTGGCCGAGCAGATGGACGCGGACCCGGAACTCGAAGTCCTGATGTGGGCCGACTCCCCGCAGACCGTCGACGCGATGACCGCGGCCCTCGCGGACGTCACGGTGGTCCGTCCGCTGCCCGTGCTCGTCGAACTCGGCGGCGAGGGCGGTCGCACCGGCGCCCGATCGGTGGCCGAGGCGGTGGCGGTCGCCGACCGGATCGCGGAGAGTCCCGCACTGCGGTTGGCCGGCGTCTCCGGTTACGAGGGGGCGCTCGCCCACGACGCCTCCGAGGAGTCCCTCACAAGGGTCCGGGCCTACCTCCGGTCGATGGCCGAACTGCACCGCAGGCTCGAGACCGACGGTCGCTACCCGGACGGTCAGGACGTCTACGTGACCGCCGGCGGCAGCGCCTACTTCGACGTGGTCGCCGAGGTGCTCGCCGAACTCGCAGGCGGCAGAACCACAGTGGTGGTCCGCGCCGGCGCCTACATCATCCACGACGACGGCTTCTACACCGGGATCTCACCGTTCGGCCGCGGCGACGACCAGGCGCGTCGACTCACGTCGGCGATGCACACGTGGGCCCGGGTGGTGTCCCGTCCCGAGCCGGGCCTCGCCCTGCTCGACGCGGGCAAGCGCGACGTCCCGTTCGACGAGGGACTCCCCACCGCGCAGGTCGTCGCGGACCAACTGGGCTCGGCGCCGCGTCCCCTCGTCGGCACCGAAGTGACCGCGGTCAACGACCAGCACGCCTTCCTGCGGCTCGATCCCGCACGGCCCGAACACGATCTGCGCGTCGGGGACGTCGTCCGCCTCGGCCTGTCCCACCCGTGCACCGCGTTCGACAAGTGGCGGTGGATACCCGTCGTCGGTGACGACTCCGACGATCCCGTCGTCGTCGACCTGATCCGCACCTTCTTCTGATCCCGGCCGAGGAACCCCACACCATGACCACTCTGATCCGCTCCGCCACCGTCGTCGACGGGTCGGAGGCGCCGAGATACCGCGCCGACGTGCTCGTCGACGGCGACCGGATCGCCGACATCCGGCCCGAGGCAGATCGCTCCGTCACCGGACGCCCCGCCGCGGACCGTGTGATCGACGCCGACGGCCTGGTGCTCGCGCCCGGCTTCATCGACATGCACGCCCATTCCGATCTGCAGATCCTGCTCAACCCCGAGCATCCGTCGCGGATCACCCAGGGCGTCACCACCGAGGTCCTCGGCCAGGACGGCTTGTCCTACGCGCCCGTCACCGACGACGTGCTGGCCGTGGTCCGGCGCAAGATCGCGGGTTGGAACACCGATCCCGAGGGTTTCGACTTCTCCTGGCGGAGCGTGGGCGAATACCTCGACCGGCTCGATCACGGGATCGCCACCAACGTCGCGTATCTCGTCCCGCACGGGGTGATCCGGGCACTGGTGGTGGGCTGGGACGATCGCCCGGCGACGCCGTCGGAGATCGAGGAGATGCAGCGGATCGTGGCGCGGTCCATGGTCGAGGGCGCCGTCGGGTTGTCCGCGGGGCTGACCTACACGCCGGGAATGTACGCGGACAACGAGGAGCTGCTGGCGCTGTGCCGGACCGTCGCCGAGTACGGCGGCTACTTCTCCCCGCACCACCGGTCGTACGGCGCCGGCGCCATGGAGGCCTACGCCGAGATGGTGGACCTGACGTCGCGGGCCGGGTGCGCACTGCATCTCGCGCACGCCACGCTGAACTTCGGGCCCAACAAGGGCCGCGCCCCGGAACTGCTCGCCCTGCTCGACCGAGCCGAAGCCGCGGGCGCCGACATCAGCCTCGACACCTACCCCTATCTTCCCGGCGCCACCACGCTGTCGGCGATCCTGCCCAGCTGGGCGTCGGCGGGCAGCATGGAGCAGACCCTCGACCGGCTCCGGGATCCGGTTGCCCTCGAACGCATCCGGGAGCATCTCGAGGTCACCGGATCCGACGGCTGCCACGGCGTGATCGCCGAGTGGCACACCCTCGAGATCAGCGGCGTGCAGAATCCCGAACTCGACGCCTACGTCGGGAAGACCGTCGCGGACATCGCCGCCGAGGAGAACCGCGACCCCTTCGACGTGTGCATCGACATCCTGGTCCGCGACCAACTCGGCAGCGGCATCCTGCAGCACGTCGGGCACGAGGAGAACGTGCGCGCGATCATGCAGCACCCCCGGCACACCGGCGGCAGCGACGGACTGCTGGTCGGCGCGAAACCGCACCCGCGCGGGTGGGGAACGTTCGCACGCTACCTCGGGCACTACTGCCGCGACCTCGGCCTGATGTCGCTCGAGGAGTGCGTCGGTCACCTCAGCGGCCGCGCCGCGACCCGGTTACGTCTCGTCGACCGCGGATTCGTCCGCCGCGGATACGCCGCGGATCTCGTGCTCTTCGATCCGGACACGGTCGGCGACACCGCAACCTATGCCCGGCCGCGTCAGGCGGCGACCGGCATCTCTCACGTATTCGTCCGCGGCCGCCTCGCCCTCGAGGACGGCCGCCTCACCGGCGCGACCGCCGGAAGATCGTTGCGCCGCGAAGAAGGAGGAGCAGTCCGATGACCGAGATCGACATTCTGCGTGCCGACCGGGTACTGACGGTCGTGCGCGCGGAGACCATCCCCGACGCCACCGACCTGTGCCACGCGCTCGCCGAGGGCGGGATCCGGACGGTCGAGTTGACGTTCACCACCCCCGACGTGCTCCATCACCTCGGCCGTGCCGCCGACGCCGCGGCCGCGGCGGGCAGCATCCTCGGCGTCGGGACCGTGATGACCGGCGATCAGGCCGCGGCCGCGATCGACGCCGGCGCCCGGTTCCTCGTCACCCCCGGCATCCGCCCGGATGTCGCGAAGGTCGCCACGGGACGGTCGATTCCCGTCTTCCTCGGCGCCTTCACCCCCACCGAGGTGGCGATGGCCGTCGACCTCGGATCCGCCGCGGTGAAGATCTTCCCCGCCAAGCGACTCGGCCCCGGCTACCTGTCCGACCTGCGCGGTCCGTATCCCGGCGTGGAACTCCTG
Organism: Rhodococcus sp. (in: high G+C Gram-positive bacteria); assembly: GCA_039206675.1. Classification (GTDB taxonomy): domain Bacteria; phylum Actinomycetota; class Actinomycetes; order Mycobacteriales; family Mycobacteriaceae; genus Rhodococcus_F. Next base: position 7,372 of record JBCEBZ010000343.1, on the reverse strand, counting down.
CCGTCGGGCGGCATCAACGATTCCAACGCCCGCGAGTTCCTCGACGCCGGCGCCCTGGCCGTGTGCGCGGGCACCAGCGTCGTCCCACCGTCCAGCGTCGCGGCAGGAAACTGGACCGACATCACCGACCGCGCCCGCGCGTTCGTCACCGCGCTCTCGGCCTGAGCACCCTTCCCCTTCTCCCTGGAGACGCAATGACGTCGTTCGTCGACTGGCTGCAGCACGACACAGCCGGACTCCTCACTCTCGCAGCGATATCCATCGCCGTACTGCTGATCCTCATCATCAAGCTCAAGCTCGAGCCGTTCATCGCGCTGATCGTCGTCGGCGTCGGTGTCGCTCTCATCGCGGGAGTGTCGGTGGTCGAACTGGTCGGCACCCCGACGTCGGCGGCCGACTCCATACTGGAGAAGGGCTTCGGCGGGATCCTGGGGCACATCACCCCGATCATCGGCCTGGGCACCGTCCTCGGCGCGATGATGGAGCGCTCGGGCGGCGCCGACGTGCTCACGGAGCGACTGCTGAAGTTGTTCGGGCCCAAGGGAGCGCCGCTGGCGATGGGTGTCACCGGCCTCGTGCTCGGCATCCCCGTCTTCTTCGACATCGGCATCTTCATCCTCGCCCCGCTCGTGTACGTGGCGGCCAAGCGCGGCGGCAAGTCGCTGGTGATGTACGCGATGCCGATGCTCGCCGGCCTGTCCATGACGCACGCGTTCCTGCCCCCGCACCCCGGCCCCGTCGCCGCCGCCGGTCTGCTGCACGTCGACATGGGCTGGATCATCATCATGGGTCTCGCGTGCGGTATCCCCGCCTGGTTCGTCAGTGGCGTCGTGTGGGGTACCTGGATCGGCAAGCGCGTGATCATCGAGGTCCCGGACGAGTTCATCCCGGAGGAGAAGGTAGCCGACAAGAACCCGCCGCCGCTCTGGCTGATCTCGTTCATCATCCTCGTGCCGATGGTGCTGATCCTCGGCGCGACGGTCGGCAACGTGGTGCTCGACGAGGGCACCGCCCTGTCGGTCCTGATCTTCCTCGGCACCCCCACGATCGCGTTGACCATCGCCGTCCTGCTGGCGCTGTACCTGCTCGGCATCCGCCGCGGAATCACGGCGCAGGAGATCGGCGGCATGTCCGCGGCCGCACTGAAACCGGTCGGCATGATCCTGCTGGTCGTCGGCGCCGGCGCGTTCTTCGGCGCGGTCCTGCGCGCCACCGGAGTCGGGCAGGCGCTCGCCGATTCGATGGACGCCCTCGGGCTTCCGGTCATCCTGTCCGCGTACCTGATCAGCTGCGCACTCCGCATCGCCCAGGGCTCGGCGACCGTCGCCATCGTCACCACCGCGGGCGTCATCGAACCGTCCATCGCCGCGGGGAACTACTCGTCCGCGCAGATCGCCCTGATCGTCATCGCCGTCTCGGCCGGATCCATCATCGCCAGCCACGTCAACGACGGCGGATTCTGGATCGTGTCACGGTATTTCAACATGTCGGTGAAAGACACCCTGAAGACGTGGACGGTGCTCGAAACCATCCTCTCGATCGTCGGCTTCGCGATGGCCTCGCTGATCTGGGTGCTCGTCTAGCTGCCGGGATCCGCGTCGCGCAGCACCCGCGCGGCGCCGGCGAACGTCCGCACCTGCCCGTCGTCCCACACATGCGCGGGCACACCACCGCCCAGCAGTGTGCGGACGAGGGCGGGGTCGTCCCCGATCGGCACGTCGCTTCCCGCGATCACGATGTTGCCGTAGCGGCGCCCCTTCAGCATCGCGGGATCGGCGATCACGGTCGTGTGCGGGAACACGCTGCCGATGGTCGCCGCCTCCCGGCGCGCCAGGACGAGATCGCGGGTGTCGCCGCAGTTCACCACGTAGATACCGCCCGGCGCCAGCACCCGTCGCGCGTGCCCGGTGAACTCCGCCGTCGTCAGCGGCGCCGGAGTGGTGCTGCCGGCGAACACGTCGCGCACGATCAGGTCGCGGCTCGACTCCGTCAACGTCTCGGTGACCGCCCGCGCCTCTCCCACCCGCAGTCGCAGCAGTGGGGCCCGCGGCAGGTCGAACCAATCGCGGACCAGTTCGGCGAGTTTGCCGTCGAGTTCGACCACCACCTGCCGGGCGTCCGGATAGCGGGCGGCGAGATGCCGGGCGAGCGAGCAGGCGCCGCCCCCGAGGTGCAGGGCACGCACCCGCCGGTCCGTGCCCCAATGCGAGGCGACCAGTTCGGCGATCCACCGCATGTACTCGAAGTCGAGGTGCGTGGGGTCGGACAGATCGATGTGGGAACTCTCGACGCCGTTCACCTTCAGCACCCAGCCGTGCGGGTTGAGGTGGTCCACGGCGAGTTCGCACGTCCCCGTATCGATCGGGTACACGCCGGGCACGGGACCCCCGTCGGAGGTCCGGGCAGCCCGACCGCCGCGCTGCCTGCCCATCGTCCGTCTTCCCTACTGCTCGCGCCGCCCGCTCGCGTCTGCTGCGAGAATCGTCCTCCCACGATACCGGTCGGCCCCGCGGGTGCCCTACCGTGGAGAGGCGCACGAGAAGGGAAGACGATGGAACCTCAGGAAGTCGACTTCGCGCACACCGAGGGCGCGGCGAAGCGGCGACGCGAGAAGGCGATGGGACTCGCGCGGTACGTGTGGGATCGCGGGATCAGCGGTCAGGAACTGCTCGATCTGACCGACGCCACGCTGCGCAAACTCGCCCGGGCGGCCGGGTCGAACCCGCCGAGCACCATGGAAACCTGGATCACCGTCGTCGAACTGCTCGAGCAGAAGACGGCGTGGGCGCAACGCCACCCCGACCATCCCGCCGCCACCCCGGCACACCGCGACGAGAAGATCATGTGGGTCAAGCCGCCCGTCCAGCCCTGGACCTGACCGCCGGACCCCGAACACCACCTCTCTCGCCCCTCCCCCTCCCGGACGAACGGGACGCCCGTTGGATCCAACGCAACGAGCGTCCCGTTCGTCGTGGAGGGCAAGGCCTTGTCGTCCAATGTAGGTATGGCTACCCTAATGCAGACACACTGTCACTAATTCCTCTCCGAGAGAGCGGGCCCATGACTTCGACCACGATTGCGGATGTAGCCCCACCCGATCAGGACACCGGCAGGCCTGCGAGCGCGCCACCCGGCGAGGCCGAGGCACGCGCCCGGGCGTCGAGCGAGCGCGGCGCGCTGCGCGGACTGCTCCGGCCGGTGCGCACCCAGACGCGTACGGCCGTCGCGATGCAGATCGTGGCGTCGGTCGCCGCGATCGTCCCGTACGTGGCCATCGCCGAGCTCGGCAAGACCCTGCTCGCCGACGGGCCGGTCGACGAGCAGCGCGTCTGGACCATCGTGTGGGTGGTGATTGCCGGCCTCGGCGCCCGCGCGTTCTTCGGCGGCGGCGCACTGATCGTCACCCACTTCGCCGACGTGCGGATGCAGGCGCTCCTCCGTCGCCGGATCGCCGCGACGCTCGGCCGGCTACCGCTGGGCTGGTTCAGTTCCCACTCGTCCGGTCTGGTGCGGAAGGCGGCGCAGAACGACATCGCCGACCTGCACTACCTGGTGGCGCACAGCGCCGTCGAAACGACCGGCGCCGTGGCCGTCCCACTCGTCGGCCTGGCGTATGCGTTCTCCCTCGACTGGCGTCTCGGGTTGCTCGCGATCGCCACGCTGCCGATCTACGCGTGCGCCTACGCCGTCATGACCCGAGGCATGGCGGTGAAGATGGCGGAGATGAATGCCGGTGTCGCCGCGATCAGTTCGACGATCGTCGAGTTCGTCACCGGTATCGCCGTCGTCAAGACGTTCGGCCGGACGAGGGAGTCGCATTCGCGTTACCGCACGGCCGCCACCGAGTTCGCCGAATCCTACGAGGGGTGGGTCCGGCCCATGCTCCGCACCGATGCGCTGGCGTCGATCGCGCTGAGCGCGCCGGTGGTGCTGCTGACGAATCTCGCGGTCGGATCGTGGTTCGTGCACAGCGGCTGGGTGTCGCCGATCGACGTCTTCACCAGCACATTGGTGGCGATGGTCATCCCGGTGTCGGTGACCACCATCGGTTTCGGAATGCAGGCGCGCCGAGAGGCGTCGGCGGCGGCGGGCAGGCTCGTCGACCTGTTCGCCACCCCGGCCCTGCCCGTCACCGGCGCGCCGCAGGTGCCTGCCGGGCATGCGGTCGCGTTCGAGGACGTCTCCTTCGCGTACGAGGAGGGCAACACCGTTCTCGACTCGGTCGATCTCGAACTCGCCGAGGGGACGGTGACGGCGCTGGTCGGGCATTCGGGGTCCGGAAAGTCGACACTGGCCACCCTGGTGCCCCGCTTCCACGACGTCACGAGCGGTGCGGTCCGGATCGGTGGTGTCGACGTCCGCGACCTCGCCCCGGAGGAGTTGTACCGGCACGTCGGCTTCGTCCTGCAGGACGTTCAACTGCTCGGCACCACGGTGCTCGACAACATCCGGCTCGCCCGGCCCGACGCCGGTCTCGACGACGTCCGGGCCGCCGCGCGGGCCGCGCAGATCGACGAGCGCATCCTCGCACTGCCGCGGGGTTACGACTCGGTGGTCGGCGAGGACGCGCGCTTCTCCGGCGGTGAGGCGCAGCGGGTGTCGATCGCCCGTGCGGTTCTCGCGGACACCCCGATCCTCGTCCTCGACGAGGCGACGGCGTTCGCCGACCCGGAGTCCGAGGCCGACATCCAGGAGGCACTGTCGAACCTGGCGGTGGGACGCACGCTGCTGGTCATCGCGCACCGCCTGAGCACCGTCGTCGGCGCCCAGCAGATCGTGGTCCTCGACCGCGGCCGCGTCGTCGAACGCGGCACCCACGACGTCCTGCTCGCCGACGGCGGCACGTACGCCGGTTTGTGGGCCCGGCACGATTCGGAGGAGACCCGATGATCCGCGACCTGTTCCGCATCCTCGGGCCGGAGCACCGGAACCGGTACCGGCTGTTCCTCGCCTGGGCGATCGCCTACGGAGTGCTGCAGGGACTGTCGGTGGCACTGCTCGTGCCCGCCGCCCGCAGCCTGTTCGAGGGCGACTGGGACGCCCTGGTCCGCTGGCTGTCGGTGCTGGCGGTCTGCGCGCTGGTGTGCTCGGTCGCGCACTACATGCAGGCGATGAAGGGGTTCGAATCGGCGCTCGTGCTTTTGCGGACGATGCACCTGAGGCTGGGCGATCATCTGGTGACGCTGCCGCTCGGATGGTTCGGCGGAGCGCGTCTCGGTCAGGTGTCGCAGATCGCGAGCAAGGGAACCATTTCCGTGATGGGCGCGGCAGCCCATCTGATGACGCCGATCATCACCGGCATCGCCGGCCCGGCCGCGATCGTGGTGTGCATGCTGTTCTTCGACTGGCGGCTCGGGCTGGCCCTGGTGATCGCCGCACCGGTGCTGTACCTGACGTCCCGGTTCGCGAGTGCGATGGTCGCCGGCGCCGACGACCGCACCCACGACGCCGCGGTGGAGGCCAACAACCGGGTTCTGGAATACGCTCGGTGCCAGCCGGTTCTGCGTGCGTTCGGGCGAACCCACGGCAGGTACCGGCCGCTCGACGACGCGATCGAGGAGCAGCGCGTCGCGGGCCGGTCGCAGATGTGGTCCGTCGTCGTCGGCAGTGTCGTGAACGGTGTCGCGGTGCAGTGCGCGTTCTCGGCGCTGATCGTCCTCGCCGCCGTCCTCGCGCTGGGCGGAGACATCGACCCGATCACGTTGATCGCCCTGCTCGGACTGACCGCGCGGTTCGTCCAGCCGCTGGGCGAGGTGGGCGAGTTCGGTGGCGCCATTCGCATGGCGCGCAACGAGATCCGCAGGATGGCCGACGTCCTGTCCGTCGAACCGCTGCCGGAACCGGAGACCAGCGGTGCGGCGGCCGCCGATGCGTCCGCCGTCGAGTTCGACGCGGTGACGTTCGGCTACACGGGCGACGGCGACACGAAAGAACCCGTGCTGCGCGACATCTCGTTCACCGTGCGGCGCCGCTCCATGACCGCCCTGGTCGGTCCGTCGGGTTCGGGCAAGACCACCATCACCCGGCTGATCGCCCGCTTCTACGACGTCGACGCCGGTGTGGTGCGGGTCGGCGGTGTCGACGTCCGCGACCAGACGACGGCCGACCTGATGGGTCAGCTGTCCCTCGTGTTCCAGGACGTGTACCTGTTCGACGACACATTGCTCGCCAACATCCGGCTCGGACGCCCCGGCGCGTCCGACGACGAGGTGCGCGAGGCCGCCCGCATCGCCGGGGTGGCGGAGATCGTCGAACGCCTTCCCCACGGCTGGCAGACGCGGGTCGGCGAGGGCGGCACCGCGCTGTCGGGCGGCGAACGTCAGCGGGTGTCGATCGCCCGGGCGCTGATCAAGGACGCGCCGATCGTGCTGTTCGACGAGGCGACCGCGGCCCTCGACACGGAGAACGAGGCGCACGTCCAGCAGGCGATGCACGCACTCGCCGAGGACTCCGCGCTGCTGGTGATCGCGCACAAACTGTCGACGGTCACCGCCGCCGACCAGATCGTCGTGCTCGACGACCGCGGGTCGGTCGCCGAGGTGGGCACCCACCGCGAGTTGCTGTCCCGCGGTGGCCGCTACTGCGACTTCTGGAACCAGCGCAGCCGGGCGGCCGGGTGGAGGTTGATGGCAGGCTAGAGGTGTGAGCACCTCGGATTCGGCCGGCGGCGCCCGGGCGGGAAAACGCACCGGGCGCCCCCGATCGCTGTCCGAGGACGACATCGTGCAGGCGGCCCTCGCCGACGACCTCAGCACCCTGACGATGCCCGCGGTGGCGCGCCGGCTGGGGGTCAGCCACTCCACGATCTACCGCTACTTTCCCGATCGCGAGGCACTGCTGCGGGCGTGCGTCGATTACGTGGCCCGGTCGATGGACTGGCCCGACCCCGAGTTGGACTGGCGCGAGCTGCTTCTCACGTTCGCGGACCGGTTGTGGGCGAGCTTCGAACGGTACCCGGGGCTCGCGCAGGTGGAGTTGACCGTCCCCGGCACCCCGTCCGGGGTGGTGGACTGCATCGAAACGCTCGTGCTGTCGCTGCACCGGCAGGGATTCTCCACGCGGGACGCGTTGCTGGTCGTCGACTTCGTCGCCGAACTGACCATGACGCAGTTCTCGATGATGGGCGGTCTCGACGACACCGTCAGCCCGACCGATCCGCGCACCGCCCGGGAGGCGTATCAGGACAGCTGGGGCGACTCGCCGGTGCTGGCGCAGGCCCTCGGCGACGAATCGACGTGGCAGGGCCGCGGCTGGATGCAGGACAAACTCGCCCTCGTGCTGGACGGTCTTGCGCTCCGCCGCCTGTGAGTACTTGTTAACGTCGGGGAGGCTGTTGCTGAATTGAGCGTGGCGTCGGTGGTGGGATTCGGTG
>JBCEBZ010000342.1:0-3633 GCA_039206675.1 Rhodococcus sp. (in: high G+C Gram-positive bacteria) | reverse complement strand
CAGTTGGGACACGCAGCAACGACTCTACGGTTTGAATGTGCTGTCAGGAAATATCTCCTTCGCCGAGGAGCGGGAAAAAACTAAGGCATACGCAACCCCAACGGAAATAAATGGGCGGCCAGCACTTCTAAAATGGGAAGCCAACAAACCTAACGCCTGCGCAGTCTCGATCGAAACCTCGTATGGAGTCATCATTCTTGACCGCAGCGTTTTCCAAGGGCACGGCGTTGATGCACCTCAGGTCGAATGGTGCGCTGGACTCGAGGACACCGCCCGGATAATTGAGCCGTTCATTCCGAAGGGGGACTGACCGATGGCACCGAAGGACCCGCTCGCTCCCCTTTTCGATGCAGTACTGCCCAATGGCGCCGGCGATCAGCACCGCACCAAGTTGCAGAGGTCCGCGCAGCAACTCGGATCGGAGGATATCGACCCTCCATACATCACGACGATGGAGAGCTTCGAAGGCTGGCAGCACTCGGAGATTTATGCGAAGACGCGGGACATGGACCCGAGTGTCATCGGGGATCTCGCTCAGGCTTGCCACGCGATTGTCGGGTCTCTGCCCATTGGCTTCGGGTTCGCACTTCTGAAGAACACGATCGCCGAAAAGTGGGAGGGCGCAGCCGCCGAGGCGGCACTCGCGGCGACAGAAACCCTTGCGGGCGCGAGTGACCAGTTGACCTCGGGAGTGCAGGCAATCGGCGTGAAGCTCGACATCTTGAGTAGCGCTGCGCAGGACGTGAAGAACAGCATCCCCGCGCCGGTGTCGGAGCAACCACTCAGCCTTCTCCCCCTGACGCCCACTGCCGCCGAAGCTCAGGAGACAGCACGGGATGCGGCGAGGGAAGAGGCCATTCGGAAGCTGCAGAACATTTATGTCCCGAACTACCAGGACGTGGGCACGAACGTTCCGGTCCTCCCAGCACCGCATTCACTCAGTGACGGACCCGGTCCCGCCGACCTGAATTTCGGTGCGCCAAGCTCGGGCGGCCCCGGTTCCTGGAGCGCGACCGACAGCAGTAACTCCTCCGCGTCGAACGATGGTGATGCGCCTGTGAACGGCGAGACCCCTGGGGACGGGGAATCTGCGGGAGATGATTCGGCGACCACGTCTGCAGCGAATGCGGAGGCCGCCGCGAATCAGGCCGCCGGTGCCGGTGCCGGATCCGGTTCGGCCGCACAGACTGCGGCTGCGAATGCGCAGACCGCTTCTGGTGCAGGTTCGCAGCCGGGCAGCGGTGCGGGCGGCGCGGGTTACGGCGGTATCGGCGGTAGTTCGCGGTCGGGTGCCGGCGGCTCGGGCGTCGGTGGCTCGGCATCGAGCGCGCGCCGGAAGAACGACAAACGCGACTCCGAGTCCAATTCGGGCGGTGTGGTTCCGGGTGGCCCGATCCCGCCGGGTGGTGCCGCAGCGGGGGCTGGTGCGGCCGCCGCTGCCGCGGCGGCGGCGCCGGTGAAGGCGAGCATGAGTCGCCCCGGGATGGGTATGGCACCCGGCATGATGGGTGCGCCCGGCCGGGCAGGTGGAAACGGCGACGGCGACACGGAGCATCAGACGCCGAGCTACCTCATCACCGTCGACAACGGCAACGAACTGATCGGCAAACTCGACCCCGTCGCGCCCCCGGTAATCGGCGCATGAACTGGCTGCTGACGTCAGCCCAGTTCATGTGTCTCTGGGAGGCAACCGATCTCGACCGGATGCCGTACCCGCTGCAGTACCGGTCCGCGGCCGCCACGGAAGACCGGTACGCGATTCAGCAGCGCGAACTGGAGCAGTGGCGGGCCACGCTCGACGAGCCGAAACTGGTCGCGGCGATCCAGGCGCTGCGGAGCCCGCAGGTGTCCGTCACGGTGCTCGCCCCCTCCCCCGGTCTCGACTCCGGGATTCGGCGGAGGGGCAGCATCCGGGGCCGGGTCGCCGTCGTCGCCGAACAGCTCCGCGGCGAACCGGGCCGCGGCGACATCCGGATCGACACCGGCGCCGAGAACGTCGACGGGTTCACCGCCCGACTTCTGAACGACCTGCCCGACTGCGCTCCCGGACGAACCCCGTCGCTGACGGCCCACCCTGACGACGTCCAGAACCGAGGTACCGGCACTTCCGTCCTGCAGAACGCCCGAGCATCCGACGGCACCCTTCTGCGACGGATCATCGGCCGACCGCGAACCGGCATCGGGTACATCTGCATCCGCGGTGCGCGCAGCGGACTCGACGAGCCTGTCCTGGGTGAGCTGACGTGGATCGACGTGGAAGCGGACGGCCGGTACCTCTATCACCAGGACGACCGTGTTCATCTGCGGTCGGGGACGGTCCGGGTGGTTCGCGACGAGCTGTCGAAACGCGTGTCCGCGGCCCTTGCCAACCCTTCGCCGACCCGCGGCTGAGCGTTACCCTTGTCCCATGACCGATCGGGACAGGGACGGGACGGGGAAACCGCTCAACGCACGCCCCCGCGACGAGCTCGGCCGGCCCCTGCCGCATGACGCCGAAGGTGTGCCGCGCATACCCGACGACCTGCGGTTGCCGCCCGACGAGGCGATCACCGAGGCCCAGCGGCTACTCGACCACGGCATGCCGTTCCACGCTCACGAGATCCTCGAAGGGACGTGGAAGATCGCCCCCGAGGACGAGCGGGAACTGTGGCAGGGGCTCGCGCAGCTCGCGGTGGGTCTCACCCACCTGATGCGGGGAAACAAGACCGGTGCGCGGTCGCTGCTGCGCCAGGGCCACGACCGGATCCGGCATTACGAGGTGGAGGCGCCACACGGCCTCGACATCGCCGGCCTCCTGACGTGGTCGGAACACCTGACGGACGAGATCGATCGCGTCGACCCGTTGCCGGCGACGCCCGTACCCCGATTGAGAATCCCCTGATGACTCTGCTCCCCATGTTCCCGCTGGGCTCGACGATGCTGCCCGGTCAGCAGCTCCCCCTCCGCGTCTTCGAACCCCGCTACCAGGAACTGGTCCGCGACTGCCTGGCCGCACCGGACGGTCCCCGATTCGGGGTGGTGCTCATTGCTCGTGGTAACGAGGTGGGCGGCGGCGACGTTCGCCACGACGTGGGTACGATCGCGCGGATCGAGTCCCACGCGTCGATCGGGGACGGACGGTACGAGTTGTTCTGCCGCACCGAGGAACGCATCAAGGTGTCGAAGTGGTTGCCGGACAATCCGTATCCGATCGCCGAGGTGGATGTGTGGCCGGATGAGAACACCGGCACCCAGACAGCGGATTACGAGTTCCCGTCGCTGATCGAGAGACTCGAATTCCTGTACGGCCTCCTCCGTCGTCTCGCAACGGAGACCGGGAACGTCGCGCCCGACGTTCCGGTCATCGGCGGGTTCCGCGGTTCGCTCGGCACGAGGCTGTACGAGATCGCCACCTACATTCCGATGGGTGACGCCGACCGCCTGCAGATCCTCGCTGCGGCCGGCGCGGACGAGCGCTTGCGGGAGGTCTCCGAGGCGATCGAGAACGCCATCGAAATGGTCCAGTTCCGGCTGATGTGACCTAGCCCTCCCCGGGGTTGGTCAAGAGCACTCCGGGAAGGGTGTAGTGTTGTCAATGCAACGCGGGGTGGAGCAGCTCGGTAGCTCGCTGGGCTCATAACCCAGAGGTCGCAG
>JBCEBZ010000341.1:10314-14602 GCA_039206675.1 Rhodococcus sp. (in: high G+C Gram-positive bacteria) | reverse complement strand
GCAAGGTCGTCACCACCCGCTGGCTCGACCCCAGCCACGGCGGCCTCAACCTCGGATTCCCCCAGAACGCATAGGTACTGGTTCTCCGCGCCGGACCGTCCGCGGTCCGGCGCGGCGTCCGTTCGATCGAAAGGAACTTCATGAGCGACACCTCTCTCGCCCGCCGTCATCGGGTCGTGGTCATCGGATCGGGATTCGGCGGCCTCTTCGCCACCAAGGCCCTGAAACGGACGGACGTCGATGTCACTCTGATCGATCGCACGACGCATCACCTGTTCCAGCCGTTGCTGTACCAGGTGGCGACGGGAATCCTGTCCGAGGGCGAGATCGCACCCGCGACCCGGCTCGTCCTCGAAGACCAGCAGAACGCGTCCGTCCTCATCGGCGGAGTCGAGAGGATCGACGTCGCCGACCGGACCGTCACATCGACGCACCGTGGCCGCACGACCGTCACCGAGTACGACAGTCTCGTCGTCTCGGCCGGCGCCCGCCAATCCTATTTCGGCAACGACCATTTCGCCGAGCACGCACCCGGAATGAAGACGATCGACGACGCCCTCGAGCTGCGTGGCCGCATTCTGGGTGCCTTCGAAAGCGCCGAGGTCAGCACCGATCCCGCCGAGCGGGCGCGACTGCTGACGTTCGTCGTGGTCGGAGCCGGGCCCACCGGTGTCGAGATGGCGGGCGAGATCGCCCAGCTCGCGCACCGCACTCTCGCCGGCGCGTACCGCACCATCGATCCCCGTGACGCGCGCATCATCCTGCTCGACGCGGCACCCACCGTGCTCCCGCCGTTCGACGAGAAACTGCGCCGAGCGGCCGCGGACACACTGGGCGAACTCGGAGTCGAGATCCAGTTGGGCGCGATGGTGACCGACGTCGACGACGACGGACTCACCGTCCGCGACCAGGACGGAACCGAGCGGCGAATCGAGGCGGCGTGCAAGATCTGGTCCGCCGGTGTCGCGGCCAGCCCGCTGGGCAGGCAACTCGCCGAGCAGACCGGCGCCGGCACCGATCGCGCCGGCCGTGTCCTCGTCGAACCCGACCTCACCCTGCCGGGTCACAGCAACGTCTTCGTCGTCGGGGACATGATGAACCGGGACGGCCTTCCCGGCGTCGCACAGGTCGCGATCCAGGGCGGCCGCTACGCCGCGTCGCTGATCGCCGCCGAGGTGCGCGCCCACCGGAAAGGCCGCGACAAGCCCGAACGCGCCCCGTTCCGGTACACGGACAAAGGCAGCATGGCCATGATCTCCCGCTTCCACGCGGTCGCGAAGGTCGGCCGCCTCCAACTGACCGGGCTGCTCGCCTGGCTGCTGTGGCTCCTGATCCACCTGGTTTACATCGTCGGATTCAAGAGCCGGCTCGCGACCGCCCTGTCCTGGACCTGGTCGTTCCTGGGCCGGACCCGGGGACACCTCGCCGTCACGGAACAACAGGTGGTCGCGAGAACGGCGATCAACCGGCTCGATGCCTGGGAGGATTCCCGGGCGGTACCCGAGGCGGCGACGGCCTCGGCACGGTGAGTACCGTCGCCTCCGTGCCTGTCTCCGCTCTCACCGTCGGCATCGACGTCGGTGGTACCAGTATCCGGGCCTGCGTGGTCGACGACACCGGCGAGGTGCTCGATTCCGTGCAGGCGCCCACCCCACAATCGGCGAAGGCCCTCGAGGACGCGCTCGACCGTGCCGTCCGCGAACTCGCGGGGCGCCATCCCGTGTCGGCCGTCGGGCTCGCCGTGGCCGGCTTCATCACGCCCGACCTCACCACCGTGCGGTTCGCGCCGCACCTGCCGTGGAAGAACGTGCCGGTCGCCAACGACCTCAGCGAGCGGCTCGGACTGCCGGTGGTCCTCGAACACGACGCGAACGCGGCGGCGTGGGCGGAGCACCGGTTCGGGGCCGCCGCCGGTGGTCGCAACGTGGTGATGGTCGCGATCGGCACCGGCATCGGTGCGGCGCTGCTCATCGACGGCACGCTCTATCGGGGCAGCCACGGCGTCGCTCCCGAACTGGGCCACCTGCAGGTGGTGCCGGGCGGCAGGCCCTGCGCCTGCGGCAAGCGCGGGTGCTGGGAACGGTATTGCAGCGGAACCGCTCTCGTCGACACGGCCATCGAACTCCTCGCCGCCGACCCCACGAGTTCGACGATTCTCGCACGCGAGGTGGCGAGCGATCCGGGATCGCTCACCGGCCGGCGGATCGCGAGCGCCGCGCGGGACGGCGACCCGCTCGCCATCCGCACGATGGAGGAATTCGCGCGCTGGCTCGGCGTCGGGCTTGCCATGGTCGGCGACGTCTACGACCCCGATCTCGTCGTCATCGCCGGCGGTGTCAGCGGCTCGGCTCCGCTTTTCCTCGACCACGCCCGCGACGTCTACGCCTCCCTCTCAACCGGTTCCGGGCACCGCCCCCTCGCCCGCATCCGCGAAACCCAACTCGGCGAATCCGCCCAGCGCATCGGCGCCGCCACCCTCGCGAGGCACGCCGCGCCCGTGCGTGGTTGAGGAGTCTCTGGACTCGTTATCCACTCACGGGCGGCGGAGCCGCTTCTGCGGGTGATCCACCGACGAGGTGATCGTCTGTGCCCGAGGCCGGCGAAGTCCTTTGATGAACGCCACGCCACGCCACGGCATCGTTCTCACTGGTGGCCGCGCAGGTGCCGACGTTCAGCCGGGAATGGTCACTGGTCGGCACCCTCGGCGATGAACGGGTCAGACGCTTGATTTCTGTCGTTCATGAAATGCCGCGGCTTCGGCAGAATGCCCATCGCACGCATCACACGCTCGATCGTCGTCCGCAATCTTCGCTGAAACTTGTCGGTGGCCTCCAGTAGTATCGAAAATACGTTCGATACCCGGGGGGGTTGAAGGCTTTGGGGGACACTATTTCCAGCGCGGCGGTACTGGATGCGACACCGCCGGGGATCGCGGCGATCGAGGGGCTGCGAACGGGCAAAGCGGTGCTGGCGCAAGCTCAGTACCGACAAGTTGTGGCGGTGACCGAGTTCTACGACCTCTGCTGCGACGAAGACGAACGCCGAGGCGTCAACCCGGCCCACTCCGGTTCCCACGCGGCGGTGGAGGTCTCCGTCGCGCTGGGAATGAACGAACCGGTAGTGACCGCCTGGATCGACCTCGGACTCGATCTGCGCCACCGATTGCACGGCACCCGCGCCGCATTCGCGGGCGGGCAGATCGACCTGGATCAGGCACGGGTCATCGCGTCCATGCTCGCCGGCGTCAGCGACTCGAAGTTGGAGCAACTCGAAACCGCGATCCTCGACGGACGCTCTCTGCCGCCGTCCAAACTCCGAGCCCGCGCTCGTCGGCTCATTGCCCGCCACGACCCCGACAGCATCGCCCACCGCACCAGACTCGCCGTCTCCGATCGCGATGTGTGGATCCGCGCCGCGGAGAACGGCATGTCCTACCTCGACGGACACCTTCCCGCCGCCGACGCCCACACCCTCGCGATGCGGTTGCGGGAGATGTCGATTCAGGACGTGTGCGCCGACGACCCCCGTACGCTCCCCCAGCGTCGGGCCGACGCTCTCACAGCCCTTGCCGACGGTACCGGGCACCTCCTGTGCCTGTGCGGCCGGGAACAGTGCCCGGCCCGCGTCGCCGCGGTGGGCACGCGGCGCGCACCTCTCATTCAGGTCGTGGTCAACGCCTCGACGCTGCTCGGCCTCGACGATCTTCCCGCCCATCTCGAGGGATACGGACCCATCAGTGCCGACTCCGTGAGAACGTTGGCCGCCGACGGCGTCTTCCAGTGCATCCACACCCTGGCCACCGAGGGCGACGCAGGTGGGCACATCCTCGGGATCAGGCCTGTGCAGAAGTCTCACGGCATATCCGCGACCTACATCCGGAACGCGGCGAGCAGATCCGAACTCACGTACGCACCGGGGACCGCTCTCGGCCGCCGGATCAGAGCGCGCGACGGCAACTGCCGCTTCCCCAACTGCCAAGTCCCGGCACGACTCTGCGACATCGACCACACGACCCCATTCGACCGCGTCCATCCCGAGAACGGCGGTCTCACCGTCGAGTCCAATCTCGCGTGCCTGTGCCGGCGACACCACCGGCTGAAGACCGACGGCTCCTGGACGGTCCGTCAGGTCGGCGCAGGGCAACTCGAATGGACCACACCACGCGGCGAAATCATCCGAACCGAGCCCGAAGGGGCAGCAATCGAACTCACCCACAACCACATCCGAGGGGTGCAGCGCTCCCGCGCCCTCCGACTGCTCACCGACCGCTCCCACGACCTGCAGGACG
>JBCEBZ010000341.1:0-10214 GCA_039206675.1 Rhodococcus sp. (in: high G+C Gram-positive bacteria) | reverse complement strand
GCCCCACAGCACCACACACCGGCACCACCACCCGAAGGCGGCGGTGCCGGTGTGTGAGAGAACGTGCGCTCAGTGGGTGGCGACGACGGCGGCGCTTCCCGCTGCGGACGTGGCGGGACTGCCCGCGCCGAGGCGGTCCTCCAGCTCTTCGAGGCTGCGGCCCTTCGTTTCCGGGACGAACCGGTACACGAAGTACACCGAGATCAGGTTGACGAGGACGAACAGCCCGAACGTTCCGGTGGATCCGAGAACGGAGTTGAGGATCGGGAAGACGAAGGAGATGAAGGCGTTGGTCGTCCAGAGCACGAATACGGCGATGCCCATGGCGAATCCCCGGATGGCCATCGGGAAGATCTCCGACAGCAGCAACCACACGCAGGTTCCGATGAAGCACTGCACGAAGGCGACGAACACCATCATCGCGGCGAGGATGATGTAGCTGCGGCCGGTGGACGAGGGCAACAGGAACACCAGCGACAGCGCGGCCTGCGAGGTGGCCACGCCGATGAAGCCGGTCAGCAGCATCTTGCGGCGATTCACGAAGCCCAGCAGGACGATTCCGAGGATCGTCATCACCACCGAGGTGACACCGACCGCGATGGTGGCCACCAGGGACGCGCTGACGCCCAGCCCGCTCTGTTCGAGGATCGTCGGCGCGTAATAGTTGACCGTGTTGATGCCCGTCGCCTGCTGCACGATGGCCAGTCCGCAGCCGATCCAGAGGATCCGGCGCATCCGGGGGTAGTCACGCAGGTAGTGGACGGCGCCGCTGGTCTTCGACTTCCGGTCGCGGGCGGCGTGGAAGCTGATGCTGGCGTACTCGTCGGCGGCCTCGGACTCGCTGCGGCTCATTTCGAGGGTCCTGCGGGTTTCGGCGAGGCGGCCCTTCGACGCGTACCAGCGCGGTGAATCCGGGAGCGCGAGCATGCCGAGCAGCAGGAGTACCGCCGGCACCGACGCGATGGCCAGCATGTATCGCCACACCGTCGGATCCTCGATGAGGTGATCGAGCAGCGCGTTGATGGAGAAGGCGAGCATCTGACCGGTGACGATCATCAGTTCGTTGATGGTGACCATCCGACCACGCCGCTCCACCGGGGCCATCTCGGCCAGGTAGAGCGGGCAGGTGACGGCGGCGGCGCCCACACCGAGACCGAGGACGATCCTGGCCAGCACCATGATCTCCACGTTGGGGGCCATCGCACATCCGAGGGCGCCGACGAGGAACAGTCCCGCGCAGACGAGCAGGGTGCGCTTGCGGCCGAGCGCATCGGACAACCGGCCGCCCAGCAGCGCGCCGACGGCGGCACCGGGGAAGAGGAGTGAACTCACGACGGTGGCCTCGCCGACCGCACTGAGGTTCAACTCGTCCTTCATGTAGAGCAGCGCACCGGAGATCACCCCGGTGTCGTAGCCGAACAGCAGGCCCCCGAGCGTGGAGATGACGGTGAGCTTGGTCAGGAAGCGTTTGTGACTGCGCTCGTTACGCGCAGCGCCGCCGCTTCCGCGTGCACTGGCAGCCGAGTTGGTTGTCGACATCAGGTGTGGCCTTTCTGGGAATGCTCACGCATCGCGACACGGAAGATCGGTTCACGTGTCGATATCGCCCGGGCGCGCTCGGCTCGATGCAGCCGAAGTGGCGTACTTCCCTGGACTGAAGCGCTTCACTAACGCGCTTCAGTTGTCTACTATGAGGTGAATCACAGAAGGTGTCAAGGGCTGGGGTCGCGATCCGCGAGAACGTCCCTGACGACGCAACCGAGGGAGATCGAGATGCTCGACGACCGAGCCACCGCGCACGCGGATGCGGAGCGGTCACCGGCCGGCCTGCACCGACGCCCCACAATGGCCGACGTCGCGACGCGGGCCGGGGTGTCACGCACCCTCGTGTCCCTGATCTTCAGCAACAAACCGGGCGCGTCCGACGAGACCCGGGATCGCGTCCTGCAGGCCGCGGACGAACTCGGCTACCGCCTCGACCGGGCCGCCCGCATGCTCGCCCGCGGCCGCAGCCGCACCCTCGGAGTTCTCATCGACGTCCACCAGACCTTCCAGGCCGACCTGATCGGAACCATCTACGCCGAGGCCGAAGCCGCCGGATACGAGGTCCTGCTCTCCGCAAGCGCACCCAGCCGGGACGAACACAAGGCGATCGAAGCGCTCCTCAGCCACCGATGCGAGGGCCTCATCCTGCTCGGCCCCCTCTCCGAGGTGGACTATCTGCGCACCCTCGCGGACCGAGCCGTGGTCACCGTCGTCGGCCGCGCACTCCCCCATGGCGCCGTCGACACCGTGCGGACCGCCGACGCCAAAGGCATCCGGCAGTCCGTGGACCACCTGGTCGAACTCGGCCACCGCGAGATCGCGCACGTCGACGGCGGTGCGGACCCGGGCTCGCCCGAGCGGCGGCGCGCATATCTCGCGGCGATGCGCAGGCACGACCTCTCCGACCACGTTCGTGTGATTCCCGGTCAGCACACCGAGGAAGCCGGTGTCGCCGCCGCGCACACCCTACTGGCCGAGGACCGCCTGCCGACCGCCGTGCTCGCCGGCAACGACCGCTGCGCCATCGGCCTCCTGGACGTGTTCACCCGCGCCCACGTCGACGTGCCGGGCGACATCTCGATCGTCGGGTACGACGACGGCCCCCTCGCACAGTTGTCGCGAATCGATCTGACCACCGTGCGGCAGGACACGGAGGGCCTGGCGCGGCACGCCGTGCAGTTCGCCATCGGCCGACTCGAGAACGACGACCTCGATCCGCAGGACTTCGTGATCGACCCCCACCTGGTGGTGCGCGGCACCACCGGTCCGGCCCGCGCATAGCGACACGCGGGCCGGCTCCGGGCTCAGCGCGCTATGGCGTCACGCGATGCTCCTCAGGTATTCGACGCTCCGGACGACGTCGCGCACGGGGCCCTCGTCCGTCGGCTCCGACGCGAGAATGGTGTCCTGCTCCAGGACGTACCATCCGTCGTAGCCCTGATTCTGCAACCGCTCGACGACACCGGCGATGTCGACATCGCCGGCGCCGAGGGGCGTGTACATCCCCCGCGCGACAGCCTCGGTGTAGGTGAGCTCGCCCACCCGGACCCGTTCGAGGAGCGCGGCATCGACGTCCTTCAGGTGTGCGTGGGCGATCCGCTCCGGGGCCGTGGTGGCGAGGTCGAGCGGGTCGGTGCCACCGATCAGCAGGTGCCCGGTGTCCAGGCACAGCGGGATCGACGACCCACCCAGAATGCGGTCCACCTCGGCGCGGTTCTCGATCATCGTCCCCACATGGGGATGGATCACCGCCCGGAGCCCCCGGTCGGAGGCGGCGCAGGACAGACGGTCGAGGTTGTGCAGCAACGTCTTCCACCCCGCATCGTCGAGCTCCGGCCGCGAATCGTAGCCGGCGGCTCCCGTCACCGCCGCCAGGACGATCACTTCGGACTTCGATGCGACGAGCGCGTCGAGCGCCCCGCCGACGGCGGCGACCACGTCGGAATTCGGATCGTGGAGCAGCACCGGGACGAATCCACCGACTGCCGTCAGGTCGTAGCAGGCGAGGGTGTCCGTCAGCTCGTGCGGATCCGACGGGAGGAACCCGTCGGGGCCGAGTTCGGTGGCAGCGAGGCCGGCGTCGCGCATCTCGGTGAGCACCCGGTCGGGTTCGAGCTGGTGACCCCAGCCTTCCACCTCACACACGCCCCACGAAATAGGCGCTCCTGCAATTCGAATCGTCATCGTCGTAGTTCATCCAATCGCACCGGACGGTACTGTCGTAGTGAATCCGCGTGAGCGGCGATCACGCCCCGGAGCCCGCTCACGGCCGCCGCCGGGACGTCTGCGCAGCCAGACGCTCGGCGAGCACGACGGGGTCGACGTTCTCCCGCAATGCTTCCCACACCGTGTCCACCTGAGTGGCCGGCGCGAGACTGTGCACAGGCTGGTCGTGGTCGAGGTTGGTGGGGAACGGGTAGCATTCGGCCGTCGCCACGACGGCGTTGCGTAGGGTGCGCTCGCTCGCCCCAGCACTCTGCCGGGCCAGCAGCACCGGATACACGGCGTTCGCCATGGCCTCCCGGTCCAGCGCCTCCATCGCCCGGCCGAACGGCGACGAGATCTGCAACAGGTTGGCCATCCGCCGGATCTGCTCCGAACGGTTGTGGCCCGCGCCGTGGTAGAGCGCCGGGTTGAAGAACACCGCGTCGCCCTTTTTCAGCGGCAACTGAACATGACTGTCACGGAAGAACTCGACGAACTCCGGGCGGGAAAACGCCAGGTAGCCCGCCTCGAACAGCTGGGAGTAGGGCAGGTACAGGGTGGGGCCGCTCTCGACGGGCATGTCGCAATGCGCCACCGCCCCCTGCAGCGTCAGAGCGGCCGACATCCGGTGCAGGTGCGCCGGATACTCTGGCAGCTCGTGCGCTGGGACGATGCCGAGGTGGTAGTCCCGATGCGGCACTTGCGCGGAACCACCGGGATTGACCACATTGACCTGCGACGTCACCTGATACAGCGGCCCCAGCCAACTCTGGCAGATCAGCGCGAGGATGTCGTTCGCGTAGTAGTCGGCGAACACGTCGGGAGCGCTGAGCGCCAGCTTCTGGGCTGCGTTCCAGATGCGGTCGTTCGCGCCCGGCGTGCCGAAGTGGTCGCCCGCCACACCACCCGACGCGCGCTGCTGCGCGATGAGACGATCGAACTGCTCCGTGGCCCGATCCACCACCGCGGAATCACTGAAGGCGTTCTGGAACACCACGATTCCGGGTCCGTCGGTGAGCGCGCGCACGAGTTCGGTCTGCACGGCGCGGCGCGACTGCGCGTCGTCGAGGTGGCCAATCAGCGCGTCACCGCGGTAGAGCAGGACGTTCTGTTCCACGGAGTGCGCGAAGGGGTAGTCGGCGAGATTCGTCGAGCGGTCGACGGATTCCCGGAAGGCGTCGAGGTCGCAGTCCGAGTCGCGGATCCACTCACGCCGGCCTGTCGGCGGAAGAGAAAGGGTCATGGAGATAGTCTTGCTGTGAAGTGAGTCGCGGACAACACCAGAAACCCATCATTTTCACCTCAGGAGTCGACCCGTGAAGCACCGCTACAAGGTTCGCGAGATCGCCCAGCAGTCGGGACTGAGCGAGGCGACCGTCGACCGCGTACTCCACGAACGGCCAGGCGTTCGGGAGTCGACGAAAGCCGAAGTGCACCAAGCCATTCTCGACCTCGACAAACAACGCACCCAGCTGAAGCTGAGCGGACGGAAATTCCTCGTCGATGTCGTCATGCAGACGCCCGAACGCTTCTCCACCGCATTCCGCGCGGCCGTCGAGGCGGAACTGCCGGCACTCGCTCCCGCCGTCGTGCGCTCGCGGTTCCACTTCCGGGAAACCGGGTCGATACCGGCCATGGTCGAGACCCTCGACAAGATCGCCTCCCGCGGGTCGCAGGGCGTGATCGTGAAGGCACCCGACTCCGTCGAGGTCGTCGAGACCATCGACAGACTCGCGGCGGCGGGAATACCGGTGGTCACGTACGCCACCGACGTGCCGGGCAGTTCCCGGGTCGGCTACGTCGGCATCGACAACCGGGCCGCGGGCGCAACGGCCGCATACCTCGTCGACCAATGGCTCGGCGACACCCCGGCCGCCGTGCTGATCACCCTCAGCAGCAATGCCTTCCGGGGCGAGGAGGAACGGGAGATGGGGTTCCGCGCTGCGCTGCGGAATTTCGGGACCGATCGCGCGGTGGTCGACATCGCCGAGAGCGACGGACTCGACGCGACCATCGAGAGCCTCGTGCTTCGTGCGCTCGACCGGCACCCGGACATCGCGGCCGTCTACTCCATCGGCGGCGGCAACGTGGCCACGGCTCGCGCATTCGAACGCACCGGCCGCACCTGCCGCGTGTTCATCGCCCACGACCTGGACGAGGACAACACGCGACTCCTGCGTGCCGGCACGCTCTCCGCCGTACTGCACCACGACCTCCGAGCCGACGCCCATCTCGCGTGCCGCATGCTCCTGCAGGCCCGCGGCGCGCTCGGCGGGGTCGTGACCGCCGCGTCTCCCATCCGGGTCGTCACCCCCTACAACCAACCCTGACGGGCATCACCGCCCGGCTGTCTATCCCTGCGCGACCGGTACGCCGCGTGAGCGGAGCCAGCCCGCCGGGTCGATCTTGGTTCCGTCGGCCGTCCACACCTCGTAGTGCAGGTGGGGCCCGGTCGACTGGCCGCGGTTGCCCATGGTGGCGATCTGGTCGCCCGCCCGGACCTGCTGCCCCACCGAGACCAGTGATTGGTCGATGTGGCCGAACACGCCGACGGTGCCGTCGTCCTGCTGCAGTCGGACCCACAGCCCGAATCCCGACGCCGGACCGGATTCGATGACGGTGCCGTTGGTGACGGCCCTGATCGGGGTGCCGATGGAGTTGGCGATGTCGATGCCGTTGTGGCTGGTGCCCCAGCGGGCACCGAAGCCCGAGGTGAAGGTGCCGTCGGTCGGGAACAGCACCGCGGGTCGACGCGCCGCCTCCTCGGCGGCGGCCTGACGTGCAGCCTGTTCGGCCGCCTCCCGGGCCAGGCGCTCGACCTCGGCCTTCTGCGCGGCGATCCGCTCGACCTCACGCACGGCGGCGCGCTGGAGTTGCTCGGCGTGGTCGGCGGTCAGTTCCGGGCGTTCGACCTGCAGGAACTGCGGCGGCGGCGTGAGCGACACACCCGTCTCGGTGGATGCGTGCGCAACCTCCCCGGTGGCAGCGGAGGCGATGGCGCCGGACACGACCAGCGCGGCAGCCGCCAGCGAGGTCGCGACCACGTGCCGGCGGGCGGACTTCGCAGAACGGGAGCGCCGGGCGTGCCGTGCCTGCGGGACGGTGTTCGGGTGTAGAGCCAAAACCACATTCCTCTGTCGAGTTCGTGACTGATAACGAAACGGTCACGGTTTCGACACAGGTTAGTACGTATCGGCCGGAAATCCACGTGTCGCAATGATGCCTGTGCATTCGGTCGCGGTCTTCCACCCGAACTTTTCGGCCCCATCAGTCACATGCACCCCGGGAGAGCGCATCGACGTCAGTGGTCACGCCCCGAAAGTGTCCGAAGTCACTATCGCTGCGCTGGACGGAAAGACGACGGCGCCCGTGGTCGTGACCACGGGCGCCGTTATCCGGCGGGTCGGCCGCTCAGCCGGCCGCCCGCAATTGGGCGGCCAGACGCATCGCGGAGTTCGCGTCCCCGTACCCCTCGTAACCACCGACGCGTTGCACCACCTCGAAGAACAGGTCGGCGCCCACCGTCTGGGTGAACAGGTGGAAGAACTCGCCATGGGCGTCGGCGTCGTACATGATCCCGGAACCGCTCATGCGGTCGAGGAGTTCACGGGAGAGTCCGAAACGGGCCTCGAGGTCGTCGTAGTAGTTCGGCGAGATGACGAGCGGCTCGAAGCCGTTCGACTGCATGGTTGCCGCGGCGGTGAAGATGTCCGTGCACGCGAACGCGACGTGGCTGATCCCACCGCGCCGAGCCGCGGCGATGTGGGAGTTCCCCGACACCGCACCCGGAACCATGTTCAGGGAGATGCGCAGCGGACGGTCGACGCCGTCGGCACCCGTCTGATCCATCGTCAGCGCCTGACTACGCATCATCCCGACCGCGTCCGTGACGTCGAGGCCCTCGTGCGGCGCCATCGCGAACACCGAGCGGAGCAGCAGCATGATGCCGTCCCAGTTGTCCGACGGGACGGCGAGCGCCACGTGATCGACCCCGGTGAACACCGGCACCTCGTCTTGCCAGCGAGACTCCGTCGGATACAGCTCGAACGCCGACTGCCACGACGCGGCGCTACCCGGACCGCGCAGATCCAGCGACGTCGCGTCGGTGATCTTGAGACGCACCACATCGGATTCGGGGGCGGTGTCCACACCGGGCAGCAGGACCTCGTGCACCGGGACCTCGAGCGCGGCGGCGCGCTCCCCCCACGCGTCGGGATCGCTCGACCGGATGCCGATCTGGGTGAGCACCGGCAGGTGCGCCGGCAGACCCGGCGCCGTCCACACCGTGCCTGCGGTGGCGTCGACCACGATGGTCATCCGGCCGTGCCGCCACAACTGGAGGTCGTGGCTGCGGTGCCGGCCCACCAGACGGAATCCGATGTGCTGCAACGCGTGCCGAAGGTCGGAATCCTTACCGGGACCGGCCGCGAGCCGGAGCGACACGATGCCTTCGAGCGGTGCGCGCGGCGGCGGCTGAAACAGCGCCAGACCCCGACCGGTGTCCTCACCGTGCTCCGCCTGCACCCGGGCGACCTCCTCCTGGAGGTACAGCAGCGAGCGGTGCGCGTCGGCGGCCGTGCGGCCCGTCGACGACTGCCGGAACGTGTCGTTGAAGATCTCCAGCGACCACGGCCCGGTGTATCCGGCCGCCTGGACGTGGGCACCGAACGTGGCGAGATCGAAGTTGCCCTGCCCCGGGAAGTTCCGGTGGTGCCGACTCCACTGCAGGATGTCCATCGACATCCGCGGCGCATCGGCGAGCTGCAGGAAGAAGATCTTCTCCCCCGGGATGTCGCGGATGCCGGACGGGTCGTCGCCGCGGGAGAGGATGTGGAAGCTGTCGAGGCAGGTCCCGAGGGCCGGATGGTCGGCGTCCTGCACGATCTTCCATGCATGCCGGTACGTGTTGACGTGCGTGCCCCAGGCCAGCGCCTCGTAGGCGATGCGGAGCCCCCGGCCCTGTGCCCGCTCGGCGAGGGCGTGGAGTTGCCCGGTCAGGCGGGCATCGTCGCGCACCGCCTCGGGCAGCGGCGACGAGCAGACCAGCAGGGTGTCGCAGCCGAGCTGCTCCATGATGTCGAACTTGCGCTCGGCCCGGATCAGGTTGCGCGCGAACGTCGCGTCGTCGGCGGAATCCAGATCGCGGAACGGCTGATAGAGATCGAGGGTGAGCCCGAGATCCGCTGCGCGGGAAGCCAGCTCACGCGGCGACCAGGGCGAACTCACGAAATCGGGTTCGAACACCTCGAATCCGTCGAACCCCGCTGCCGCGATCGCGCCGACCTTCTCCTCCAGCGATCCACTCAAGGACACCGTGGCAACGCTCGTACGAACCTGTCGTTCCATGGCGCCGTCAGCCCTTGGTGCAGATGAAGTCGACGGCCAGCGCATAGCCGAGGATGCCGAGTCCGGCGATCACTCCGGTGGCGACCCCGGACACGTACGAGTGGTGCCGGAACTCCTCGCGGGCGTGCACGTTGCTGATGTGCACCTCGACGAGCGGCACCTCGAGTGTGACCAGGGCGTCGCGCAGCGCCACCGACGTGTGCGTGAAACCGCCGGGGTTGATCACGACGCCCGACGCCGTGGTGCGGGCCTCGTGCACCCAGTCGATTAGGTCGCCCTCGTGGTTGGACTGCCGCGCGACGACCTCACGTCCCGCCTTCGCGGCGGCGGCGCGGCACAACTCCACGACGTCGTCGAGCGTCTCCCGCCCGTACACCTCGGGCTGCCGTTGCCCCAGCAGGTTCAGGTTGGGGCCGTTGAGAACAAAGATCGGTCCGGGAGCGGTCATCGCGCGCTATACCTCCATTTGTACGAACTAGTGAGTTAGTTCGCACCCAGGATACAGCGCGCTCCCGCCTAGGCGGACTTGTCCCGGCGTTCTCCCCGCTCCGGCTTGCGCGGGACGATGGTCGGGAGCACGTTGTCGTTGACCGTCTCCGCGCTGACCACGACCTTCTCGACGTCGTCCCGGCTCGGGATGTCGTACATGACGGGAAGCAGGACTTCCTCCATGATCGCGCGCAGACCACGGGCACCGGTGCCGCGGAGGATCGCCTGATCGGCGATGGCCTCGAGCGCGTCCGTGGTGAACTCCAACTCCACGCCGTCCATGTCGAACAGCCGGTTGTATTGCTTGACCAGTGCGTTCTTCGGCTCCGACAGGATCTGGACGAGCGATTCCTTGTCGAGGTTGGTCACCGACGCCACGACCGGCAGGCGGCCGATGAACTCGGGGATGAGCCCGAACTTGATCAGATCTTCCGGCATGACCTCCGCGAAGTGGTCCTGCGTGTCGATCTCCGCCTTCGACCGCACCTCGGCACCGAAACCGATGCCGCGCTTGCCGACGCGATCGGACACGATCCGCTCGAGTCCGGCGAACGCGCCCGCCACGATGAACAGGACGTTCGTCGTGTCGATCTGGATGAACTCCTGGTGCGGGTGCTTGCGGCCGCCCT
>JBCEBZ010000340.1:0-14608 GCA_039206675.1 Rhodococcus sp. (in: high G+C Gram-positive bacteria) | reverse complement strand
ACGAGACCATCATCAACCCACAGGTCGCACTCGCGGCCTAAACGAATGAGTCAACTGAACCTGCAGCAGTCCCGGCCCGACGACTACACCTCTCCATCTCTGCTTTCCCACGCGAACAACAATCAATGAGTGGGATTCTCGAGGATCTGCGTACTCCACGCCGGAATCATCAGCTCTATGTCATCCACCTTGCCCGCCCACGTGGATGCTGAGTGGTTGATGATGAATCTGAATCTTCCGCGGTCGATGAGTTCGATCCCGGCATCGTGTAGCCGGACGACGGTCGGGTCGGCGGCGCCGAGCGCCGTATCGAGCAGCCGGGCAATGCTGTCTCTTGTCAGCTGTGTGGCGATGTACCAGGCGTCTCCGCCGGAGGCGGTTTCGCGACGGGTGACGGCCGGCGAGCCAGCGAGCCAGCCGTCGTCGAAGGTGGCCTCGAGGACCGCGCCTGCGAGTTCGAGATGCTCCTGCCAGTTCGTCGCGTCGAGGTGCCCGAGCACGGTTCCGGTGACGCTTGTCTTGGGGCTGCTGTTGCCGGTCGGTGCGAACTCGAGGAGTCGGATGCCGAGATGCTTGGCCAGCGGGCCAAGGTACCCGTCCCGGTGGACTCCGAGTGTGGGGTCGAGCACCCCGGTCTGGAACGTGACGATGAGCGTCTTGCCGTCCTCGGCGACGGCTGCGAGACGGGACAGGTCCTCGTCTGTGACCGTGACGAGTGCAGGTACGACGACGGTGTCGTACGCGTCGAACGGTCCGTCGGTGGGCACGAAGTCGACCCGTTCGCCGCGTCGCCAGAAGGCCTGATACCAGTCGGTCAGCAGGGCCGCGTAATCCAGGTTGGCAGGCATGGCCTCCTGCTGGAGCGTCCACCACGAGTCCCAATCGAGCACGATCGCCGTACGCGCGTGGATCTTGGTTCCTGCTATGTCGCCCAAGCGCCGGAGGTCATGGCCGAGTTCGGCTGCCTCCTCGTAGACGCGGGTGTTCGCGCCGGCGTGCGGGAGCAGCGCGGAGTGGAACTTCTCGGCGCCCTTTCTGGACTGCCGCCACTGAAAGTGCATGACGCCGTCGGCGCCGCGGGCTACTGCTTGCAGCGCAAGGGACCGGTTCCAGCCGGGAGGCTTTGGCCGGTTGCTGCCGCGCCAGTTGACGGCGCTCGGGGCTTGCTCCATCAGGACCCAGGGCTTTCCGTGGCCGAGGGAACGCATCAGGTCTCGAGAGAGCGCCGCGGTGAGCGGTGCGTCCGGGTCGGCAGGGTCGGGGTAGCTGTCGTCGGAGACGAAGTCGAGTTCTCGAGCCCATCGCCAGTAGTCCAGGGGTCCGAACAGGCCCATGAAGTTCGTCGTGATCGGCACATCCGGCGTCACCTCCCGCAGGATCGCCGCCTCTGAGCGGAACAGCTCCAGCAGAGCGTCCGAGGAGAACCGGTCGAAATCGAGGACCTGGGTGGGGTTCAAGGTGGTCGGCGCGGCCCGCGGGGGCTCGATCTCGTCGAAGGATCCGTATCGCTGCGACCAGAACGCGGTTCCCCACGCATCGTTGAGTCCATCGATCGACCCGTAGCGTTCCCGCAACCAGTTTCGGAACGCGGCCGCAGACTCGCGGTCGTACGATCTGCTCACATGGCAGCCGTATTCGTTGTTGACGTGCCATGCCCGCAGCGCCCCGTGGGTTCCGTAGCGTTCGGCCATTGCGCGGGTCAATCTCGTCGCGTAACGGCGATACGTGGACGAGCTTGGGCTGTACTGCTGGCGGCTGCCGGATCCCAGCGTGACGCCGTCGCGGGTGACGGGTAGCACGTCCGGGTGCTCGTGGGTCAGCCACGGCGGTGGGGACGCCGTCCCGGTGGCGAGGTCGACGCCGATGCCTGCAGCCTCGAGCCGCTCCAAGACGTCGTCAAGCCATTCGAAGTCGAATCGGCCGTCGGAGGGTTCGAGGGCCGCCCACGAGAACACGCCGACGGTCGCCATCGTGACGCCCGCTCGGACCATCAGATCGATGTCCTCCTGCCACACGTCGGAGGGCCACTGCTCCGGGTTGTAGTCCCCGCCGAACCACAATGGCGGCGCGAGGGGCCGCCTGCTCATCGGGCCACTGCAAATTCTGAGGGCGCGCTGGCCCAGTACGCGCCGTTCGGATACTCGAAGTCGTCAATCGTCGAGTCGAACATCTCGGCGCTGTACCCGGGCGCGTTCGGGACCCGGTAGGCGCCCCCGACGACGACGCACGGCTCGACGAAGTGCTCATGCAGATGGTCGACGTATTCCGTGACGCGTCCGTCGAGGCTGCCGGAGACGGCGACGAAGTCGAACATGGACAGGTGCTGCACGAGTTCGCACAGTCCGACGCCACCGGCATGCGGACAAACGGGTACACCGTATTTCGCGGCCATCAGGTACACCGAGATGATCTCGTTCACGCTCGCGAGCCGCGCCGCATCGAGCTGACAGACGTCGATCGCTTCGGCCTGGAACATCTGCTTGAACAGCACCCGGTTCATGCCGTGCTCGCCGGTCGCGACCTTGATCGGAGCGACGCTGCTGCGGATCCGCGCATGCCCGAGCACGTCGTCCGGACTGGTCGGCTCCTCGATCCACCACGGCCGAAACGGCGCGAGCTCGCGCACCCAGTCGATCGCCTCAGGCACGTCCCACACCTGATTCGCATCGATCATGAGCGCTACTTCGTCGCCGATCACCTCTCGGGCGATCCGGCAGCGGCGGACATCGTCTGCCAGATTCGCCCCGACCTTGAGCTTGACGTGCCGGTAGCCGGCAGCGACGGCTTCGGCACAGAGCCGACGCAGCTTGTCGTCGGAATATCCGAGCCACCCTGCGCTCGTGGTGTAGCACGGGTATCCGTTCGCCTCGAGCTCCGCGATCCGTCGTTCTCTGGTCGGTTCCTTCTCGCGCAACAGCGCGAGGGCTTCATCCGGTGTAACCGCGTCGGTGAGGTACTGAAAGTCTGCGGCCGCGACCAGCTCCTCTGGAGCCATGTCCACGAGAAAGCGCCACAGCGGCTTCCGTGCCCGTCTCGCCGCGAGGTCCCACACCGCGTTCATCACGGCCGCCAGCGCAAGGTGCTCGACGCCCTTATCAGGGCCGAGCCACCGCAGCTGCGTGTCGGACTTGAGCCGCCGGTAGGTCGCTCCGAGGTCGCGCAAGATGTCGTCGACGTCCTGGCCGACAAGGTGGGCCGCGCGCAGCTCGGCGGCGAGGACGCACACGTCGTTGCCCCGGCCGATGGTGAATGTGAACCCGAAGCCACGAAGCGCCGGGTCGGACGTCTCGAGGACGACGTACGCCGCGGAGTAGTCGCCGTCTTTGTTCATGGCGTCCGAGCCGTCCGCGGTGACCGAGGTCGGGAATCTGACGTCATGGACACGTATACGAGTGATCTGCGTCATCCCGAGCCTTTCGTTAGACGATTCTGCGGCTCCATCGCGGCGCTCGCCTCTCTGACATCATATGCGCGTATATTCATCCGATCAAACCGCCGGAGTGTCGAGGGGAACGAGGCCGCGCGCTGCTAGCTCATGCCAGACGTCCCCTGGGATATCTGCGAACGCTGCTTCAAGGTTCCGCCGAACCTGGACAATGCTCTGCATGCCGACGACGACGCATCTCACGGTCGGATCCAAGAACGGGAAAGCCAGCGCCGCCGCCGGGAGGGCGACGCCGAAACGGGCGCAGACGTTGGCGATCTCATTCGCCCGTTCGCGGAGGCCGAGTGGTGCAGGCCTGTAGTCGAACCGAAGGTCGCCCGCCGCGCTCGGCTCAGCCAGGAGCCCGGAGTTGAAGGGCGCTGCGGCGACCACCGCGACTCCACGTCGACGCGCAGCGGGGAGTAGAAGGTCGCGGGCCGACTGATCGAGGAGAGTCAGCCGCCCGGCGCACATCACGACGTCGACGTCGGCCTCATCGATGATTCGCGACAGCGCGCCAGCATCGTTCATGCCAGCGCCGACTGCCTCGAGCATCCCGGCGTCCCTGAGCGATGCCAGCGCCGGGAGCGCCTCGTCAACGGCTTGATCCAGGAAGTCGTCCGGGTCGTGCACGTACGCGATGTCGACGCGGTCCATGCCCAGCCGGTCAAGGCTGTCCTCCAGACTTCGCTGCACTCCCGCAGCGGTGAAGTCCCACTCCCGCCGAAGCCCAGATGTGACAGCGAACCCTTGACCGTCCGGGGCCGGCCCGGCGGGGTTCGCTACCAGGAGCCGCCCGACCTTCGTCGAGAGGACGTATTCGTCCCGCGGGTACGGAGCGAGCGCACGACCGAGTCGGCGCTCCGAGAGGCCGAGTCCGTAATGGGGTGCGGTGTCGAAGTAGCGGACACCCTCGTCCCAAGCGGCAGCGACGATCGAATCCGCGTTCGCATCGGTCATGGGCTCGTACAGGTTGCCGAGCTGCGCGGTCCCAAGTCCGATCTTGCCGAGGCGGCCAACGGTTCTCGACGAGAGACTCATAGTAGTCCAAATCATTAGATGTATCGAGGACCCTCGATCCGTCATGCCCTAGGCTAGTGGGTGACCGCAACCGATTGATCCCATCACTCAGAGGACAGACGACGTATATGGATTCACCGCGCCTGCGGTTGCCCCTCAACCGTGACTGGCGGTTCCTCTTCGGTGATGAACTCGCGGCGCGGTGGCCGGAGGTATCCGTCGAGGACTGGTACGAAGTCGAGCTGCCGCACTCGTTCGGCATCCCGGCAGGTCTGGAAACGGACTTCTACGTCGGCTTTGGCAGCTACCGCCGCAACCTCGACATCCCCGCATCATGGACCGGACGCCGGGTGGCACTCGAATTCCACGGGGTGTTCCAGCACACCGAGGTCTACTGCAACGGTCTGCTGGCCGGGTCGCACGCCGGCGGCTACAGCGCGTTCGAGGTCGATCTCACGCCGTACCTGACGGCAGGGCGCAACGTGGTGTTCGTTCGCGTCGACAACCGGTGGGACGCGCGGCTCGCGCCGCGTGCGGGCGAGCACGTGTTCAACGGAGGCGTCTATCGCGACGTCGAACTCATCGTCACCGACATGGCCCGCATCGATCGACACGGTGTGACGCTCACGACGCCGCAGGTATCCTCCGCCGAAGCCATGGTGCACGCGGACGTCCGCATTCGCAACGACACTCGGCACGACATCGAGTGCAGCGTGTCCACCCTTCTGCTGTTGGCCGGCGAGCAGGTCGCCTCGGCCATCGGCACGGCCACCGTTCCTGCGCGCGGGATCGCAACCGCCCACGCCGCCCTCGTCGTGGCCGATCCGGAACTCTGGTCGCCCGACTCGCCGGCGCTCTACACCGCTTACACGGCGGTCAGAACGGCGCACGACGGGGCACTGATCGACGAAGTACGCACGTCGTTCGGGATCCGCACGCTCGAGTTCACCGCCGATCGCGGCTTCTACCTCAACGGGGAGCATCTGCTCCTCAACGGCGTCAACGCGCACCAGGACCGTGCGGGATGGGGCGACGCCGGAACCCGGGCGAGCATCCGCCGTGACATCGCGCTCATCAAAGAGGCCGGATTCAACTTCGTCCGCGGATCGCACTACCCTCACCACGAGGCGTTCGCGGAGGAATGCGACAGGCAGGGGCTGCTGTTCTGGTCGGAGGCGCCGTTCTGGGGCATGGGCGGTGAGAACATCGAAGGCTACTGGACCGCCAGCGCTTACCCGCCCGATGTGGCGGACCAGCCGGCGTTCGAGGAAAGCTGTCTAGCCGCGATGACCGAGATGATCGATGCGAATCGCAACCATCCCAGCGTCATCGTCTGGTCGACCGGCAACGAGGTCTTCTTCTCGGACGACGAAGTCGTCGCTGCCGCCAAAGCCCTCACCCAACGGATGATCGACCTCGCGCATGACTCCGATCCGACGCGACCCGTCGCCGTCGGCGGCGCGCAGCGGAAGGGCTTCGACCAGTTCGGCGACGTCGTCGGCTACAACGGCGACGGCGCCACCCTGTACCAGCACCCGGAACGGCCGAACATCGTCTCCGAGTACGGCAGCATCATCGCCGACAGGCCCGGCGCCTTCGCGCCCAGCTACGCCGACGACGTGCAGTACCCGCGGGCCTGGCGATCCGGGATCGCTCTCTGGTGCGTCTTCCACCACGCCAGCATCGCCCCCGGCATGGGACGCATGGGCATCGTCGACCACCACAGGATCCCCCTCCGCGCCTGGTACTGGTACCGGCAGGAGCAGACCGGCGTCCGCGCCCCAAACCGGCCGGTCGCATCGACCGCGTCGCGGCTCGAGATCTCCTCCGATACCAACTCCATCGGCATCGACGGCCTCGACGACGCACGGATCGTCCTCACCGCCACGGACGCCGAAGGCCGAGTCGTCGAGGCTACACTCGAGATCCAATTGGAGGTCGTCTCCGGCGGTGCCGAATTCCCCGCCGGCCGACACCACCGCCTTTCCCCGAACAACGGATCGTTCGTCGACGGCATCGGGGCCATCGAGCTCCGCGCCTACGCCGCGGGCCCGATCGTCGTCCACGCGCGCGCACCGGGACTCCCCTCCGCCGAACTCGTCATCACTGCCCACGGCGACGAACGCTGGGACGGGAC
Organism: Rhodococcus sp. (in: high G+C Gram-positive bacteria); assembly: GCA_039206675.1. GTDB lineage: Bacteria > Actinomycetota > Actinomycetes > Mycobacteriales > Mycobacteriaceae > Rhodococcus_F. The sequence continues at coordinate 8,027 of JBCEBZ010000340.1, read as the reverse complement.
CTTCCGACGCAAACCGGCGGGGCCGCCATCACGGCTCGTCGGGCCGCGATCCACCGGTGCGATGCCGATCTCCCGCAGCCGTCCCGTGTTCGCGTCCAGCACTGCGCCGGGACACTCCGCGGCCGCCGTCACAGCCCTCGATGATGGGACCTGGGCCGCGGCACCGGACGACCCGGCCCCGGAACTCGTGGTGGATCTCGAAGGACCGCATCCTATCCGCCGCATCATGGTCCGATTCAGCACCACCGGAACGATCTCGGACCTTGCGACGTCCGAGGACGGGATTCACTACCGGCCCGCAGCAGCGCACCACAGCGACGACGCCGCAACCTTCGACGCCGACGGCCGGCTGGCACGATTCGTGCGCGCACGGCCACGGCACCCCAGAACCGAAATCGCCGCGATCGAGGTGTTCGAATGAACCGACACGCCATCCAGCGGACGACGCCTGCACGTGGGTTCAACGACGCCTTCCTGCTCGGCAACGGACACTTGGGCGCGACAATGCACGGCCGCCCGGGCGTGGAGAAAATCGGGTTGAACCTCGACACGTTCTGGTCCGGCGGCCCCGCGTCGTCGGCGATCAGCCACGACCCGGCGCGTCCAGGGACGTTGACGTCCCTGCGCCACGCGATCAGGGAGAAGCGCTTCACAGACGCGGACCGGCTCGCGGAACGCCTCCAGTCCGGCTCCTGGACGCAGTCGTATCAGCCAGTTGGAACCCTTCATGTGCACCATGGCCCCATCGACGACGCCGAGGACTACCGACGCGAACTCGATATGCGAAACGCAGAGGCGTCCCATCGATACCGGTCCCATGGGCTCCCTGGCTCCATGTCGTCGTTCGTCTCGGCAGTCGACGACGTCCTCGTCGTAGAAGCGCAGAACACGACCGACCTGCGGGTGGAGTTCGACAGCCCCCACCCCTTCCACGACCCGATGCCGTCCGCCAGACCCGACGACCGCGTCCAGGTCTGGGTCGGACGAGCACCCAGCGTCGCGCTGCCGATCTACGTCGACGACCCGAGTCCCATCCAGTATGCGGATGCACAGCCGGGCCCGGACGGGACCGTCTCGGCCGGCATGGGGTTCGCAGTCGCCGTACTGGTCCAACCACAGATCTCCGGGGCGCGCCTCCTCGTCGCGGCCGTTGATGGGTTCCGCGGTCGACACGAGCGACCCTCGGCCGACCTTCCCATGCTGGCGGACCAAGCACAGCAGATCATCCTTCGCGCCGCTGGGCTATCGACCGGAAAGCTCCGGGAGCGGCATCGGGCGGACCAGCACAGCCTGTTCGACCGCACCACGCTCACGCTCCGCAACGGCACGTACCAGGCCGAGGCCGACGACGTCGAGCGTGGATTCGATCTCGGACGTTATCTGCTCATCGCGAGCTCCCGCCGAGGCACACAGCCTGCGAATCTGCAGGGGATCTGGAATGAGGACGTCAGGCCCGGGTGGAGCTGCAACTACACCACGAACATCAACCTGCAGATGAACTACTGGGCCGCGTACCCGAGCGGACTCGGCGAACTCGCGGAGCCGCTCGAGTCCTTCGTCGCGGACCTCGCCGCGAACCCCGCCGCTGCACGCGAGTTCTACGGCGCACGCGGATGGACGGTGCATCACAACACGGACGTGTGGGGATTCTCAGCGCCCGTCCGAGGAGAGCCGCAGTGGGCGAACTGGCCGTCCGCGGGCGCATGGCTCGTGGCGCACCTGATCGACCGCGACGCTTTCCGGGCGGAGGGCCGGTTCACCGACGAGGTCCTTCGGCCTGCAGTCGAGGGCTCGGCAAAGTTCGCGCTGGACATGCTCGTCGAGCGCTCGGACGGGCGGCTGTCGCCGAGCCCCTCCACCTCTCCTGAGCACCGCTTCGAGGACCGAGGCACGCTCGCGGCGACCAGTGCCGGCACGACGATGGATCTCGCGCTCTACCGGCCGCTACTCGAGAAAGCCGCGCAGCTGACCCGCGACCCGGCATTGCGAGCAGAGGTCGCGACGGCGCTCCACGGCATCGCTGTCCCGACGGTCGGCGATGACGGAACGCTGCTCGAGTGGGCCGACGATCGCCTTCCCGAGGACCGGGGCCACCGCCATCTGTCGCACCTATACGGCGTCTACCCGGGGGACAGCATCGACGAGGTCACGACGCCTGCGCTGTTCCACGCGGCGGTCGCGGCCCTACGAGACCGGCTCGCGCACGGAAGCGGGCATACCGGGTGGAGTCAGTCCTGGATCCTCAACCTGGCCGCACGGTTGCGCGATGCGTCCCTCGTGGAACAGTCGCTTCGGATCCTGCTTCGCGACCTCACGTCCGAGTCGCTGCTCGACCTCCATCCCGTCGACGACCATCCGTCGGGATACCGCTTCCAGATCGACGGGAATTTTGGCCTGACCGCTGGAATCGTCGAGTCGCTCGTGCAGAGCCACGGAGGCGTGCTCCGCGTCTTCAACGCCGTGCCCGCCGCATGGGAACACGGCAGGATCACCGGCATCCATGCCCGCGGCGGCGCCGTCATCGACGTCGAGTGGACCACAGCGACTCTCGATCTGACCATCCGTGACGCCGCGCGGAGGACGATAATCGTGTGCCTGCCGGATTTGCCGGACCTCAGAGTACGGGGCGCCGACGTCACAGCTGCTGCGCCTGCTCCCGAGGGACGGTGCCGCCTCATGGTGAGGGCGCTGTCCGAGACGGTGCGCATCACGGTAGCCCGCGCCTGAGGTCACCCGACCCCGTGCAGAGCGAATGCTGCCCGAGGCCGGAATAGCGAGGCACGTTCGAGCGCCCCCGTTCGGCGTTAGTTCCGCGGGTGGTCCTGCGCTCGGTCGACGCTCGCTCGCGAGACGCCGATGTGCGTCCGATCCCTGTTCTACGCCGAAGCTGCGAGGAACTCCTCCACCTGGAGCAAATGGTTGGCCATCCGCATCGCTGCCCGCTCTGGTGAACGATCGCGGAGGGCGCGCAGGATGGCCGCGTGTTCGGCGATCGTGGTCTGTTCCGCGCGGTCGTCGACGATGGCGCGCCAGAGCCGGTCCCTGACTGTCAGTGCGGTGAGGGACTCGATCAGTGCGGCGAGGACCGGGTTGCCCGATCCGACGGCGATCGCCCGGTGGAACCGCATGTCCGCGTCTAGCATCGCCTCGTGGTCCGCCTCGTCCGCGGCCTTGCGCATATCCTCCAGTGCCGCTTCGATGGACGCGATCGACTCGCCGTCGACGCGCGCGGCCGACAGGGATGCCGCCTGCGTTTCCAACGTACGGCGAACAACGTGCAGATCGAGGGCGCTGTCGGCGCTCTGCAGATCCACGATGAAGCTGACCGGCGCAGTTAACAGCGACGCGTCCAGGCTGGTCACGTACGTACCGGCGCCTTGGCGCGTGTCGAGAACTCCCAACGTCACAAGTGCACGGACGCCTTCGCGCAGCGATCCCCGCGACACCCCTAGAGCCGTGGCGAGCTCTTTCTCGATAGGAAGCCGCGCGCCGGGGCCGAGGCTGCCTTCCACGATCATCTGCTTGATGCCCTGCACGACGACTTGAGTCTGTGACAGGGGAGCTTCCGTCTCGATCACGAACCGAGCCTCCAATGATTCGGGGATGCGGCTGGTCCGATCTACCGCCGGACCAGCCGCATCCCCTTCGAAGATACGCGATCGGTCCGACCTGCTAGAACCGGACGCCGCCAGCGGAGACGCCGGATTTCCAGAACCGCTGCAACGCGATGAAGATCGCAACGATCGGAATCACCGACACGAGCGCGCCGGTGATGGTCAGGATCTGCAGCCCGGCCACGGACGTCGTCTGGTTGGCCCAACCGTTCAATCCGAGCGTGACGGGGAAGAGGCTGCGGTCGTTCAGGACCAGCAGCGGGAGGAGGAAGTTGTTCCAGCTCCCCATGAACGCGAACAGCAGCACCGTCGTCAGACCCGTTCCCATGAGACGGAACGCGATCGAGAAGAACACCCGAGCCTCGCTGGCGCCGTCGAGACGTGCAGCTTCGATGATCTCGGTCGGTACAGAGCTTCTGGCCGTGATGTACGACAGCATGACCCCGAACGGGTAGACCAGGGACGGCAACAGCACACCGAGGTAGTTGTTGCTGAGACCCAGGTGCACTAGGAGCACGTACGTCGGCTGCGCCAGCACGGTCGTGGGCACGAGCAGGCTAGCGAGAATGGCGCCCTGCAGAAGCGCCTTTCCGCGGAAGCGGAAGACGGCCAGGGCGTATCCGGTGACGGCGGACAGCAGCATCGTCAGCACGGATCCGACCCCGGAATACAGCAACGAGTTCAGCATCCACCGCCAGAAGATCCCTCCGTCGTAGGTGCTGAGCGAACGGACGTTTTCCCAGAGGTGGAAGGTCGCGAACCCGAAGCCAGGGGTCGTGAACAGGTCGGACTGGCTCTTCGTCGCCGCGATCACGAGCCACACGACCGGGACGAGGAAGTACAGGGTGGCAAGCCCCATCACGATCCAGACGATCCCGACAGACAGCCGCGACGGCCGTTCGCCCTCGGCGAAGCGTCGCGTCGAGCGCCGGCGCGGCTGGGTGGTGACGGCTTCGGTCAGCGTCGCGGTCATGCTGCTGAATCCCTTCGGTTGGTCGCTCGGGATACGACGATCGAGAGGACGAACGTCACCAGCCCGAGGATGATGGCCATCGCGGAACCGAGATTGACGTTGCCGGACTGCGTGGTGACCGAGTACACGGCCATGTTCGGCGTGAATTCGCCGCCTACGTTCGAGGTGATCGATCGAAGAACCTGCGGCTCATTGAACAGCTGCAGCGTGCCGATAATCGAGAACAAGCATGTCAGCAAGATCGCCGGGGCAATCATCGGGATCTTGATCTGCATCGCCATCCGAAACTCGGAGGCGCCGTCGATGCGGGCCGCCTCGTACATCTCGCGGGGAACGGACTGGAGCGAGGTGAACATGATGAGCATGTTCACGCCGACATAGGACCAGGTGCTGATGTTCGCCACAGACCACAGGACCGTCCCCGGGGCGAGGAAGTTCACAGGAACCCCGATCGCGTGCAGACCCTGAACGATCGGGCTCACTCCCCCTTGATACAGAAACCCCCACAGCAGGGCAGCGACCACGCCGGGAACGGCGTAAGGCATGAACACGGCGATCTGAAAGAACCGCTTGAGTCGCACCACGGACGAATCGAACAGCAGCGCGAGCATCAACGCGATGCCGAGCATCACCGGGACCTGCACCACGCCGAACAGGAACACCCGTCCGAAGCCGGCGACGAATTGACCGTCGGACAGAGCGGTCAGGTAGTTCTTGAACCACACGAACGAAGTCTGCGCGGTCGAGGTGAAGCCGAGACCCGACTGGCTCACCGCGAACAGGCTCGTGACGATCGCGACGACGATCGGCACGACGAGGAACAGCATGAACAGAACCACGAACGGGCCAACGAACACGTAGGGCGTCGCGCCGCCTCGCTTCCCGCCGCGGCGGGAAGCGAGGCGGCGCGTTGCCGCACGCTCAGGAGCAGACACGGTCATTTGACGCTCAGCCCTGCGCTCTTCAGGTTCGACTTGACCTTCTGCTCAGTGGCGTTCAGCGCCTGGTCGAAGGTTGCGGTGCCGTTCGACACCTTCGCGAACTGGTCCTGGATCTCGGTATACGTGGCCTCATACTGCGGGCCCTCGACGTTCTTCGTCGGCACGTGTGATGCGGCCTTTTGGAACACCTTGTTGATGTTCTGCCCCCCGAAGAACGTCGACGACTTCTGCAGCAGGCTGCTCGACTGCCCGATCTTTGCAGAGGGGAACAGCCCTCCCTGCTCGATGAGGTGGTCGACGCCAGACTTGGAGCTGTTCAGCCAGGTGATGAACTTCGCAGCCTGCTCCGGGTGCTTCGCGCCCTTCATGATGGCGTTGACCGATCCGCCACTGTCGCCGGAAACTCCGTTGCCGCTGTCCGACGGGCTCGGTGCGACGGCCCACTTGCCCGACAGGCCCTTCGTGTTGGACTCGAGAATCGTCGGGAACCAGGCTGCGTAGTTGATCGAGGCGATCGTGCCGTTGTTGACGTCGGACCAGTACTGCTGCGTCCACATCTGCTCGTTCTTCACCAGACCGTCGTCCAACAGCGTCTGGTATCGAGCGAACACCTTCTTGTTCGCGGCACTGTTGACGTCCACGGTCCAAGAGTCGCCCTTGGTGCCGTACCAGCTGCCGCCGCCTTGGACCATGTCGCCGTAGTACATGCCGGGCTCGTTCGCCGAGAACTGTGCGATGTAGATCTTCGGGTTCGCCGCGTGCAGTTTCTTGGCGTCCGCGATGTACTCGTCCCAGGTCTTCGGCACGGTCAGGCCGTACTGCTCGAAGATGTCCTTCCGGTACATCAGCGCATGCGGGCCGCTGTCCTGCGGGACCGCGTACACGTGTCCGCTGAAGTCGACCGCCTGCCATGACGATGCGGTGTACCGGTTCTTCGTGGAACCGACGTACTTGGTGATATCAAGCACATCGTGCTTGATGACGTAGTCGGGCAGGTCGTGCTGGCTGAACTGCGCGACGTCCGGTCCAGTCCCGGCTTCCACTGCCGTCTGGGTCTTCGAGCTGTCGGCGCTGGAGATGCGGGTGAACTTGACGTGGATGTCCGGGTTCTGCTTGTTCCACTGCGCGACCGCCTTCTCGATTCCCGGCACCCACGACCAGAACGAGATCGTCACCGGCGACGACGAGGAGTCGGTCCCGGATCCGCCCGACGAACAGGCGGTCAGGCCGACCGCGAGCATCGCCCCGGCGGCAGCGACGGCGAGACCCCGACGCCACTGATGCGGCCGGAGCGGCGCCGAGAAGCGAATACGTGCCATCGTTGGCATCCTTTCGGGTATCACCCGGAGCGTTGGCTAGCGACTCTGCGTGGCCTGTTTGGTCCGACAACCGGGTGGCTCAATTGACTGAGGCGGTCTTACGCTAGCACGATCGAGCCCAAGTCATCTGATCAATGTCGGACACGTGACCGATTCGTTACAGCAGGAAGACGATGATCGCCGCAATCGTTGATGCACACCACCACCTCTGGGACGCAACCCGACAACCGCTTCCCTGGATGTCGGAGCGCTCGTTTCTTCGTGGGCGCTTCACGTCCGCGGAGTTCCACGCCGCAGTTCACGACACCGATGTCCGCGACAGCGTGGCGGTCCAGGCGAGCGCGAGCAACGGAGGAGACCGTTCGGCTGATGCACGCTCAACCCCCAGTCGCTGCCGTCGTTGGGTGGGCCGACTTCACAAGTCCCAAGATGGAAGAGGCGATCCACGAGCTCCGTTCCAACGCTCCCGGCCGCGCACCGCTGGTCGGGCTTCGACATCAAGCCCAGGACGAACCGGACCCGAATTGGCTTATCCGCGCAGATGTTATCCGAGGGCTGTCGGCCGCAACCCGGCAGGATCTTGTCATCGATCTTCTGGTCAGACCGCCCCAGTGGCGGGCCGCCCTGTCGCTCGTCAACGCGCTCCCCGACGCCACATTCGTGCTGGACCACGCGGGCAAGCCGCCGATCACGGACCGTCAAGACGCTGCGTACCGAACGTGGCTCGCGTGGATCCAGCAGCTGGCTCTCCGTCCGAATGTCGCCTGCAAGATCTCCGGCCTCGTGTCCGAGGCGCGTGAGGCGTGGCGAACCGCACCTGTCGATGCATATGTACGCGACTGCGTCGAGACGTTCGGACCAAACAGAACCATGTTCGGGTCCGACTGGCCCGTGTCGTCCGAGTTCGCGGCGTACGACGAGGTCGTGCACTCTACGACCTCGGCTCTGGCCGGATTCGACACCATAGAACGCGATCTCGTGCTGTCCGGGACCGCACAGCGCGTCTACCTTGACCGTGCTCATTAATCCGAAGCGAGCTGAACACTCCTCCGGAGCGACCTGCGCCCCAATTAGATCGGTGGTAGCGTGCCCGAGGCGCCCAATTCATTAGATGTATCGGTCATACGGCCGGATGGAGGAACGATGAAGTTCGCACGGCTCGGACCCGCCGGCCAGGAGA